>NC_013946.1:929237-1238982 GCF_000024425.1 Meiothermus ruber DSM 1279
GGCGGTGCTCGAGGTTGGACTGCTCGCGGTGCTGCATGACCGTGAGGATCATGCGCATGTAGCGGTCTACGTTCAGGTGCAGCAGCTCGATGGTGGAAAGCAGCCGGGGCCGCTCTGCGGGGCGGTACAGTGCGGCGTGGAACCTCCAGTTGAGCTGGCTCAGGCGCTGCCCATCGTGCACGCGCTCGGCTTCGTCCAGGGCGTCCTCGGCTTCGCCGAGCTGGCCCTTGCCCAGCCGGGGGATGGCCAGGCGCAGGGCCAGGGGCTCGAGCGCCGCCCGCATCTCGTAGATTTCCTCGAGTTCGGCCAGCGAGAGCTCGGCCACCACCGCACCCCGGTGAGGGTGGAGGATCAGCAGCCCCTCCGCCGCCAACTGGCGCAGGGCCTCGCGCACGGGCATGCGGCTCACGCCGAGCTCCGCCGCCAGCTCCTCCTGGCGCAGGATGGTGCCGCCGGGATACCGCCCCGCCAGAATCCGCTCGCGGATTTGCCGGGCCACCCGCTCGGGGGAGGTCAGGGATGCGCGGAACATTCCAGCACTGTATCCTTTGTATCCAAAATTTGCAACCAGGTACAACCCCTGTCCCCAGGGCGATGGCGAAACCAACAAGCAAGGCCCCAGTGTGGGGCCTTGAGCTGCTTTGAGCCTGGCAGCAATGGCTGGCTATGCGAGCCTTTTCTCCATGCAGAGGCTCACCGGGTCTTCAAAGTAGGGGCCAAACGGGGGGATGCGCCGGAAGCCGAAGCGCTGGTACAGGCCGATGGCCTCGGTCTGGAAGATCCCGGTCTCGAGCCGCAACACCCGCAGGCCCCGCTCGTAGGCATAGGCCTGCAGATGGGCCAGAAGCCGCTTCCCCACACCCTGCCCGCGAAACGCAGGCCGCACGTACATCCGCTTGAGCTCGGCGTACTCCTCGCCAAATAGCTGCACCCCACCACAGCCCGCCGGCTGGCCGTCCAGGTAGGCCACAAAGAAAGCAACCTCCTGCTGGATGAGTTTTTCTACGCTATACCCGTGACGGCTTTTGGGGGGGTACAGCGGCTCCAAGACTGCATCGAGCTCGGCGATCAGGGCCCTGGCGATGGGGCTGTCCGGGGGTTCGGCCTGGATGTGGAGGGGCATACCCTAGCTTAGCGCTTCTATGCCCGGCAGGGTGCCGAGTTCCAGGAGCTCGAGGCTGGCCCCCCCGCCGGTGGAGACATGGCTAAACTTATCGGCCATGCCCAGCTTGTTGGCCGCCGCCACCGAGTCGCCCCCGCCAATCACGGTAAAGGCGCCCTCGAGGCGAGCGATGGCCTCGCCCACGGCCAGGGTGCCCTTGGCAAAGTCATCTACCTCGAAGACCCCCATGGGGCCGTTCCAGAGCACCGTCTTGGCGCCTCGCAGCGCCTCGGCAAAGGCTTTGGCACTCTCGGGCCCAATGTCCAGCCCCATCCAGCCGTCCTCGATGGCGTTGGCGGGCATAATTCGGGTGGGCGCCCCGGCCTCAATTTTTTGCGCCGCCACCACATCGGTGGGCAGCAGCAACTTTACCCCCAGGTCGGAGGCCCTTTTGATAAGGTCGCGGGCCAGATCCAGCTTGTCGTCCTCCACCAGGCTCTTGCCCACCTGCCCCCCCTGGGCCTTGATGAAGGTGAAGGCCATGGCCCCCCCAATCACCATCCCGGTCACTTTGGGCAGCAGGTTCTCGATCACCCCAATCTTGTCCGAGACCTTGGCCCCGCCCAGCACCACCCAGTAGGGCTTTTCGGGGTTGTGCAGCACCTTACCGATGCTGCTGACCTCTTTTTCCATCAGAAAGCCCGCGTAACTGGGCAAAAACCGGGCCACCCCGGTCACCGAGGCGTGGGCCCGGTGGGCCGAGCCAAAAGCATCGAGCACAAAGGCATCCCCCAGTCGTGCAAACTTCTTCGCCAGCTCCTCGTCGTTCTTTTCCTCACCCGGCTCGAAGCGCACGTTGTCCAGCAGAATGACCGAGCCGGGGGGCGCGGCCTGCACGCGCTCCAGGGTGGCCTCGCTGGCCGGGGTCAGCTCCGGCGAGCCCCCGATGAAAACCACCGGCTTGCCCAGGTGTTTTTCCAGAACCGGGGCCACAGGTGCCAGGCTGCTGGCCTCTTCGTAGCCGCCCTTGGGACGCCCAAGGTGCGAGAACAACACCAGGGTTGCGCCCTGTTCCAGCAAGTGCTTCAGGGTTGGGATGGCCGCCGCCACCCGGGTCTCGTCCTTGACTTTGCCCTCTTTGATGGGCACGTTGAAGTCTACCCGCACCAGCACGCGCTTACCGGCAGCGTTGAAGTCTCTGAGTGTTCGCATGGTTGACCTCCTAGACAAATGCCCTCTCCCACCGGGAGAGGGGTTGGGGTGAGGGGTGGGCAAAGGTGAAGCCGCTCACCCCCTGCGCCCCCTCCAAAGGTGCGGGCTTATAGCTTTTTGCCGATGTACTGGGCCAGGTCGGCCACGCGGCAGCTGTAGCCCCACTCGTTGTCGTACCAGCTCACCACCTTGACCAAGTTACCCACCACCAGGGTGTCCAGGGCGCTGAAGATGGAGGAGTGGGGGTCGCCCTTGAGGTCGCTGCTCACCAGGGGCTCCTCGGTGTAGGCCAGGATGCCCTTCATGGGGCCTTCAGCAGCCGCTTTCATGGCGGCGTTGATCTCTTCTTTGCTGGCTTCTTTGCTCAGGATGGCCGTAAAGTCTACCACCGAGACGGTGCTGGTCGGGACGCGGAAGGCCATGCCGCCAAACTTGCCTTTGAGCTCGGGGATCACCAGCCCCACCGCCTTGGCCGCGCCGGTCTCGCTGGGCACGATGTTGAGGGCCGCCGCCCGGGCGTCGCGGGGGTCGTCCTTGACGGCGTCCACCAGGCTCTGGCTGGCGGTGTAGGCGTGCACGGTGGTCAGGAGGCCCTTTTCGATGCCGAAGTGGTCGTTGAGCACCTTGGCCACAGGGGCCAGGCCGTTGGTGGTGCAGCTCGCGTTGGAGATGACGTGGTGTTTGGCGGGATCGTACATGTGCTCGTTCACGCCCATCACCACCGTGAGCATGTCGCCCTTGCCCGGCGCGCTGATGATGACCTTCTTGGCCCCCGCTTTGAGGTGGGCTTCAGCGGCCTCGAGCTTGGTAAAGCGCCCGGTGGACTCGATGACGATATCGGCCCCAATCTCACCCCAGGGGATGTTGGCCGGGTCTTTCTCTTCGTATACCCGGATGGTCTTGCCGTTGACGGTGATGGTTTTCTCGTCGTAGCTGACAGTGCCCGGGAAGCGGCCATAGTTGGAGTCATACTTGAATAGATGGGCCAGGATGGCGTTGTCCGAAAGGTCGTTGATGCCGACCACCTCCACCCCGCGTTCCTGCAAAATCCGGAACACCTGACGGCCAATGCGTCCGAAACCGTTGATGCCTATTTTCATGTGATCCTCCTGTTTGGGATTAAACGCTGGATAGCCTCCGCGTTCCGCAGGACACTATAACGCCTCTATCCCAGGACGCCTAGACTTAAGGATACCCTTTTGCGCTGCACGCGACGAAAAATCCAGCAACGCCACCTTTCGCACAGGTTTTTTTGAGGCCGACTGCCCTGTGTGGATGATGCGCCTCAATTGCCGGCTCAAGCTACGCCAGTCCAATGTAGCGCAGGTACCACTGCACAAGGGCGGTTCCATAGAAGAACGCAACCAGTCCGCCAATAGCCAGATACGGCCCGAATGGTATTTGACTCTCGCCGCTATACCTGCGCATGATCAGACCGATGACAGCGCCAGCAAAAACGGCGATAAAAACGGCCACCAGCAGGTTGGCAAAGCCCAGCCAGACCCCTAGAAATCCGGCCAGCACCACATCGCCATAGCCCATTACGGTCACGTACCCTTGCGGGTTTTCTTCGGTGGATGGGGGCTCCACCTTATCGGATGGGTTGCGGAGCCACCAGTACAGCATGCCGGCCAGGGCCATGCCCCCTGCGCTGACCAGCAAACCCCGAAGACTCTCCAGCGGGGAAAGACCCAGCGCCCAGGCAGCAAGCGGGGCCAGCGCAGCAAGACCGAGGGTCAGGCTGTCGTGCAGTGCCCATACCTTACCTGTGCGGGCGTTGAGCGAGGCGTTTAGCAGCCCCACCACAAGGCCCAGCCCGCCCAGCCAGGTGCCCCCTACGCTGCCCAGCATCCCACCCCAGGCCCCAAGCATGGCAGCCAGATGTACCAGGTGCACACCGAAGGGGCCTTCGCGAGGGCCATCCTTGAAGCGGTTGTACAGCCATCCGCCATAGCCTGCGAACAACGCGACCAAGCCGGCGCCCATCAGGCCGCCTTCCAGAGCGGTCTGAAAGCTATGTGGGAAACCCAGCGCCCCCGCCCCCAGCAGGCCCAGGAAGAATCCGGTGAAATTGAGTGAATTGGGCAGGGTTTTGGTGTCAATGTCAATAAATGACAGGGCAATTAGCAGGGCGATAAAGGCCCATATAAAGACCAGATCGGGGAAAACGGGGTGCAAAATTGCGGATAGGCTAAACAGGGCTGCTGTCAGGGCTTCTACCAGCGGGTAACGCACCGAGATGGCAGCCTTACAGTTTCTGCACCGGCCACCCTGCAGAACCCAGGAGGCAATTGGCACCAGCTCGGCTGGGGAAAGGGTGTGCTCACAATGGGGGCAGCGCGATCGCGGCCAGACCACCGAAAGACCAGCCGGAAGGCGATAAATGACCACGTTCAAAAAAGAGCCAATCAGGCTGCCCAGTATAAACGCTAAAGCGGCCAGCGCAGGTAGAGGAAAGACATCCACCCTGTTATTGTAGGCTCTGAGCGCCGGGCTGCTTGTGATGACAGTGTGAACCTGGCTGGCCCGGTTTTCGCCTGTGTTTGGCTGGGGGGGTGGCCCGGCGATGCCAGGGTTGGCAGTGAGATTTGTTTGGTGGAGCTTTTGTTGGTGTTGAATGGCTGCTAGGAGGTGTTGGGTTCTTGCAGTTGCTTACCAGTCCTTTGCTAGAGGTGCCCCATGGCTTCACCACCCGCCAGGGTGGTGTGTCGCCAGCCCCGTTCGACAGCCTCAACCTGGGTCTGTCCACGGCAGATCATCCAGGGCATGTGCTGGAAAACCGGCGCAGGGTGCTGGCGGCTTTCGGGAACCCGCCGGTGGTAGCCCTAAGTCAAGTTCATGGCAACCGGGTGCATGTGGTTGAGACGGCTGGGGAGTGGGAAGGGGACGGGGTGTTGACCGCCACCCCCGGACTGTTGCTGCGGGTTACTGTGGCCGACTGCTACCCCATCCTGCTCCACGATCCTGTTAGGCGTGTGGTGGGGGCGTTGCACGCAGGCTGGCGGGGGGTGGTTTCGGGTATTTTGCCGCGGGCCCTGGAACTGATGCAGTCCCGGTATGGCTCGAGCCCCGAGAACATTCGACTGGCGGTGGGCCCTGGCATCAGCGGCCCCAACTTCCAGGTGGGCCCGGAGGTGCTGGAGCAGTTTGAGCGGGTGGGCCTGGCTTTTGCTTGGCCCGATCCAAAGCATCCAGGCAGATACCGGCTCGACCTCGAGCGGGCCATCCACGCCCAGGCCCTGCAAGGTGGGATTGACCCCCGGCATTACTGGGCGTTGGGACGCTGCACCTATGCCGATACGGCCTTCTTTTCGCACCGCAGGGATCGGGGTCAGACCGGCCGTATGTGGGCTGTCATAATGCTGCCCAACCATTAGCCCTGTTCTTCCTTATAGAAGTTTTCGTTACACTGGAATGGTGCTCAAGCCAAGGGCCCAGCTTAACTCGGTGACCGAAGTGACCCCCGCCTGGCTTCAGGAGCGGGGCTTGCGGGCAGTGCTGCTCGACCTGGACAACACCTTGGTGCCCTATAGAACCTATGGCGAGGTTCCCGAGGCCTTGCAGGCCTGGCTACAGACCCAGAAGCAAGCGGGTATCCCGGTGATGCTGGTTTCCAATGCCACTTCCCGGCGGGTGCGCTACTGGTGCGAGAAGCTGGGAATTCCGGGCTTTGGGCCGGCAGGTAAACCCTGGTTTGGTTTTCGCGAGGCCCTGCGGCGGCTGGGCCTGCGCCCTGAAGAGGTGGCGGTGGTGGGTGATCAGCTCTTTACCGACGTGCTGGGGGGCAACCTGGTGGGGATGTACACCGTGCTGGTACCGCCGCTGGCCCAGAAGGAACTGGGATACACCCGCCTGGTGCGAAAGCTCGAGCGCTGGATACTGGGCAATACCAACCGCAAACGTCCTGTGGGAGCCCAAGAGGAATTTGACCCAAAAGATTTTGCGCCGAACCCCAGAATAAGCAAAGACTAGGAGGAAGCCGCGTGATGCCTTGTAGGTATACAAACGTTGCCCTGTTCACTGGCTCATTGGTCTTGGGTATCCACTGCTTGGTGTAGGAGGACTGGTTGAATGGCCAACGTCTTGACAATTGGAGATAAACGGCTGGGCGCTGCCCTGTTGGACATGGGGCTGCTGGGGGATGAAGAACTGCAGCGAGCCCTCGAGCAGCACCGTGAAGTGGGGGGGAACCTCTCGGAGATTATCGTCGACCTGGGCTTGCTCTCTGAGCGACGCATTGCCCAGGCCATTGAACAGGCCTTTGGTATTCCGCTGGTGGAGCTAGCCGACATGGAAATTTCACCCGAGGCCAAGTCGCTCATTCCGGCAGAGCGGGCGCGGGATCTGGGTGCCATTCCCTTCAGCGTGGAGGGGGGCACCTTGCGGGTGGCCCTGCTAAACCCGTTGGACAACCTGGTGCTTGAGGAGCTCGAAGACCTCACCAATCAGATCATCGAGCCCTACCTGGCTACCCCGTCCTCTTTTCGCTACGCCCTGGCGGTGCACTACCCCGAGCTGGGCCTGCCGGTGCCCCCGCCGCCCTCGGCTGCCTCGCAGGGCGAGATGCAACTGGGTGAAATCCTGGTCAGCAAAGGCTGGCTGAGCCGGGAGGATCTCGAGGCCGCTTTGGTTGAGCAGGAGAAGACCGGTGAGCTATTGGGTCGGCTGCTTGTGAACAAATTCGGCCTGGCCGAGGAACGGCTTTACCAGGCCCTGGCCGAGCAGGCCGGTATCGAGTTTAGGGCGGAACTGGACGACCTCGAGCTGCAACAGGAGGTCTCGGCCTATTTGCTGCGCCCCGATGCGCTGCGCTACCAGGCTATACCAGCCCGTCAGGATGGGCAGCAGGTGCTGGTGGTACTGGCCGACCCACGCCACCGACACGCTGTGGCCCGGTTGATCGAACGCCCCACCAAGTTCATCCTGACCCTGCCCAAGGTTTGGGAAGCCTTGTTTGGCAAAGCCTATCCTGAAAAGAGCCGCCTGGGGGAAGCCTTGGTGCAGGAAGGTAAGCTGGGACGCGCCGCTTTACAGGATGCGCTTTCGGTGCAGCGCCGCATGGGCAAAACCCGGCCTCTGGGCGAAGTGTTGGTCGAACTGGGTTACGTGAGCGCCCAGGATGTGGAAGAGGCCCTGGCCAAACAGCGGCAGGGCGGGGGCCGCCTCGAAGACACCCTGGTGCAGTCGGGCAAGATCAAGCCAGAGATGCTGGCGAAGAGCCTGGCCACCCAGCTTGGCTACCCCTACATCGACCCCACCGACTCGCCCCCCGATCCTTCGGTGCTCACCATGGTGCCCGAAAGCACGGTTCGGCGCTACACCATTTTTCCCCACCACCTCGAGGGCAACACCCTGGTGGTCTTGATGAAAGACCCCCGCAATATCCTGGCCATCGACGACCTACGCATGATCACCAAACGCGATGTGATGCCGGCGGTCTCAGCGGAAGCGGCCATTACCAAGCTTATCGAGCGGTTCTATGGCAGCACCACCGGGGTGGAGGAGCTGGCCCGGGAGTTTGAGGGTAAGAAAAGAGAAGAAGAGGCTGCCGATACCAGCGCCCTCGACGATAACGCGGTGGTCAAGCTGGTCAACAGCATTATCCGCGAGGCCTTCTTGCAGGATGCTTCGGACATCCACATCGAGCCCCGCCAGTCGGATATCCTGGTGCGCATCCGAATCGATGGCACCCTGCGGGAGTACATGCGCCTGCCCAGGGGGGCCGGGCCGGCGATTGCCTCGAGGATCAAGATTATGGCCAACCTGGACATCGCCGAGCGACGCCTGCCCCAGGACGGCCGGGTGCGCTACCGCGACCGTTCCATTGACCTGGATCTGCGTCTTTCCACCCTGCCCACCGTATACGGCGAAAAAATTGTAATGCGTCTGCTGCGCAAAGCCGCCGACATCCCTGAAATTGAGCAGCTCGGATTCGCGCCGGATGTGTTTCAGCGCTTTGAAGACGTGATTTCCAAGCCCTACGGCATCTTCCTGATTACCGGGCCTACGGGCTCGGGTAAGTCCTTCACCACCTTCAGCATTCTGAAGCGCATCGCCACCCCCGACAAAAACACCACCACCATCGAAGACCCGGTCGAGTACGAGATCCCCGGGATTAACCAAACCCAGGTGAACCCGGTGGCCGGCCTGACCTTTGCCAAGGCCCTGCGGAGCTTCCTGCGGCAAGACCCCGATATCATCATGGTGGGTGAGATCCGCGACTCTGAAACGGCCAAGATTGCCACCGAGGCGGCCCTGACCGGTCACCTGGTGATCGCCACCCTGCACACCAACGATGCCGCAGGGGCCGTTACCCGGCTGGATGAGATGGGGGTGGAACTCTTCAACATCTCGGCGGCGCTGGTGGGGGTGCTGGCCCAGCGCTTGGTGCGCAAGATCTGCGAGCACTGCAAAATTCAGGTTGAGCCCGACCCAACCGTGCTACGCCGGCTGGAGCTGTCCAGGGAGGAGCTGCGTGGCAAAACCCTCTACAAAGGCACGGGGTGCGATAAGTGCAACGGCACCGGCTATAAGGGCCGTACGGCCATCCACGAGCTCATGGTGCTCGACGATGAGATCCGCCGGGCTATTGTGGAGGGGCAGTCGGCCACCCAGATTAAGGAGATCGCCCGCAGGGGTGGTATGAAAACCCTGCGCGAGGACGGTATTCAAAAAGCTTTCCTGGGCCTGACCACCCTGGAAGAGGTGATGGCCCGCACCAACGAGTAGGGCCGGTGGCTGCGGGAAGCCAATCAAGCGCTGTTTTCTGAGAGGGCTTATTGAGCCGATCCCCAGATGGGGCGCAAAGCGGTAGAATCGCTTTGCTATGAGCTGGCCCGATTACCTAAAACAACACCAAGCGGCTCACCTCGAGGACTTCCGTGCTTTTTTAGCCATCCCCAGCATCTCGGCCCAGCCCGCCCGCCAGGCCGACGTGCGGCGGGCTGCGGAATGGCTGGCCGGGCGGTTTCGCCAGGCCGGCTTTACCGCCGAGGTGTGTCCCACCGCCGGGCATCCGGTGGTGCTGGCCGAGTACTGCCCTTACCCCGACCGGCCCACGGTGCTTTTCTACGGCCATTACGACGTGCAGCCGGCCGACAACCCTGAGCGCTGGAACTCCCCGCCCTTTGAACCCACCGTGGTGGATGGGCGCATCGTGGCCCGCGGGGCCTCGGATATGAAGGGGCAGGTGATGGCCTTTCTGCTGGCCGCCGAGGCGCTGATCGCTACTGGGAGCCTCCACCTCAACGTGAAGGCCCTCATCGAGGGGGAGGAGGAGATCAGCAGCCCCAGCCTGCCGGCATTTATCGAGCAGCACCGGGAACGGCTGCGCTGCGACATGATCATCAACGGGGATAGCGGCCAGCTTTCCGAGACCACCCCGCTGCTGAGCCTTGGGGCGCGGGGTATTTGCGGCCTCGAGTTCGACCTGATCGGCCCCAGCCACGACCTGCACTCGGGCTCCTGGGGCGGCCAGGTGCAAAACCCCCTGCACGCTATGGCCGAACTGATTGCCTCGTTGCACAACCCCGACGGCAGCGTGGCGGTCGAGGGTTTTTACGACGATGTGGAACCCCTCAGCCCCGAATTGCGCGAGTGGTACAAGCGGATTCCCTGGAACGAAGCGGAGATGAAACAGAAGCTGGGGGTGCCCGAGTTTTATGGTGAGGCGGGTTATTCCCCCTGGGAGCGCATCACCGGACGGCCCACCCTCGAGGTCAACGGGATGTGGGGTGGCTACATGGGGCCGGGGGGTATGACGGTGATTCCCTCCACCGCGCATGCCAAAATCACCTGTCGCCTGGTACCCTACCAAGACCCCGATAAGATCGTGGCCCTGATCAGGTCGCACCTGGAGGCCCGCCTGCCCAAAGGTGTGCGCCTGGAGGTGCGGGTTAAGGAGTCGGGGGCCCCGGCGTTTCGCATGCGGGCCGACCACCCGGTGGCCCAGGTGGCCCGGGAAGTCCTCACCGAGCTGTACGGGGTGCCGCCGGTGGAGACCATGTTTGGTGGCTCGGTGCCCATTCTGAGTACCCTTAAGCAGCAGCTAGGCCACGATCCAGTGAGCTTTGGTTTTGGCCTCGAGGACGAGCTGATTCACTCCCCCAACGAGTTCTTCAGGCTCTCGAGCTTTGAAAAAGGCAAGCAGGGCTATGCCCGGCTGCTCATGCGCTTGGCTTCTTAGCTGTGGCCGGCCTGCCGCCAGAAACCCGCTCCAACAGGCCAGGCCCCACTAAAGAATTGCTCAACGCCAAGGTTAACTTTGGCTGAATGGGCTCTCACGACGGTCAGTCCCAGTATCCTACGCTGGGGGTGGAGGAGGCCATACATGAAGCGAATCTTCTCAACAACCCTTGGACTCTTGCTGGCAGGCTCTGCCCTGGCCGCACCCGAACTCAGCCCGCAGGGCATCATCGTCAACCCGGTGCCCACCGACCTCCAGGTGCGGGTCTGGGTCAACAAAGACCCCGGCAAGACCGGCAACCCGGTCTACCAGATTGGCGAGCGCATCCAGGTCTCGGTGCAGGTTAACCAGGACGCTTACGTCTACATTTTCAGCGTCAAGTCTACGGGCGAGATCGGCCTGATTCTGCCCAATGCCTTTGATCAGAACAACTTCCTGCGGGCCGGCGAGACCCGCACCTTCCCGCCCGCCACCGGCGCGCGCTATACCTTAGATGTGGCCGGCCCTGAAGGGCAGGATCGGGTGCTGGCCGTAGCCAGCCGCCAGCCCCTGTCGCTGGCCCAGATTGCCGATATCCAGACCGGGCGGGTGAACCTGCAGGGTGCGGACAACCTGGCCCGGGCCCTCTCGATTGTGGTGACCCCGCTGCCCCAGCAGGACTGGGTTTCCAACGTAGCATTTTTTATCGTGGGGCGGGCGGCCGTCACCCCTGTACAGCCTGTGCAACCCGCCACCGGTACCCTTAGTGTGAACTCGAGCCCCACAGGGGCCCAGGTGCTGGTGGAGGGCCGGGTGGTGGGCAACACCCCCCTCAGCCTGGTGCTGCGCCCAGGACGGGTGGATATTGAGCTGCGCCTGGGGGGCTACCAGACCTTCCGCACCTCGGCCCAGATCCGGCCTGGCGAGACCACGGTGGTCAACGCCAGCCTGGTGCCGGTGGTGCAAAACGGGCTGCTACAAATCAACTCCAACCCCCAGGGGGCCCAGGTGCTGCTCAATGGCCGGGTGGTGGGGACTACGCCGCTGAATCTGACCGTACAGCCGGGCCGCTACGACCTCGAGCTCCGTCTGAATGGCTACCAGAACTTCCGGGCCAGCCTGAGTGTGGGCAGCGGCCAGACCGTGCCGGTGAACGCCACCTTGCAGGCCCTGCGCGGGACGCTCGAGGTCTACACCAACGTGGAAGCGCGCATCTTCCTGGATGGCCGCGAGGTGGGCCAGACCCGGGGGGGCTTCCTGCGCCTGGAGGAGCTCGAGGGCGGCAGTGTCCAGGTGGTGGCGCTGGCCCCGGGTTACCGTGTGGCGTTTAGGGATGTTCGAGTCGAGGCCGGCCGCACGCAACAAGTGCGCCTCGAGCTAACGCGGGCTCGATAGTCAAAACCCGCCAGCCGCCCCTCTATTCTTCCTCCCCTCGCACTGCAGGGGAGGTTTTCTATATGGAGGTCGATTGAGCCCCAGCTTCCTTCAAACACAACACAAACAAACCACAATGGGCAGTGCTCGATACACTGCCCATTGAGCAAGCCCGTATTTTGCTGCTACTTGGCTTTCTCGTAGAGCTTCTTGGCGATCTCGTAGAGCTCCGCGGGGTGGAACTCGGGGGCGAACTCCGCCGCGTCGTGGCCGGCGTCAAACACCGGGCCGCCCTGGGGAGGCCCGTCCACCACCACCACCTCGCTCCCGTCCTCGGGGGAAGCCCCCCGCCAGATGAGGCCGAGGTCCTTGTAGTCCTCCGGGCTGAAGCGGTAGAGGTTGCGGTGGAAGCCCTGCTCCATGAACTTCTTGGCCTCGGGGAACTGGCTGTTGTCGATGCGGGGGATGGGCAGGAGCTTGGTCATCTCCACCCCGGTGAGGCTCTCCAGGGCCTTGCCGTAGGCGGCGGCGTGCACCCCGCCCCGCACCAACAGGTAGCCGATCATCTCCCGGGCCACGGGGTTGTCCGTCATCTCGTAGACCCGGAGCTTGTGGGTGCGGGCGGCCACCTCCAGGAAGAAGTTGTGCAGGAGATCCAGGATGAGGTTGCCGCTGGTGAAGACGTACTCCCCGTTCCAGTGCTCCCCCATGGCCCCCATGACCAGGCTGTTGCTCCCACCCGCGATGAAGTGGGCGGCGTTGCGGGCGTCCTTGGCGAAGCCCAAAGGCGCGGCCACGGGGTTTACCCCTTCCTCCTGGCCCTTCCCGGGGTTCTTGGCTAGGAGGGCGTTGATGGTGGCGGCTACCAGCTCAATGTGCCCCAGCTCCTCGGTGGCGATGTTGGCGATGAGATCGTAGTAGGGCTTGAGGGCCTGCTTCCCCCGGAAGTTGAAGGACTGGTACATGTAGTTCATCAGGGTGGACATCTCCCCGAACCGCCCACCTAGAAGGGCCTGTACAGCGCTCGCTGCATTGGGATCCTGCTCCTTGGGCGCGGGAAGTTCAATCTGCAACCGGTCGATCCTCAGGAACATCCTAGTCACCTCCTTGCCGGAGATTTGCTCCGGACGGTTTCAGGGTAGGATGCCGGAAGAAATAAGTCCAATAGATTATGACCCGTGCTAGTATAAACTAGATTTATGAACTTGGACCAGCTCCGCTATCTGGTGGCCCTGGACGAGGAGCGCCACTTCACCCGGGCAGCAGAACGGGTCTTCCTGACCCAACCGGCTTTGAGCATTCAGATTAAGCGCCTGGAGGAGGAGCTGGGGGTGGTGCTTTTTCACCGAAAAAAGCGCCCATTGGAGCCCACCGAGGTGGGCGAGCAGGTTATTGTCCAGGCCCGCAAGGTGCTGGAGGAGGTTGAGCGGCTCAAGGCCCTGGCCCGGGGGGAGGAGGGGTTCTTCCAGGGGCCTTTTCGACTGGGGGTCATCCCGACGCTGGCCCCTTATCTTCTGCCGCGGCTGCTACCCCGGCTGCGGGTGCGCTTTCCCGGCCTCGAGCTCTCCGTTCGGGAAGAACCCACCCCCAGCATCCTGCAGGGGCTGGTGGAAGGCCGCCTGGATGCAGGTCTGATTGCCACGGAAGAGGAGGCCCCCGGCCTCGAGGTTCACCCCCTCTTTAGGGAAGCCTTTCTGGCCTATGTCTCTCCGGAGCACCCCCTTTATGCCCGAACCGCCATCCATCCCCTCGAAATTCCCCTGGAAGACACCTGGGTTCTGGCCGAAGGACACTGTTTTCGGGAACAGGTGCTGGCTGCCTGCAGACCAGGCCAGGGTTCGAAAGGGGTGGAGTTCCAAAGCGGGGATTTGGAAACCCTCATCCGACTGGTAGAGGAGGTGGGGGGGCTTACCCTCCTGCCGGAGGTGGCCATCTGGACCCTGCCCAAGCCCAAGAAAATCCATCTGCGCCCTCTAAGCCCCCCTGGGGCCGGGCGTACAGTCTATTTAATTTTGCGCCAGGGAGCCCTTAAGCGACCTGTGGCCCTAAGGCTGGGTGAGGAAGGCAGGGCGCTGGCCCTGGCCTTGCAGCAGAGCGGGCATGGGGAAAAGCCACTCAGCAAAAGTTAGAAAACTTCCAGAATGGCAAACTTCAGATACTGGGTCTCGGGCACATTGAGCAACACCGGGTGATCCCAGCCCTGACCGCGTTTTTCTACCACCCGCACAGCGCGGTGGGCATCGGCGGCAGCCTCGGTGAGCATCTGGTAAAAGAGGGCTTCGCTCAGGTGGTGGCTGCACGAGGCGGTGGCCAGGATGCCGCCGCTGGGCAACAGCTTCATGGCCCGCAGGTTGATCTCTTTGTAAGCGGCGTAGGCCCGATCCAGGTCGCGTTTGCCCTTGGCGAAAGCCGGGGGGTCGAGCACAATCAGGTCGTACCGGGCTTTGCGCCGCTCCTCTTCGCGCAGAAACTCAAACGCGTTGGCCTCTCGGAAGGCGATGTTGGCGAGGCCGTTGGCCTGAGCGTTTTCCCTGGCTCTTTGCAGGGCGGCCGCCGAACTATCCACCGCTGTAACCTGCTTGAAATTTTGAGCGAGGTGGAGGGCAAAGGAGCCGTGGTAACTAAACACGTCCAGGGCGCTTTCTCCCCTAAAAGTTTTCAACCGGATGCGATTGTCGCGCTGGTCGATGAAGGCCCCGGTTTTCTGGCCTTCCATCAGATCGACGCGGTACACGATGCTGCCTTCCCGCACCATGACCGCGCTGGGTACCTGGCCCAGCAGGGGTCTGACCTCCAGGGGCAGGCCCTCGAGGCTGCGGGTTTTCTGGTCGTTTTTGGCTAGCAGACTTTGCAGGGGAAGCTCATCCTGCAGCACTTCTACCAGGGCGGGGGTCAGCGGCTCGAGGGCGGCCGAGCCTATCTGTAAAACCCCATGACCAGCGTAGTAGTCAAGCACCAGTGCGGGCAGCAGGTCGCCTTCGGCGTGCACCAGCCGGAAAGCCCCCTGGGGTTCTTGGGCAACCGCCTCTTTACGCCGCTGCAAGGCTTTACGCAGGTTTTCCAGCAGGGCCCTCTGGGGATCTGTGGCTGGGCCGAAGTGAAAAACTCGCACGCTGATCTCCGAAGCCGGGTTGTACAGGGCCCAGCCCAGCACCCTGGGGCCGGCCTGCACCGGGTAGAGGCCGGGCTGTGGGGGCCCTTCCAGCACGTCGCTTCGATATACCCAAGGGTGGCGGGCCAGCAACCGGGCTGCACCTCTGGCGTTCACGCGGACATTCATCCCGTGAGTCTATCGCTTTTTGCTGTTATATCAATCTGCAATCGCCCGATGCTTTTTGCCCTCGAGGCACTTTAATCTGTGCTTCCAGACCGTGCGTTCTTCAAGCTAACTAGTGTATGCTATCTCGCGTTGACACGAATCCTGAGAAGCCGCTATGATTCTTGGGGTTCATCTTTGAGCAAGTTTTCACTTGCTCGCTTTTTCGATGTGCCGAGCAAAGCGATGGCGACCAGAAAGGAGGGAACGTGGCTGGATCAGGACTCATAAAAAGCCTAGCGGAGCGCGAGCAGGCCCTGGCCAAGCAGCTCGAGGAGGCCAAGCGGGCCGCCGCCGCCAAGGTCCAGGAAGCCGAAGCCAAGGCCGCCCAGATTTTGGCCGAGGCCGAGCAGGCTGCACGGGACTTGGAGGCGCAGTACCGCGCCCGCACCACCGAAGCCGTGGCTAAAGTTGAGAGCGAAGCCAAGGCCAGGGCCGAAGCGGAGGCAAAGGCCATTGGCGAAGCGGCAGCGGCAAAGGTGGCCGAGGCGGTTCAGGCGGTACTGAAGGAGGTACTGCCTTGATCGCTCCTATGGAGAAGTTGATTGTGGCTGGCCCTAAGCGGCTGGCCCGGGAGCTTTTGGCCGAGCTGCAAAAGGCTGGGGTGGTGCACATCGACCCCCTGCGCCCGGATGAGCTGGGCGAGTATCGTCTATCCCCAACCGAAGAAGCCGAACTCAAGCGCTGGGAGGCGGTGGTTTCGCAAGCCGAACAGTCGCTGACGGTGGTTGGTCTGGCGACGGTGCCCAGCAGCAAACCGTTTACGGGCTCCCTCGAGGAGGCCGAGGCTGTGCTGCGTCCGGTGGCCAGCCGGGCCGAGGTGCTGGGCAAAGAGCGGGCGGCCCTGGAGGAGGAAATCCAGACCATCGAGCTGTTCGGCAAGGCCGCCGAAAAGCTGGCCGCGCTGGCGCATGGGCTCGACGAGAGCCCCCGCCTGGGGGTCATTCCCTTCCTGGTAGCCAAGCCCGAGGAGCTCGAGGCCGTTCGCAAGGCCCTGCAAGAGGCCCTGGCCGATCGCTTTGTGCTCGAGGCCGAGCCCCTGGAGAACCAGCTAGCCGCCCTGGTGGTGGTCAAGCGGAGCGAGCTCGAGGCGGCGCGCTCGAGCCTTTCCCGTCTGGGCCTGGCCGAACTGCGTTTTCCGGGTGCTTATGGGGCCATGCCCCTTGGGAAGGCGGCGGCCCGCATGAAGGAACGGGCCAGGCTGGCCCCCGAAGAGCTGGTGGGTATCCGCGAGGAGGTCGCCAGGCTTTCGCGGGAGTCCGGGGAAGCCCTCATAGCCCTGTGGACCCGGGCCAAAGACGAGGTGGCCCGCTACAAAGCCGTTGCCGATATGGCCGCAGGAAAGTATGGGGCCGCCCTGATGGGCTGGGTGCCCCAAAAGGCCAAGGGAAAAGTGGAAGAAGCCCTGGGCCGCCTGCGCGACCAGATCGTCTACACCTTTGAACCGGTAGATGAGCACCACGAGAGCCACCAGGTGCCGGTGACCCTGGAGAACCCGGCCTGGGCCAAACCCTTCGAGCTCTTGCATGGTTTTCTCAACACCCCGGCTTATGGCAGCCACGACCCCACCGTGATGATTGCCATCTTCTTCCCACTTTTCTTCGGAATTGTGGTGGGTGATATCGGAATTGGGCTGCTGTTCTTGCTGGCTGCCCTATGGCTGGCCGGGAAGTCCCGTCGAGGGGAGACCCTGCGCATCGATTTTCTGGGAGCTGCCTTCGGGCCCGATGTGCTGGGCAAACTAGCCACCATTGGCAAATGGATGGCGGGCTGGGCAATCTTCTGGGGGGTGTTGTACGGGGAGTTTTTTGGCACCTTCCTGGAGAAGTTGCGGCTGCCGGGCATTTTTGGTCTCAAAGACGGCTGGCGGGTGTTTTATCCAACCGGCCCCAGCTATGATCCCGACACCTATTACGGGCTAATTCCCATCATCATCAACCGCCTGGATTTTGCCCAAACAGCCAATGGGCTGATGGTCTTTGCTATCCTGTTTGGGGTGTTTCAGGTTCTTTACGCCTTCTTCCTGCGGATGCGCCTGGGCCTCAAGCATGGGCACATGAAGCATTTCTGGGAAGGCTTTGGCTACTTCTCGGGCCTGGTGGGTCTGGTGGCCTTTGCCTACAACTTCCTGACCCAGGCTAATATCCCCCTCCTCAACGTCATCTTTGGGGTGGGCATCATCTTATTTTTCGTCGGTGTAGCCCTCTCGCGTGAAGTGCTGATGATCGCTGAGCTGCCGGGCAAGGGTGGGCAGATTCTTAGCTATATTCGTTTGTACGCCGTGGGAGTGGCGGGGGGTGTGCTGGCCAGCCTGGCCAACCAGGTGGGTTTTGGCCTGGCAGAGCGTTTTGGCTTTATTGGCGGGATACTGGGCTTTTTGGTTGGTTTGCTCCTGATTCTGGCGATTATCGTCATTACCACCCTGGGTCACGTGATTCAGCCCATCCGTCTCTTGTGGATCGAGTTTTCCACCAACTTTGGTTTTTTTGAGGAGACCGGGAGGCCGTACAGGCCTTTTCGCTCGGTCAGGTCAGATTAAAATGCTCGGGTGCACCCTTATGATGTAGGGGTGCCCTTTCGTCGCCCAACGATACAAAGTCTCGTTCAGTCTAGTTCACCAACGTGCTGTAGCGCGTGAAATCAGTGAAGGAGAGAATCAGTATGAAGAACCTCAAGCTTACCAAGACTCTGTTGATCGTCGCTATCGTTATCCTGGCTACGGTGGCCTTTGCTGCTGAAGAAGGCGCGGCAACCGGCGCTTCGTTCGCTGCCATTGGCAAGGGACTGGCTATCGGCCTGGGTCTGCTGGGTACGGGTATGGCCCAGAGCGCGATCGGTGCAGCGGCTGTGGGTGCGGTGGCCGAGGATCGCCGCAACTTCGGTACGGCTCTGATCTTCTTCCTCATTCCCGAAACGCTGGCTATTTTCGGCCTGGCCTTCTCGTTCCTCATCAACTAGCGCGATGCCAGATAGCCAGTGGTATATCCGCCATTGGCTATCTGCAAGAAGCTTATAGAGGAGCCCAATGTCAAAACTCGAGGACATTCTGCAAAGTGAAGTGGCCGCCGAGATCAGCGCCATTGCTTCCGAAGCCGAGGCAAAGGTTCAGTCGATTCTAAGCCAGGCTGCGCAGCAGGCCGAGGCCCTCAAGGCCAGCAAAGAACGCCAGCTCGAGGCCGAACACGCCGCGGCTTTGCGCCGGGCCGAGAGCGCGGCGGAGCTGCTGGTCAACCAGGCCCGAATTGCGGCCAAAGGGCGGGTGGTGGATCAGGTTAAGGCCGAAGCGCTGCGGGCCCTGCAAGACCTGGCCGCGCAGCCGGGTTTTGCCGATACCCTCCAGAAGCTGGCCGAAGAGGCGCTGGCCGAGCTGGGGCAGGCCGAGGCGGTGGTGGTCAACCCGGCCCATACCGCCTTGCTGGCCGACTGGGCTCGGGCACGGGGGCTGGAGCTCAGGGCCGATGAGGCCATCCGGGATGGGGTGCGCCTGGTGGCCCGGGGCGGGCGCTCGTATGTGCAGAACGCCCTGACCGAACGCCTTGAGCGGGCCTGGGATGCGCTTTCCGCCAAGGCTGCCAGGGCTATTTGGGGGTAGTGTGCTGACCCGTAACGCCTTTGCCTATCTCAACGCCCGGGTGCGCTCGAGGCGAAGCCAGATGGTTCCGGAGTCTTTCTTTCAGCAAGCCTTGGGCCGACCCTTCCCCGAATTCATACGTCTGTTGTCGGAAACGGTCTACGGTGCCGACTTGCTGGGCGATACCCTGGACGATGTGGATCGGGCGGTTTCCAACCACCTTGCCCGCACGGTGGGCGATCTGCCAACCCTGGTATCGGGCGAGATGCGCGAGCTGGTGAGTCTGCCTCTGCTGCGGGCCGATCTGATCAACCTCAAGGCCATTCTGCGTGGCAAGCAGAGCGGCAAGGCCCCGGAGGAGATCAAGGCTGGGCTGGTGGGGGGAACCCTCAAGGAACCCATCCTTAACGCCATGTTGCAGGCACCCGATGCGACCAGCATGGCCCAGGTGTTGCAGCTTCCCGGACATCCTTTAGCCAAAGCGCTGCGCAATGCCCTGATTGGTAACCCTGAACCGCTGGCCCTCGAGGTCGCGTTGGATCGCGAGTTTTTTGCTGCTACTTTCAAAAAGGCCAAGAAGCTACGCCAGAACTTTATTGCAGCCTTCTACGCTTTGGAAGCGGATGTCACCAACCTGTCCACCGCTTTCAAGCTGCAGGCCCTGGGCGCGGCCAACCTCAACCTGGACAATTACTTTGTGCCAGGCGGTAAGCACCTGAGCCGGGCGGTTTTTGGTCGGATTGCAGCGGGGGATCTGGCGGCCCTGGAAGCGCTGAATGGTACCCCGCTGGCGCCTGTGGTGGGGGTGCGTACCTTGGGGGAACTCGAGCGCACCTCCCGGAGGGTTCTACTCGCCAAAGCCAGCACGGGTGCCACCGATAGCCTGGGGGGTGGATTGGTGCTCGACTACATCCAGCGAAAACTGTGGGAGGGTGCGCGCATCCGCCTTTTGGCCCGGCGGGCCTACTACAACCTGCCGGCTGATGCGGTGGCGAAGGAGGTCGCATGAAAATTGGGGTGCTGACCGATGCCGAAACCGCTTCTGGCTACCGCATGGCCGGCCTCGAGGCCGTGGTTGCGGCCCCCGAGGAAGCGGCCCTCAGGCTGGTTGAGATGATTCAGTCCAACCAGTACGCGCTGGTGGCGGTAGACCAGCGCCTGCTGAGTGATCCCAACAAGGCCGCCGAACGGGCCATGCGCGGGCGCAGCGCGCCGGTTTTGCTTTCGCTGCCCAACCTGCTCGATACCTTCAGCGGTGGCGGCGATGCCAAGGCCTACATGCGCCGGCTGGTGCGCGAGACGATTGGGTTTGACATCAAGCTGTAGTTTGGCTATCAGCCCTCCGAAGGAGGAACATAGTGGGAACCATCAAAAAAATCGCAGGGCCGGCGGTGATCGCCGAGAACCTGCAAGGCGCCAAGATGTACGACATCGTGCGCGTCGGTCACGAAAAGTTGGTGGGTGAGATCATCCGTCTGGACGGTAACACCTGCTTTATTCAAGTCTACGAAGACACCAACGGCCTCAAGGTGGGTGAGCCGGTGGTGACCACCGGCCTGCCCCTGGCCCTCGAGCTGGGCCCCGGCCTACTGAACGGCATCTTCGACGGGATTTTGCGCCCGCTGGACAAGATCCAAGCGGTGTCGGGCATCTTCATCAGCCGGGGTATCGAGGTTTCGTCGCTGGATCGCACCCGCAAATGGGACTTCACCCCCCTGAAAAAGGTGGGCGACGAGGTTAAAGGGGGCGACATCCTGGGCACCGTGCCGGAGTACAGCTTCACCCACAAGATTCTGGTGCCACCCGACAAGGCCGGCCGCATCAAGCACATTGTGGAGGCCGGGCAGTACACCATCGACGATACCATCGCCGAGCTCGAGGACGGCACCAAGCTGCGTCTGGCCCACTTCTGGCCGGTGCGCAAGCCCCGCCCCTTCACCCGCAAGCTCGACCCCAACCAGCCCTTCCTGACCGGGATGCGCATCCTGGACGTGCTCTTCCCCCTGGCTGCCGGGGGTACGGCGGCCATCCCCGGCCCCTTCGGCTCGGGTAAGACCGTTACCCAGCAGTCCATCGCCAAGTACGGGGATGCCAACATCGTGGTGTATGTGGGCTGCGGCGAGCGCGGCAACGAGATGACCGACGTGCTGGTGGAGTTTCCCGAACTGGAAGACCCCCAGACCGGCCGCCCCCTGATGGAGCGCACCATCCTGGTGGCCAACACCTCCAACATGCCGGTGGCGGCCCGCGAGGCCAGCCTTTACACCGGCATCACCCTGGCCGAGTACTTCCGCGACCAGGGCTACAAGGTCTCGCTGATGGCCGACTCCACCAGCCGCTGGGCCGAGGCGCTGCGCGAGATCGCCTCGCGCCTGGAGGAGATGCCCGCCGAAGAAGGCTACCCGCCCTACCTGGCCTCGCGCCTGTCCAGCTTCTACGAGCGGGCCGGCAAGGTGATCACCCTGGCCGGTGAGCAGGGCGCGGTCTCGGTGATCGGCGCGGTCTCGCCGGCGGGCGGTGACTTCTCCGAGCCCGTCACCCAGTCCACCCTGCGCATTACCGGTGGTTTCTGGGCCCTGGATGCCCAGTTGGCTCGAGCCCGCCACTTCCCGGCCATCAACTGGGCCCGCTCGTACTCCCTGTTCCTGAACATCCTCGAGCCCTGGTACCGCGAGAACGTGGCCCCGGACTACCCCGAGGTGCGCACCCAGATCATCACCCTCTTGCAGCGCGAGGCCGAACTGCAACAGGTGGTGCAGCTCGTGGGCCCCGATGCTCTGCAGGACGCCGAGCGGCTGGCCCTGGAAATTGGCCGTATCGCCCGCGAAGACTTCCTCCAGCAAAACGGCTTTGACCCGGTGGACGCGAGCTGCTCAATGGCCAAGGCCTACGGCATCATGCAGATGATCCTGGCGGCCTACAAGCAAGGCGAGCTGGCCCTGGCCAAAGGGGCGACCATCGCGGACTTCCTGAACGACCCGGTGATCGAGAAAATCGGGCGGGCCCGCTACGTGCCCGAGGAGGAGTTCCCCGCCTACAAGGCCGAGTTCGATCAGATGATCAAGACCGCTTTCCTGGGTGCGGTCAAGGCGTAAGGAGGTTTTGATGCTCAAGAAAGAATACAACGCCGTAACTTACGTCTCCGGCCCGCTTTTGTTCCTGGAGGGGGCCGCCGATCTGGCCTACGGCGCCATTGTGAACATTGACGACGGCACCGGCCGCATCCGCGGCGGTCAGGTGATTGAAGTCTCCGACCAGTACACGGTTTTGCAGGTTTTCGAGGAGACCTCGGGGCTGAACCTCGAGCGCACCACGGTATCGCTGGTGGAAGACGTGGCCCGCCTGGGCGTATCCAAGGAGATGGTGGGCCGGGCCTTCAACGGGATTGGCAAGCCCATTGACGGCCTGCCCCCGGTGGTGGCCGACAAGCGCCTGCCCATCAACGGTGCGCCCATCAACCCGGTGGCCCGCGAGAAGCCCGAGGAGTTCATCCAGACCGGTATCAGCGCCATTGACGTCAACATGACCCTGGTGCGCGGCCAGAAGCTGCCCATCTTCTCGGGCTCGGGCCTGCCCCACAACGAGCTGGCCGCCCAGATCGCCCGCCAGGCCAAGGTGCTGGGCGAGGGCGAGGGCTTCGCGGTGGTGTTCGCAGCGATGGGGATTACCCAGCGCGAGGTGAGCTACTTCATGCAGGAGTTCGAGCGCACCGGGGCTCTCTCCCGCTCGGTACTCTTCCTCAACAAAGCCGACGACCCCACCGTGGAGCGCCTGCTCACCCCCCGCATGGCCCTGACCGCCGCCGAGTACCTGGCCTTCGAGCACGACTACCACGTGCTGGTCATCCTCACCGACATGACCAACTACTGCGAGGCCCTGCGCGAGATCGGTGGGGCCCGTGAGGAGATCCCGGGCCGCCGCGGCTACCCCGGCTACATGTACACCGACCTGGCCTCGCTCTACGAGCGCGCCGGTGTGGTGCACGGTAAGAAGGGCTCGGTTACCCAGATTCCCATCCTCTCGATGCCCGGTGACGATATTACCCACCCCATCCCCGACCTCACCGGCTACATCACCGAGGGCCAGATCTTCATCGCCCGCGACCTGGCCCAGCAGGGCATCTTCCCGCCCATCAACGTGCAGCCCTCGCTCTCGCGTCTGATGAACAACGGCATCGGTAAGGGCAAGACCCGCGCCGACCACAAGGAACTGGCCGACCAGCTCTTCAGCTCCTACGCCCGCGGGGTGAACCTGCGTCGTCTGGTGGCCATCACCGGTGAGGACGCCCTCACCGAGATGGACAAGAAGTACCTGCGCTTTGCGGATAACTTCGAGAAGAAGTTCATCAACCAGGGCCAGAAGGAACGCTCCATTGAGGAGAGCCTCAACATTGGCTGGGCTTTGCTCTCGGACTTCCCGCCCTCCGAGCTCAAGCGCATCCGCCGCGAGTACATCGAGCAGTACCACCAGAAGACCGGCAAGCTGGAAGAGCTGGTGGGGGCGTAAAGCATGAAAGGCGGGGAAGGAGAAAAATAGAAAAGCATGCGACCGTACCTTTCTCTTTCCACGCCTTTTAGGGGTTAACTATGGCTGAACAAGTCTCACCGACACGCTCAACCCTGCTGGCCAAGCGCGACCAGAAGCGGCTGGCCTTGCAGGGGGTGGAACTGCTCAAAAACAAGCGGGATGCCCTGATTGGGGAGTTTTTCGCTCTGGTGCAGGACTCGCTCAAAGCCCGTGAGGCCCTCAACGACGCGGCCAAGGAGGCCTACTTCAGCCTGTTGATCGCCAAGGCCTTCGACACCCCCGAGGCGGTGGAGTCGCTCTCCAGCACCCCCCTGGAGGTGCACATGGAGGTGGAGAGCCTGTATGGGGTCAAGGTGCCCCGCATCTCGGCCCCCGAGGCCGGGGGTGGGCTGTCCTTCAGCCCCATCGGGGTGGGTGCCAAGACCCTCGAGGCCGCCACAGCCTTCCGCCGCCTGGCCGAGGCCATTGTCGCGGTGGCCAACACCGAGAACCGCCTGCGCAAAATCGGCGAGGAGATCAAGAAAACCAACCGCCGGGTGAACGCCCTGGAGCAGATCTCCATCCCCGAGATCAACGAGCAGATCAAGTTCATCACCGACACCCTTGATCAGCGCGCCCTGGAAGAGGTGACCACCCTCAAGCGCATCAAAGCCGCCATCCTGGCCCGCGAAGCCGAGGAGCAGGGCATCGTCTCAGCGCACATCGAGAAGGGCGCGGGGCTTTAGGTGGGGGCTGCCTCCAGGCAGCGGGGCAGGGCCTCGAGCAGGGCTTCTTGAGCCTCGACAGGCTGGGCCGAGAGCCGGAGCCATTCCGGCAGACCAAACGAGGTGCAGTCGCGCACCCGGATGCCTTCCGACCGCAACCGCCGGGCTACCAGGGTGGCCCGGCCTACTTTAACCAGCAGAAAATTGGCTGGGCTTTCCTGCACCTCGAGGCCCAGCGCACGCAACCCGTTGGCGAGCTGCTTACGCAGACGCCATAGTTCTTCGCGGGTGCTGGCCAGCCAGCCCTGGGAGCTGGGCTGCAGGGTGGCCTGTAAGAAGGCCTCGCCATGCACCCCCACGACCCAGGAGGGCGCCAGGTTGCGGAAGTGCAACAGGCTTTGCGGCGCAACCAGATACCCAGCCCGCACCCCAGTAAGGCCGTGGGCCTTGTTGGGGCTGTACATCCGCCAGGCGTTGGGCGGCAGGGCGGGGGGGTTGGGCAGCAGGTGGTAGTAGGCCAGGTCGAGCACCAGGGCAATACGGTACTGCTCAGCGATGTGGGCGGCTTCCTCGATAAAGGTGTAGATCTCGCCGGTGGGATTGTTGGGCACGCATAAAAAGGCCAGGGTGGCCCTGGGCAGCAGACTCAAAAAGCTTTCGGCATCAGCAGCACGCAGCAGGGGTAGCTCGGCCGGCTGGGCCGCCCGGGCATACTCGCTGAAGGTAGGGGGAAAGATAAGCATGGGCCCGCGCAGATAGCGCCAGCGTGTCAGGCGGTGGATGATTTCGCTGGTGCCTCCTCCCACCGCAACCTGCTCAGGGGCCACCCCATGAAACGCGGCCAGGGCCTGGTGCAGTTGGGTGTACAGGGGATCGGGGTACCGGCTGGGATCAGCGGCCTGGATGGCTGCCAGGGCGTAGGGATCGGGGCCCAGGCTGTTGGCGTTGGTGGAGAAGTCGTAGCGGGGGGCGGGGCCTGCATCGGTGCCCCCATGAATGGGCGTGAGTACGTCGTCGATCATGTGCCACGATTATGGAGGATAGCCAGGGCGGTTTATGTGGGCTATCCTCAAGTCGTATCTAGAACAGTCCCAGAATACCCCTACCCACCACCCAAGTGCTCAGGCCGGCCAGAATCCCCGCACCCCAGCCGACCCAGGCAGCCCGGCGCAGCCCGGCCTGGAGGTCGCGGGTGGTGGGAACGCGCCCGTTGGGGTGCAGGGTGTACGCACCCGGCTTGGACAGGCGCAGGCCCAGACATAGGGCCAGGCCGGCCATGGGCCAGCCGCTGTTGGGCGAGGGGGTTTTGAGCGCTTCCCTGGATAGGGTTTTCCAGGGACAAGCCAGGCCGCATAGCAACAGGCCGGTGATACGGGCTGGGATGTAGTTAAGGAGGTCGTCGGCCCTGGCGGCGAACTTACCCGCCCATTCCCAGCGGCCTCGGTACCCCCACAGGGCGTCGGCGGTGTTGGCAAAGCGGTATAGGGCGGCCCCTGGCAGACCTAGCAGCACGAACCAGAAAAGCGGGGCTACCAGGGAGTCGTTGAGGTTTTCGGCCAGGCTTTCCAGGGCGCTTTCGCGTACCTCACTTTCCGATAAGGACTCGGTGGGGCGGCTGACCAGGTTGCGCAGGCGCAGCCGGGCGGCCTCGAGGTTTCTTTGCAAAGCCTCCTCCACCGCAACCACCTCATCCAGAAGCATTCGAAGGGCAAAAAGGGGTTTGAGCAGGAGAGCAGCCAGGATGGCCCCAGCCCCCTCGCCTGCCCTGGCGATTAGAGCCTCGAGGCCAGCATACACCCCAAGGACCGCGCCACACCCCAGGAGCCAGTAAAAGCTACCCAATAGAAAGGCTTTGATGGGAGGATGGGCGATGAGGTTGCTGCCTACCGTCTTCAGATAGGTTCCCATCCAGACCACCGGGTGCAGCCGGGCGGGGGGTTCGCGGAAAAACCAGTCCAGGAGTAGGGCCAGAATAACCGCCATGCGACCTTGGAGGCTATTTTGCTGTGCGCGGTGCGAGGGCGTCCTGATTGCGAATGGTTTTGGGCCGCCCATCCTCACCCAGGGCCACCATGACGAAACCGGCCCGGCAGGCCAGAATGCGCTCCTCCTTGTCGATGGGTTCCACCCACATCTCCACCTCGAGCCGCATGGAACTACGCCCAACCGAGGTGACCCAGGCCACCAACTCCACAATCGAGCCTTGAGGAACCGGATGATGAAAGTCGATGGCGTCGGTGTGTACCGTGACCACTTTACAGCGCGCATAGCGGGTGGCGGCCACAAACGCGGCCTCGTCCATCCAGGCCATGGCCGTGCCCCCATACAGGTTGCCGTAGTGGTTGCAGTCGGGGGGGCGCACCAAGTGTACGGTGCGGGTCAGCTCTCGCTTGGCCGAGGAACTCATTGCTCACCTCTTGCACGCATTGCTTGTGCTGCTAGAACCATGTTTTTTAGAGCGACGCGCACCTCTGCCCAGCTTCGGGTTTTGAGGCCACAATCGGGATTGACCCATATCTTCTCAAGGGGAATATAACGCTCAATTTTTTTCAATAACTGGATTATCTCCTCGACCGAGGGTATTCGAGGGGAGTGGATGTCGTAGACCCCTGGACCGATGTGGTTAGGGTAGCGCCCCTCTCCAAACGCTTCCAATAACTCCATTTGTGAACGAGCAGCCTCAATGGAAATCACATCAGCGTCCATGGCAGCAATGTATGAAATAATGGAGTTAAAGTCTGAATAGCACATGTGGCTGTGGATTTGGGTGGCATCGGCTACCCCGGATGTGGCAAGACGAAAGCACTTGACTGCCCAGTCGAAATATTCAGGCCAGTCTTTTGGGCGCAAAGGGGCCGCTTCCCTCAAAGCGGGTTCGTCTACCTGAATTACCCGGATTCCTGCAGCCTCGAGGTCTTTTACTTCGTCTCGTAAGGCCAGGGCAATCTGGGTACAGGTGTCTTGAAGAGGCTGATCATCTCGTACAAAAGACCACTTCATTAAGGTTAATGGCCCCGTCAACATTCCCTTAACAGGTTTAGATGTGAGGGACTGTGCATAACCAATCCAATGGACTGTCATGGGAGCACTGCGGTGCACGTCTCCATAGATGATGGGGGGTTTGACCGCTCGAGAGCCATAGCTTTGCACCCAACCATGCTGGGTGATGGCAAAGCCCTCTAACTGCTCGGCAAAATACTCCACCATATCGCTGCGTTCGGGCTCACCATGCACCAATACATCCAGTTCGATTTCTTCCTGAAAGTCAATTGCTTGGGCGATCTGTTCTCTTAACAAACTTTGATAGGCTTCCTCTGAAAGCCGCTTTTCCCTTAATGCGGCTCGTGCAAGACGTAGCTCAGCTGTCTGAGGAAAAGAGCCTATGGTCGTGGTGGGGAAGGTGGGTAGGCGCAGATGCTCTTGCTGACGAGGCCAGCGTTTGTCAAAGGGGCTTCGCCGCTGGTAATCCTCGGGCCGTATCTGGGCTAGCCGCCGGCGCACCTCGGGATTTTGAACCACAGGAGAGTTCCTGCGTTCCTCCAGGCTTCGCTGGCTTTCCGCTCTTACTTCAGGAGGTATGCCTTGGGCTAGGAGGGTGAGTTCATCCAGCTTTTGAACGGAAAAGGCCAACCAGGATTTGAGCCTGGGGTCTAGTTGGGTTTCGAGCCTTAGATCGTAGGGCACGTATAGCAAGGAGCAGGAGGGCGCGACTTCGAGAAGATCTGTACCAAGCCTGGCCTGGGCTTTTTCAAGCAAAGCCTGGGCCTTAGCCAGATCGGTTCTCCACACATTGCGCCCATCCACCAATCCCAGAGAAAGAACCATTCCCGATGGCACTTCGGCCAGTGCGGGTTCGAAATCCTCTGCGCCACGTACCAGATCAAGGTGTAGGCCTTGGCAGCCCAGTTCTAAGGCCAAACCGAGATTCTCGCGTAGAGGAGAAAAGTAGTTGGCTAGAAGGCAGCGGGGCCAGTGGGGCTTCCGGTGCTGGGCAAGGTAGGCATAGCTTTGACGGAAGCTTTCCACTTGGCGGGGGGAGAGCTCGAGGCCTAGCAGTGGTTCATCCATCTGTACCCATTGGGCGCCTAATTCTCCCAGAGAGTCCAGCACCTGAACGTAGACAGGAAGAATACCTGCAAGCACATCTTCCGGCTCCACTTTTATGTGGCGACCCAACCAAACCAAGGTAACGGGCCCCAAAAGCACTGGACGGGTGTGTATACCTTGTGCTAAGGCCTCTTTGAACTCGTTCAACACCTTAGGGTCGGTGAGACTGTAGCGCATTCCAGCCTCAAACTCGGGAACCAGGTAGTGGTAGTTGGTGTCGAACCACTTGGTCATTTCCAAGGGGGGCTGCTCTTTGAGGCCGCGTGCCATGGCAAAATAGTTGGATAGTGAGGGTTCTGGATTGAAGCGCTCTGGGATTGCCCCCACCATCCAGGCTGCGTCCAGCACATGGTCGTACAAAGAGAAATCGTTGCTAGGAGGACAGGTTACACCGTGTTCTTGCTGCAGTCTCCAGTGTTTTAGACGTAGCGAGGCGGTTCTTGAACGTAGCTCGTTTTCATCGATTTTGCCTTGCCAATAGCCCTCGAGTGCCCATTTGAGCTCCCGCTTGGCTCCAATTCGGGGAAATCCCAGGTTACCGACTTTCATAAAACTCCCGTGTGACTTAGCAACCATAGGGCTGGTCTCGGCGTGCTTTGGCCCGCTCCTCCCGGTACAGGATGTAGGCCCGGGCCACCGCCGGGTAGCTTTTCATCAGGCCCTCCTCCACCAGGTTCTGAATCTCTTCGATATGGAGCCGCTGCTGCCGGGCTTTGCGCTTGATGGGGCCCAGCACCTGCCGCTCGATCACCCCCGGGTCCAGGGCCACCCCGGTGGCCGCCCCGGCCTTCTCCACCGCCCGCACGATGCGCAGCTCGTCGAAGGGCACCACCCGCCCATCCCGCTTGACCACGGGCTGGTACTCGGGGGCCAGGCCCTCGAAGATAAAGTCCTCGTCCTGGATGGGCTCCACCCGGATGGCCTTCACATACCCGTTGCCTTTGGTGGAGAAGAAGTCGTGGTTCTTGGTATGGGTGGAAAGACCCGCCAGCACCACCGGGTTGACCGCCTCGGCGGAAACGCCGAAGTAAGGTTCCAGTCCCAGGTTCATCAGGGCCTTATCGGCGTTGTAACGGGAGAAGGTGACCACCGCCTCCGTGAGCCCCAACGGGGTGTAGAGCATCCGGCTGTAGCGCTCCTCCAGCCCCGCCAGGTGCTCCAGCATGCTGTACACCCCCTCGCGGGCGGTTTTCTGCTGGGCTTCCGGCAGTCCGGCGTACACCTCCTGGGCCAGCAGGCCCACATACACCCCGTGGATGCTCTCGTCGCGGATGATCAGGTTGATGATCTCCCCCGAGCTGGTCATCCGGCCCTGCCCGGCTAAGAGCAAAGGATAGAAAAACCCGGAGTAAAACAGAAACGACTCCAGCAGCACGCTGGCCGCCAGGCCCAGGTACAGGCTCTGCTCGTCCTGCACCCCCAGGTAGCGGCGGTGCACGAAGGTCTGCTTCTCCTGCAGAACCGGCTCGCTGCGCACCCAGTCGAAAAGCTCCGCGATGCGCTCGCTGGTGCAGAGGGTGGAGAAGATGCTGCTGTAGCTCTTGGCGTGCATGTGCTCCATGGCCCCCATGAAGCCCATCACGGCCTTGGCCTGGAGGCTTTCGATGTGCTGCGACAGCAGGGGCATCCCCACACTGCCCTGCACGGTGTCCAGCAGGGTCAGCCCGGCCAGCACCTGCTCGTAGACCCGCTGCTCTTCGCGGGAAAGGGTCATCCAGGTCAGCTTGTCGTCGGCCAGGGGGATCTCCTCGTCCACCCAGAACTGCCGCACGTTCTGATCCCAGAACATCTTGGTGTAGCCGTCGTCCGGACGGTTCCAGTTGACGGCGGATAGAACGGATAGGCTCTGTGACATCTTGGCTCCTTCAAACCGCACAGGTCAGGCATTCTTCCACGCTGAGGTTCTTGGTGCGGGTGTAGTACAGGCTCTTCAAACCTTTCTTGGCGGCGTACACATACAGCCGGGCCAGCTCGCGGGTGCTGGTCTCGCTGGTCACGAATAGGACGGTGCTGATGCCCTGGTCCACGTGCTGCTGGGCCTCGGCCACCAGGTCGATCACCCGGTACATGTTCATGTGGTACGCCGACTTGTAGAACCAGTAGGTCTCCTCCGAGAGGAAGGGCATGGGGTAGTAGGTGGTGGCGTTGCCGTAGGTGCGGGTCTCCACGTGCTCCACGATGGGCTGGATGGAAGGGGTGGCGTTCTGGATGTAGCTAATGGAGGCGGTGGGGGCCACCGCCAGCCGGTAGGCGTGGTAGAGGCCGTGCTGCTCTACCGCTTCCTTCAGGCGGGCCCAGTCCGCGGGGCTGGGCAGGGGGATGCCCTCGAAGAGCTTCCGCACCGTCTCCGTCCGGGGCCGGAAGTCCTCCTGGTACTTCTCGAAGTACCGCCCGCTGGCGTACTCGCTTTGTTCGAAGCCGTGGAAGGTCTGCCCCCGCTCGCGGGCGATCTCCATGGAGCGCTCCAGGCTGTAGTAGTTCATCGCCGCGAAGAAGCTGCGCACGAAGTCGCGGGCCTCTTCGGACTCGTAGCGGATCTGATTTTTGGCCAAGAAGCCGTGCAGGTTCATCACCCCCAGGCCCACCGAGTGGAAGGCCTGGTTGGCCCGCCAGACCCCGGGCACCTGCCGCACCGCGCTGGCGTCGCTGACCGCGGTAAGGGCGTCCATCGCGGTGTGCACGCTCTCGGCCAGGTTCTGCTGCTCCATCACGTTCACGATGTTCAGGCTGCCCAGGTTGCAGCTAATATCGAAGCCCGCCTCCACCACCTCCCCGGCGTCCCCCACCAGGGTGGGGGTCTGGAGCTGGAAGATCTCGGTGCAGAGGTTGGACATCTTGATCTGGCCCAGGGCTTTCAGGGGGTGCTGGCGGTTGGCGTTGCTGCGGTAGACGATATAGGGGTAGCCCGACTCGAACTGGGTCTGGGCGATCCGGGTGAGCATCTGGCGGGCCGAGAGGGGCCGTTTCTTGACCTCGGGGTGGGCGACCAGGGCCTCGTACATCCGGTCGAGGTCCATATCGTCGAGGTGTTCGCCGAAAGCCCGGTAGACCGAGTAGGGCGCGAAGACGTAAAAATCCTCCCCGGCCTCGGCCAAGTCGAAGAACTTTTGCGGCACCAAGAGGCCCAGCGAGAGGGTTTGCAGGCGGCTTTTCTCGTCGGCGTTGATCTTCTTGGTGTCGAGGAACTCCTCCACGTCCCAGTGGAAGATGTTCAGGTAGACCGCCCCGGCCCCCTTGCGCTGGCCCATCTGGTCGGCGTAGTTGAAAGCGTCCTCCAGCAGCTTGGCCACCGGCACCACCCCCTTGGCGGCGTGGGCCACCCCCTTGATGGGCTCCCCGCGCGCCCGCAGCTTGGAGAGGTTGAGGGCCACCCCGCCCCCGATCTTGGAGAGCTGCATGGCCGCGTTCAGGTTGTAGCCGATGGAGTTGAGGGAGTCGTCGAGCTCCAGCAGAAAGCAGGAGACCAGCTCGCCCCGCCGGGCCCGCCCCGCGTTCAGGAAGGTGGGGGTGGCGGGCTGGTAGCGCTGCTCCATCATGGCCCGGACATAGGCCTCGGCCTTTTGCACATCCCCCTGCCCCAGGTGCAGCGCCACCGCCAGTACCCGCTCAAAGTAGCGCTCCAGGTAGAGCTTCTTGTCGTCGCTTTTGAGGGCGTAGTCCTTGTAGAACTTGGAGACCGCCATGAAGCTCTGGAAGCGGAAGGGGTAGCTTTCGGCCAGGCGGTAAAGCCGCAACAGGTCGGCCGCCTCATACCGAGCGAAGAAATCCTCGTAGTAGCCCTCCTGGATCAGCGCCTGGAAGCGCTCCAGCGGATCTGAGAACCGCCGCAGCCGCAGCAGCACCTCCTCCTCGAAGGCCTGGGCTGCCTCGAGGTCTTTCTCGAGCTGGAAAAAGCCGTTTTTCTTATGCAACAGCGCACTGTTCAGTTCCAGATAGCGCATGGATGGCCTCCTTGATGATCTCTATATCCCTTGCAGTACCGGATAGTTCAAACTTGTGGATCACGCGAATCCCGTAGCGTTCGGCCAGCAGGTCGGCGGCCCGGGCAAAGTTAGCCCCCCAGTTGCGGTTGCCGCTGGCCGCCACCCCCACGATCAGGTGGCGGTTGTTTTCAACGAACCTCAGCACCTCCGGGGGAACCTGGCCGAAGCCGGTGGTGTAGGTGATGAGCAGGCAGGGTTCGGCGATTTTTTCCGTGCCGTCGCCAAGGCGCAGGGCCGGCAGGCCCAGCCGGGCGACAAAGCGGGCGACGTTGCCGGTCTTGGAGGTGTAGACGACTAGCAAAAGAGCCTCCCTCTGCAAATGCAAAAGCCGCCTTGCAAGACAAAGGATTCTGTCCTGGATTAAGGAAGGTTGACCAGCAGAGCAGATGCCAAAGGTCTAGCCGCTACCTGTTTGTATGGGAAGACTCATTCAGACCATCCTTTCCGCCCCTTGCGCGGAGGCGAGCGATGAGGACTCAAAGCAGGCATTCGGGCTATAACCGTTGCGCGACAGCGGCGGAATTGCACCGCACTTCCCCTGTCTTTGAACCCAGAAACCACATTTTGTGGTTTCTGCGGAGAAGCATACTATATGTTGTTTCATTTCGTCCAGATACCCAACCGCGTGCGGCTTGCCATTTATTGATAATGCATTATCATTATTGTGATTATGAAACTGAATCAAAGGGCAACGGGTGAGGTTATGAAGGTGGCGTATGTGTTTGCTCATCCTCGAGCCGCCAGCTACAAGCTGGGCCAGATGATATTGCCCCAGCTCGAGGCTGGCACGCACGGGGTGGAGGTGGTGGGGATGTTCTTCTTCGACGACAACGTGTACATCCTGCGCCAGGGGGATGCCGTGGGTGAGCGGCTGGCCCGGCTGGCTGAAGCGGAGGGCATTTTGCTGATGATGTGCGATATGTGCGCGCTCGAGCGGGGCCTGGCTACAGGGCAGCCCCGCTGGTGCGAGGGCCGTACCAGTCCGGCTGCCTGCAATCCACAGGGAACCGTACCGGGGGTGCAGGTGGGCTGCTTCCCCGATCTGTACGCCGCCCTGGCCTCCAACCCGCCGGATCAGATCATCACGCTTTGAGCACCTCACGGGAGGCCGCCTCCCGTTGTTCGAGGGCTTCGAGCAACTGACCGGACAGGGCGTAGAATAACCCCTCGATGCTGGATGGATTGATTGCGCTGGGGCTGTGGTGGGCGGGCGCCGCCTGGGTGCGCCGGTTTGGCTGGGCCTGGGGGGTGGTGGGGGTCTGGCTCAACCTGCTGTGGTTTATCTACCAAAACGAGCTGGGGCAGGGCTGGCTGTTCTATCTGCGGGGGGTGGGGCTGGCTTTTTTGCTGGCGGTGGGCTACCGGCAGTACGGGCTGGCCTGGGCCCTGCTGCCCTGGCCGCTGCTTTTTGCAGGGCGTTTCGAGCTGCAGATGCTGTGGCCTTACTTCCCAGCCTGGGGCGAGGGCCTGATGCTGGGGGCGGTGGTTTATTTGCTGGTGGGGCTTTTCAGAAGGCCCTGATACAGCTCGGGTCGGCGCTGGGGAAAGACCGGGAACTCCTGGCGCAGCCGGGCCGGGAAGGCCGGGTCTAGCTCGACCAGCCCAAGGCCCTCAGCTTCGACCCGCAGCAGCTCCTGGCCCAGGGGGTCCACGGCCAGGCTGGCCGCCCCGAAGGGGTTTTCGGCGTGGTTAACGGCCACCAGGTAGGCCTGGTTTTCGGCGGCGCGGGATTTGCAGAAAAGCTCCCAGGCGTAGCCGCGGCTCTTGGGCCAGGCCGAAGGAATCAGGAACAGGTTGACGCCTTGCAGCGCATAGACGCGGAAGAGCTCGGGGAAGCGCAGGTCGAAGCAGATGGCGAGGCCCACCTTGAAACCCTCCAGCTCGAGCGTAACCAGCTCCTGTCCCGGAATCATGGTCTCGGGCTCGCCGAAAGCGGGGATCAGGTGGGTTTTGGTGTAGGTTGCCAGCACCCCAGCCGGCCCCACCACCCTGGCCCGGTTGGCGTGGCGCGGGCCGGCCTGCTCCAGCACCCCGGCCACCACGCTCAGACCGGTCTGGGCGCAGAACTGCTCGAGCCGGGCCAGCACGCTGGGGGTAAAGGCGGCGTCGGCGAAGCGGTAGCCGCTGGGGAAGAGCTCGGGCAGTACGGCCACCTTTGCGCCTTGCTGGTGGGCTTGCGAAAGGAGCTCGAGGGCCTTTTGCAGCGTGGCCTCGGGGGTCTCGAGGGTGGCTAGGTGAACCAGGGCAACCTTCATGCTTTCTCCTGTAAACGGTAAGCCAGATAAGGCAGGCCCAGCCCCAGGGCCCCGCCCAAAAGCGCAGCACCCACCTGGCCGCCCACCCCCAGGGCCAGCCCGGCCAGTTGTACCAGGATCAGGGCTGCCAGCACGTAGACGTACAGGGGGATCACAAAGGGTTTGCCGCTGCCGTACTGCACCAGTCCGGCCCCCACCAGGGTAGTTACGGAAAGGGTGGTGCCAAAGGGGCTGGGTTGAAGGAAAAAAAACCAGATAAAGCCGGCGATCCCGGCGTAGATGAGGGTGCGGGCCAGCCGGTCAGGGGCCAGCAGACGTGGGAGGAATCCGCGCAACCCACCCTCCAGCTGTCAGGACTTGATAAAGCGCCAGACAACCAAACTGGACAGGATAAGCCCCAGACCGCCCCAGGCCACCTGCGGCTCCTGCCCGGCAAACCCCAGGAGGGTCGCCAGCACCCCGGCGCTCAGAAAGCCCAGGGCGTACTTGGGGTTCACCGTCAGGCCCAGCAGCAGGGCCACCAGAAAGCCCGAGAGCGCCGGCGGCATACCGGCCCCTACCGCGACGACCACGATCAGCAAGCCCAGGGTGATGAACAGGCCTACAAAGTAGGCACCTGCAAAGGGCTCCTTGCTGGGTTTATCCGTTGCTTTGTTCGCCATATTCGCACCTATCCTCGAGGTTGCTGCGATTTTGCAGCACAAACCACCTCTCGCTTGGGGTAAGGCCACCCCAGGGTAACCTAGCTTACCGCTTTTAGCGGTGTTTTGCCCGGGGCTTTCCCAGAAACTGGTTGGGAAGCTTTTACTATTGGCTATCGGCATGGGGCATGTTAGCATTCTTTGCTAGCTATGGCCCTTATCGTGCAAAAATACGGCGGAACCAGCGTGGGCGACCTCGAGCGCATCCACAAGGTGGCCCAGCGCATCCACCACTACCTCGAGAAGGGACACCGGATTGCCGTGGTGGTCTCGGCCATGGGCCGCACCACCGACGAGCTGATCGCCCTGGCCAGGCGGGTCAACAAACGCCCGCCTCAGCGCGAGCTCGACATGCTCACCACCATCGGCGAGCAGCAGTCGGTGGCCCTGCTTTCAATGCAGCTCCACGCCATGGGCATCCCCGCGCGGGGTTTTACCCAGCACCAGATTGGCATCACCACCGACGGACGCTACGGCGACGCCCGCATCCTGCGGGTGGAGCCCACCCTCATCCAGCAGGCCCTGGATAGGGGGGAGGTGGCGGTGGTGGCGGGTTTTATGGGCACCACCCCGGAAGGCGAGCTGACCACCTTGGGTCGGGGCGGTTCCGATACCACCGCCGTAGCCCTGGCCGCGGCCCTGGGAGCCCAGGAGTGCGAGATTTTTACCGACACCGAAGGGGTCTACACCACCGACCCCCACGCCATTCCCGAGGCCCAGAAGCTGAGCCGCATCGGCTACGATCAGATGCTGGAGATGGCCGCCCTGGGGGCGCGGGTGCTGCACCCCCGGTCGGTCTACTACGGCAAGCGCTATGGGGTGAAAATCCACGTGCGCAGCAGCTTTTCCTACAACCCTGGCACCATTGTTACGGAGGATGGAATGGAACTCGATCGCCCAGTGACGGGGGTAGCCCTCGACGATGAAATTGCCCAGATTGGCCTGGTTGGCATCCCCGACCGGCCCGGTATCGCCGCGCGGGTCTTTGAGGCCCTGGCCCGCAAGGGGGTGGCGGTGGACATGATTATCCAGGGCGTGCCCGGCCACGAGGCCAGCCGCACCCAGATGGCCTTCACGGTCAACCAGGACTTCGCCGAGGAGGCCATGGAGGCCCTCGAGCCGGTTCTGGCCGAGATTGGCGGCGAGGCCCAGCTAAGGCGGGACATCTGCAAAATCTCCATCGTGGGCGTGGCCCTGGCCTCGACCCCCGGCATTCCGGCCCGCATGTTCCAGGCCCTCTCGAGCGTGGGGGCCAACATCGACATGATCGCCACCAGCGAGGTGCGCATCTCCGCCATCATCCCCCTACAGTTCGCCGAGGCCGCCCTGCGCGCGGTGCACAGCGCCTTCGAGCTGGATAAGCCGGTGGAAAAGTAAAAGGCGAGGAAAGGGGAAAGAGAAACCAAGAGGCTTGACTTTGCTTTCCCCTTCTATCTTTCCTCGGCTTCGGGGGTCATATGAGTGAAACCGCCAACTACTCCGGCAAGCAGTACCTGACCTGGCAGGACATCACCAACCTGGTCTCCAAGCTGCTGGGCCAGCTCAACCCCAACGACTTCGACTGCATTCTGGCGGTCACGCGGGGCGGCATGATTCCGGCCTGTCTGGTCTCGGAAGCCACCGACCAGCGCAATATCCTGACCGCCGCGGTGATGTTTTACACCGATGTGGGCGAGACCATCAAAGACCCGGTGTTCTTGCAGTTCCCCTCGGATAGCCTGCTCTATGGTAAACGGGTCTTGATTGTGGACGATGTGTGGGACTCGGGCAAAACCGCCGTAGCGGTGCGGGAGCGCATCAAGATGGCGGGAGGGCATCCGCGGGTAGCGGTCTTGCACTACAAACCCCTAAAAAGCCAGTTCCCCGGTGACGCCCCCGACTACTACGCGGCCGAGACCGACGCCTGGATTGTGTACCCCTGGGACCCCGTGCAGGGCTGGACGACGCTGGGCCAGGGGGCCAGCCAGGCCTGAGCCTGGCTCCATTTGCTAGTTTAAAGGCGGCTCGAGGGCCTGCTATGGGCCCTCGAGCGCACTTTTGCAAGGCCTTACTTGATGAGCCCCAACTGCAACACCGCGTCGCGCTCGTCGGCCAGCTCTTTGGCGCTGGCGTCCATCTTGCTGCGGCTGAACTCGTTGATCTCCAGGCCCTGCACGATTTCAAAGTCGCCGTCTTTGCAGACGCAGGGGTAGCTGTACACCAGCCCCTCGGGAATGCCATACGAACCGTCGGAGGGGATGGCCATGCTCACCCAGTCGCCCGCCGGGGTGCCCAGGGCCCAGTCGCGCATGTGGTCAATGGCCGCACTGGCCGCCGAGGCCGCCGAGGAAGCCCCGCGGGCCTCGATAATCTCCGCGCCGCGCTTGGCCACTTTGGGGATGTAGGTGTTGGCGTACCAGTCGTGGTCGCCTACCAGCTCGTAGGCGTTTCGCCCGCCCACCTCGCAGTGGAATAGGTCGGGGTACTGGGTGAGGGAGTGGTTGCCCCAGATGGTCATCTTCTTGATCTCGCTGACCGGTACCTTAAGCCGGGCGGCGAGCTGGGAGATGGCCCGGTTGTGGTCGAGGCGGGTCATGGCGTGGATCTGGCGCGGCGAGAGGTTGGGGGCGTTTTTGTAGGTGATGAGGGCGTTGGTGTTGGCGGGGTTGCCCACCACCAGCACCTTGACGTGCTTGCGGGCGTTCTCGGAGAGGGCCCGGCCCTGGGCGGTAAAGATGGCGCCGTTGGCCTGGAGCAAATCGGCGCGCTCCATGCCTTGCTTGCGGGGCATGGCCCCGACCAGTAAAGCGTAATCGGCATCGCCGAAAGCGATGTTGGGGTCGTCGGTGGCAACGATGCCGGCCAGGGTGGGGAAGGCGCAGTCCTCGAGCTCCATAATCACCCCGCCCAGGGCCTTGAGGGCCGGGGTGATCTCCAGCAGTTGCAGAATCACCGGCTGGTCTTTGCCCAGCATCTCACCCGCAGCAATGCGGAACAGCAGACTATAGCCAATCTGACCGGCTGCACCGGTAACTGCCACACGTACAGGGGGTTTCATCTGAAAACTCCTTTCGTTGGGCCGCAGCCCATTTCTACCGCCCACGATAATAACGCGACCACTGCCGAATGTCGAAGGACAGCGGTTGGGGGTAGTTACACCGGTTGGGGAAGGGGTTTCAGCAAATCAACGCTCTAGACCGCAAATACCCTGTGGGCGTAACATTGCCTACATGACCGTCAGTCGCTACTACGATGTGAAGCGTGATGAGCGAGGCAAGCGCTATCTGGAGCCTTTTATCGAGGGTTCGCTCTTGCTGGGGCTGCCCCTGCTGAACAAGGGCACCGCCTTCACCCACGAAGAGCGCAGAGCCCTCAAGCTCGAGGGCCTCCTGCCGCCGCACGTGACCAGCCTCGAGGAGCAAAAGCAGCGCAACTACCGGCGCTACCGCCTGATCGAAAACGACCTGGAAAAGCACATCTTCTTGCGCAACCTGCAAGACCGCAACGAGGTGCTGTTCTACGCGCTGTTTGTAGACCACATGAGCGAGATGCTGCCCATTCTGTACACGCCCACGGTGGGCGAGGCGGTTAAGCAGTTCTCGCACATCTACCGTTACCCGCGGGGCTTTACGGCCTCCACCGACAACATCCACGAGATCGATCAGGCTCTGGCCAACGTGCCCCTCAACGACGTGCGCCTGGCCGTGGCCACCGATTCCTCGGCCATTCTGGGCATTGGCGACCAGGGCTTTGGGGGCATGGCCATCGCCATCGGCAAGCTTTCGATCTACACCGCGGCGGGCGGCCTGGGGCCCGACAAGGCCCTGCCCATCGAGCTGGACGTGGGCACCAACCGCGCCGATCTCATCAACGACCCGCTCTACCTGGGGGTGCGGCACCGCCGGCTCTCGGGCGAGGAGTACTACGCCTTTATGGATCGTTTTGTGGAGGCTTTCTGCAAGCGCTACCCCAACGCGGTCATGCAGTGGGAGGACTTCGGCAAGGACACGGCTTTTACCGTGCTCGAGCGCTACCGCAAGGTGCTCCCTTCCTTCAACGACGACATCCAGGGCACCGGCGCAGTTACGCTGGCCGGGGTGCTCTCGGCCTGCCGGATCAAGGGCCAGAACCTTTCTGACCAGCGCATCCTGGTCTATGGGGCTGGGGCCGGGGGCATTGGGGTGGCCCAGGCCCTGCTCGACGGCCTGATGCGCGAGGGTCTGACCGAGGCCGAGGCCCTGGAACGCCTGTTTGTGCTGGATTCCAAGGGCCTGCTGCTCAGCAACCGCAGCATGGAAGCCTACAAGCAGAAGTTCGCCAAAGACCCAGCCCTGATCAAGGACTGGCGCATCGCCGGGGAGGCCCCCAACCTGTACGAAACGGTGGTGAATGGCCGGATTACGGTTTTGCTGGGGCTGTCGGGCCAGGCAGGTTCGTTTACCGAGCCCGTCGTCCAGGCGATGCAGGCCAACACCGAGCAGCCCATTATCTTCCCCCTTTCCAACCCCACCAGCTCGTCGGAGGCCATCCCCGAGGAAATCCTGCGCTGGACGGGCGGCAAAGCTCTAGTGGCCGCGGGGAGTCCCTTTGCGCCGGTGGAGCTGGATGGCCGGGTTTACCCAATCGGCCAGGGGAACAATGCCTTTGTGTTTCCGGGCCTGGGCTTTGGTACGGTGCTCTCCAAAGCCAAAGAAGTCTCCGATGGTATGGTGCTCGAGGCGGCCTACGCCCTCTACGACTACACCCGCCAGCACCACCCCGACCGCATATACCCCCCCACCTCGGAACTGCGCGAGGTCAGCCAGTTGGTGGCCTCGAGGGTGATCCGCCAGGCCATGAAGGAGGGGCTGGCCCGCGAGGAGCGCTTGAAGGGGCTGGGTATGGAGGCCATCCAGGCCTATGTGGCCGAGCGCTTCTGGCAGCCCCGCTATCTGCCTTATAAGCCCGCCGCCCACAACAGATAACCCAGACTGCTGTAGCACGGCCTTTGCAAAGCGCGCCCCATTCCCGAAGCAGATTGGTACAGGCTGGTTGGCGAGGCGCTAACCCAATCTGGTATAAAACCTGGCAGATTTTCGTATACTTAAAACGTCAAGGGCTTTTAGCCCTGTTTATATATGGATAAGAAAGACCGTCCGGTGTACATCATTTCGGTTGCCGCCGAACTGGTGGATATGCACCCCCAGACTTTGCGCCTGTATGAGCGTAAGGGCCTCATTCAGCCCAAGCGCTCGGGGGGCAAGACCCGGCTGTACTCCGAACGGGACGTGGAGAAGTTACGGGAGATTCGCCGCCTGACCCAGGAGCTGGGGGTCAACCTGGCCGGGGTGGAGGAGATTATGAAACTGCGCGACGAGCTATGGGCGCTCGAGCAGCGGTTTCGCGAGGAGGCCGAGCGGCTCAAGCAGGAGCTGGGGGAGAAGCTCGAGGCCCTCAAAACGCCCCCGGCCCTGCCACCCCCTGGTGAGTCCAAAAGCAAGAAAACCGACGACAAAGAACGGCCGGTTTATATCATCTCGGTGGCGGCGGAGCTGGTGGGCATGCACCCCCAGACCCTACGCCTCTACGAGCGGGAGGGCCTGGTCACGCCCAGCCGCACCTCTGGCAAAACCCGTCTCTACTCCGAACGGGACGTAGAAAAGCTGCGGGAGATTCGTCGGCTGACCCAGGAGCTGGGGGTCAACCTGGCCGGGGTGGAGGAGATCATCCGCCTGCGCGATGAACTGGATATCCAGCAAAACCGGCTCGAGTCCGAAATTGCCCGCCTGCGCCTGGCGCTTCTGCGCGAGCTAAAGCCGGAGAAAAGCGACCAAAGCGACCAGAAGAAAGCCAAGTCCTCGGCGGGTTAGCGCAGCTTGAGCGGCAGGCGCAGGGCATAGGCCAGCCCCACAAACACCAGCAGGCCTGCCGACCCCCCCAGGGCAAGGGGCAGGATGTTGTGTAAAAAGAAGGCCGGGACTCCAAACTGAACTGCCACCAGGTAGGCGACCCCACCCGCAGGGGCGGCGGCCAGCGTGGCCCTGGCGGTTATTCCCCATACCTGGGCTGGGCGTACCATCTGAAAAACCTGTAGCCGCTGGGCGTAGATCGCCAGGCCTAGCCAGCCCGCCAGCCCGGTGGCCAGGTTGAGCACAAACAAACCCTGCTCCCGCAGCAGCCAGTAGCCAAAGGTATTTAGCAAGGCGATGGTGGCCGTCACGCCAACCGCCTGACCCACCTGCCCCACGGCATAGAAGCCCCGCAGCATGAGCTGGTTCAGGCCCCAGGGGAGGAGCGCAAAGCCCAGGGCCATCACGGTCTGGGTGGTATAGGCCCGGTTGGCCTCAGAGAAGTGGTCGGTAAAGGCGTAAAGCGTTCCCACAATCCAAGGTGCTAGAGCCACCAGCATGGCCGAGGCGAAAGCCAGCGGCACCGCAAGCCGTGCCATGATGCGGAAGAGCAGCTCGCGGGCTTTGCTAACCTCGCCGTTGCCGGCCAGGGCGGAAAGCCGGGGAAAGGCGGCCATGGCCGGTGAGACCGCCAGCAGGCCCAGCGCGGTGGTGAAAAGCAGCTCGCCGTTTTGAAAGCCCGTCACGGCGGCGGTGGGGTAGGCGGCCAGAATGCTCAGCAGAACCAGGTTCAAAAACTGCCGCACCGAGGTGGTGAAGGCGAAGGGGCCAATCCGGCCCAGGGCGGCGCGGAAGGCGGGATGCCACCTGAACTCGAGGCCATAGCCTTTGAGGGCGGGTAGCTGTACCAGGGCTTGCAACGCCCCCCCCAGCGTAACCGACAGACCCAGGGCCGCAATGCTGCTGGGAAACAACAGCATCAAGGCAATGGAGCCCAGGTTGAAGGCCACGGGGCTGAAGCTGGTGAGGCCAAAGCGCTCGCCCGATTGCAGCATCGAGGAAAACAGCGAGGCCATCGAGATCGAGAGCAAAAATGGCATCACCAAACGAATCAGCAGCACCAACTGCTCGAACACTGCCGGGTCGCGCAGGGGGCTGGGCTGGGCCAGGGATAGCTCGGCCAGCCACAACAGCGCGCCGGCAATTTGAGGGGCGAAAAGCAGGCCCAGGCCCAGAATTACCAGATTTACCCCCAGCAGAAAGGCCCCAAAACGCCGGGCGAAGGTGCGGGCCTCTTCGGGCGGAAGGCCGGTCAGCACCGGAATCAGGGCGTTCTGGATGGCCCCCTCGGCCAGCAGCTCGCGCAGCAGGTTGGGAATGCGGTAGGCCACCCAGAAGGCATCCTTGGTGGTGTCTGGGAGCGGAAGGTTGGTCAGGATGGTCTGGCGCACCTGGCCCAGCAGGCGGCTGGCGAGGGTACCGGCCATGACCAGAAGGGTGTTGCGAAGGATGCGTGACATGAGGGGCTCGAGCCTCCAATACTTCCAGGGTTATACCAGACTCATTCCGTTTTGGGCCGAACAGGCTGGTAAGAGACAGCACCCACAAAGCCTGGCGTGGCTTGGGGTTCTCGCTATACTGGCCGCAATCCAACGCTTGGAGTCAATCAATCCCTCCAGCGCACGCGGCTCCCCGCTGGCGATTTGGAGACCTCCAGGCGCGCAGGCATTCGCTCGGCCAGGGCCTCGACGTGGGTGACGATGCCCACTAGGCGGCCCTGGCTGGGCAGGGCTTCCAGCACCCCGGCCACCTGTTCCAGCGTTTCGGCGTCGAGGGTGCCGAACCCTTCGTCCAGAAACAGCGCGCCGATTCGGCCACGGGAGAGGTGCTCGGAGAGCGAGAGCGCCAGGCACAGGCTGGCCATGAAACTTTCCCCCCCCGAAAGGGTGCGCACCGGCCTCAGGGCCTCAGTCCAGCGGTCGAATACGAAGTAATCGCCGTCCTCGAGCCGCAAGGTATAGCGGTTATGCGAGAGCGACTGGATGAGTTCGGAAGCCCTGGAGAGCAGGCCGGACTGATAGCGCTCCAGCAAGAAGTCCTGGAAGCGGTTGCCCTTGAGATCCAGCTCGAGCTGCTCCCAGAGGTCGATCTGTTTGTCCAGATCCGCTTTTTCTTTCTGGATCTGACGCTTGCGCTCGAGCTGCTTCTGCAGGTGTTTGAGCGCTTCCTTTCTGGCGCCCAGGCGCTGCTTGGTCGAGTCGAGGGCCTCTTTCAGTTCGGCCAGGCGCTGCTTTTGTTCGGCCACCTGGGCTGCGTCCACCGGCTCCTGGCCCTGTAGCTTTGCTTCTAACTCCCTGAGCTCGCGGGCTATCTGGGCCCCCTCGAGCTCGTGATCCTGCACCCGTTTGCGTAGGGCCGCTACCTCGGCCGGGCTCAGGCGGGCCGCCCGGACGGCCTCGAGGTCTTCGAACCGGGCCTCGCGCCAGAGGGTCTCTACAGCCTCCTGCTGCCGGGCCAGGCTGGCTTCCAGCACCCGCACCACCTCGGCCTGGCTCTGGACTTTGCCCCTGGCTTCGGTCAGGCTGGCCTCGGCCTGGGCGATCTGATCGGCCCGGTCCTGGGCAGCTTTGAGCTCTTTCAGAAGCTGCTGCTCGTAGGCTGCTGGGGTCAGGCCGCCAGCAACGGCGCGGATTTCCTGCGCCAGCGCGGCCAGGCGCTGGGTGCGTTCTGCCCGAACCTGCTCGAGGCTGCCCAGGGCCCGGCTTTTGGCTTCCAGGTCTGCATAGGCCTTGCCGGCCTCATCGGCCTCGGCTTGAAGGGTTTGCACCTGCGTTTGTAGCTTTGGCAGTTGCTCGTTCAGGTCGTCGAGGCGCTTCTGTGCGGCTTTGTAGTCGGCCCGCAGCTCGGTGAGGGTGGCCTCGAGGCGTTCCACCCGGGTTTTGAGGGCCTGGAGGTCGGCCTGGGGCTGGGCCGGGGGTAGGGCAGCGACCGGATGGCCGCAGAGGGGGCAGGGCTCGCCCACCTTGAGATGGGGGTGGTAGTGTGCGATGCCCTGCCGGAGTTTTTCACGCTCGAGGGCCGCTTTGGCTTCTTCCAGCTCCGTTTTTTGGCCCTGGCCCTGGTCTTTGAGGCTCTTGAGCTTGTTTTCCAGCTCCGCGTGCTCGGCCTGGGCTTTTTCTGCTTCCCGAAGAGCGGCCTGCAGGCGGGTCTGGGCCCGTTCGGCCTGGGTGCGGGCTCGGGCGAGGTCGGCAAAGAGCCGCTCAGCCTCGCGCAGCTGCTCGAGGCGGTCTTCGTCAAAGGGCAGCGGGCTGGGGTGGTGCAGCTCGAGCTGGCCCCCGTAGCGCTTGAGGCGGGCCTCCTGGTCTTTGAGCAGAGGTATCTGGGCCTGGCTGCGCTTGAGCCCCTCCAGGCGCTCGGGATCGAAGCCCTGGCGCAGCTTCTCGAGCAGGGCCTCGAGCTTTGCCAGCTCTGACCGGTGGGCCTTCAGGATGTGCTGGGCCTGCTCGAGGTCACGCTGGCTGGTCTGTAAAGCCTCGAGCTGGGGCCAGATGCGCTCGGCCTGCTCGGCGCGTGCGAGTTTGGCAATGGTTTCGGCGATGCGGGGTTGTTCGCTTTCCCAGGTCTGCTTGCGGCGGCGCAGGGCCTCGAGGGTGCTATAAAGCTGGCTCAGCTCCTCGAGTTTTTTCAGGGTTCGCTCGATTTCTTCCACTCTTTGGCCCAGCTCACGCTCGCTTTGCGCTAGCCCTGCGATTTCGTCTTGCAGCGCCGCAATGCGCTCTTCCTCAGCCTCGGCCAGGGTATCCAGCTCTCCTTCCAGACGGTCTTTCTGCTTGTTCAGGGCCGCGAGGCGGGCCGCTGCCCGTTCCCGCATGGCCTTGAGGCTCTCCAGACCATACAGCTTGATCAGGGTCTCGCGGCGCTCTTTAGGCGAGCCGCGCAAAAACAGGTCGAACTGGCCCTGGGGCAGCAGGATGGCCCGGGTAAAGGTCTCGTAATCCATGCCCAGAATCTCGGCCAGTTTGGCGTCCAGCTCCCGCACCCTCTCGGAGGCGGGATGGGTTTTCCACTGGTTTTGTTGGAGGTACTCGAGGCGGCTCTGGCTCTCCTTGCCCACCACCCGCACCACCCGCCAGACCTGCTCGCCCATGGCAAAGGTCAGCTCCACCTTGGCCGATTCGGCCTGGGGGTGCTTGAGGTCTTTGAGGCCGCTCGAGCCGATGCGCGGGGTGGCCTTGTAAAGGGCATAGGTAATGGCGTCGAGCAGGGTGCTTTTGCCTGAACCGGTGGGGCCGGTAATGGCAAACAGGCTCACATCATGGTCGAACTGAACGGCTTGCGCTTCGGCGTAGGGGCCAAAGCCATCGAGGAGTAGCTTGAGGGGTTTCATGGCAAAGCTCAGTGCGCGGGCTGGTTGCTGGGGGTGTGGGCCTCTTCGTAGACCTGCTTGAAGGCCTCCAGCAGTTCGGGGCTGGCCTCCTTGGCGGTGGTTGTCCGGCGGTATTCGGCATAGGCTTCCACCCAGTCCAGGTTTTCGGTGTCTACCGGGGTGGGGCCTTTTATTTCTGCCTCTGGGGTGTGAAACTCCACCTCGAGCAGATCCGGCAGCTCCTTGAACAATCGCTCGCGCAGGGCGGCGTTGCCGGGGCCTTCGATCACAATTTTGCTGTAGCCAGGAAAAGTCCGCACCTCCTCCCAGCGGCGATCCAGGGTTTCACGGCTCAGCCGGAAGGTTTTGAGCGGCTTGCCCCAGCGCTCACGGATGGGGTGTACCCGGGCTGGTAAGCCTGGCGCCACCTCCACAATCAGGGCGCCCCGGTCGCTGTTTTCTCCCTCACCAAAGTCGAGCTGGATCAAAGAGCCCGCATACCAGGCCAGCGGGGCCTCGCAGACCTGCTGCTGGCGGTGCAGATGGCCCAGGGCCACGTAGCTCAGGGTCTGGGGAAAGTCGCCCGGCTGGATGGCGTAGGTGTTGGTGGTGTGAAAGGTGAACTCGCCGCCCCCCAACTGGCCGCCCTCCACGGTCAGGTGGGCCATCAGCAGGTTGAGGTCGCCGCTAAAGCCGGTAGCCAGGTTTTTCAGAATCAGGCCCATGCCCTGGCCATAGGTTTTCTTCCACTCCGCGCCGTCGCCCTGCAGCAGGTCGCCCGCCTTGACCAGCCGTCGCTCCGACAAAAAAGGCAGCAGCGCCACCCGGGCCCCGAGGGCCTCCACCACCCCGCCCTGTTCGGCAAAGCGCAGGTTGCCAAACACGGTGGCCCCGGTCAGGGAGAGCAGGGGCGAGAGGGCCTCGAGGCGCTCGCGGCTGTCGTGGTTGCCGGCAATTACCAGGGCCGGAACCTGCAGCTCGCGCAGGCCCACAAAAAACTCGAAGGCAGCGGCCTCGGCTTCGGTGGACACCACGCTCCGGTCGAAGAGGTCGCCGGCCACCAGCACCAGCTCGATGCGCTCGGAGCGCACCAGCCCCAACAGGGCTTGCAAGGCCTGTCGAATTTCCGGGGTGCGCTCCCGCCCTTTGAGCACCTTGCCCAGGTGCCAGTCTGCTGTGTGCAGAATACGCATGGGCTGATTGTACTTTTACCTGCTGGTTTTGGGTATTGAGTTTGCTAGGTGCCCTACCGCTGATTTTCCGCGTCCGGGGGCTCCTACGTTCGCAGCGCTCAGGCCACCGCTACGGGCTTTTCGGCAGGTTGCTGGGCCAGGGCGGCCTTGGTGCTCTCGATGGCGACCTCGATCATATCGTCGGTGGGTTCCCGGACGGTGAGCATCTGGAACTTGAAGCCCAGCCAGCGGAAGAACCTCGAGAGGGGGTCGTGGTGGGCGGCGGAGTAGCGCAGCACCTCGAAGGAGACCGCGGCCACCACCGGAATCATCAGAAGGCGCGGGAAAATCCAGTACCAGGCCACCGTGAGGGGTGGGAAGAAGCTGTACACGAACACCCCCACCACCGCGGTGAAGGCGATGAAGCTGGTGCCGCAACGGGGGTGGTAGGCCGGCTGGGCCCGCACGTTTTCCACGGTGAGCTCGAGGCCCTTCTCGTGCGCGGCGATGGCCTTGTGCTCGGCCCCGTGGTACATGAAGAAGCGCTGCATATCCTTCATGCGTCCGATAAACACCAGATAGCTAATCAGAATGGCGGTCTCGAACAGCCCGGCCACCACGTAAAACAAAAAGCGGAAGCGCTCCTCGTCCACCAGCAAACCCGCCAGCCGGGCCGGCAGCCACACAAACAAAGCCAGGCCGATCACCAGCGAGACCGCCAGGGTGCCGTACATGGCCGCCCCCGAGACCTTCTCGTCTTCTTCCCCGGCCAGTTCGGCGCTGCGCGACAGCGACTTGTAGGAGATGCTCATGGCATCCCACAGCGCCACCACGCCCCGGATGAGGGGCAGCCGGGCCCAGGGGTACTTTTTGGTCAGGGCCTCTTCCTCGTGTCGCTCTACGTGAATCTGCCCGTTGGGCAGCCGCACCGCCAGGGCCCAGGCGTCGGCGGCCTTCATCATCACGCCCTCGAGGGCCGCGCTACCCCCTAGAGCGGCCTGATTGAGAAAAAAACCCAGTTTGCGGAAAAGTTTTATGCCGGGTAATCCAAACTTCATCCGAACCATCTTAGCGCATTGGCGCAATCGCACGACAGAAGGGGATGAGAAACAGCTCTATCGCAAAATGGCCCGCACCGGCGCGGCGTCGGCCCCCTCGAGCTTCAGCGGCAGGCAGACGAGTTCGTAGTCGCCCGGGGCCACCCCCTCCAGGGCCAGTCCCTCCACGATATAAACCCCGGCCTGGGCAAAGGCCTTGTGGGCGGGCAGGTCTTTGGAGGTGAGGGGGTCTACGCTGGGGGCGTCGGTGCCGTAGAGCCTGACACCCTGCGCGGCCATGTACCCGGCGGCCTCGGGCAGCACGTGCATAAAGGTGTGGGGGAAGCTCGGCCAGATACTGGGCTGTCCGGTGTAAAAGAGGGTGCGCTCGGCGAGCTGGATGGTTTTGAGGAAGTCGGCCGTGAGGGCTTCCTGTCCACGCGCATCCACCACCCGGCAGGGGCCTATGAGCACCTCGAGCGGGACGCTTTCCAGCTTGCCGCCGTCGTCCACGTAGTGCCAGGGGGCGTCGAGGTGGGTGCCCAGGTGGGTGGTGGTGGTAAATTTGCCCACGTTCACGCTGTCGCCGCCTGCGATTCGCGCGACCAGCTCGTAGCTAAAGGGGGTATCGCCGGGCCAGACCGGCACGCCAGGGTGGATGGGGCGGGTGATGTCGATCATGACCCGATGATACGCAAAATGTGGTGCTCGAGGGCCTCCACCGCCTGTCGGATGCGCCACTGGGCCTTGTCGCGCACACCGGCCATGTTCGATACCGCCCGTAGCTCGGCCCCGGCCAGGCCCAGCCACAAACAGGTCTGGGCAAAGGCGGCCCCCTCCATGTTCTCGAGGTCGGCCTCCCATTTGCGCGCGAGCTGGTGGGCCTCGGTGGGGTTCTCCGAGACCAGGTCGCGGGTCAGAAACTGTTTGCCAGGCAGGCCCAGTTTGCTCTTAAGTTCGTCCGTGAAGGCTTTGTCCAGCGGAAAGCGGTTGTGGTAGGGCCTGGAGGCCACCACCAGGCTGGGGAAGCCCAGGCCCTTCAGGCCCCCATCCCGCACGCCCAGGTCGGCCTGAATCTCCCGCTCGGCCAGGGCGCAATCGCCTAACTGCAAGCCCGAATCGGCATAGGCCCCCGCAATGCCAAAGAGCAGCACCCGCTCGAACCTGCGTCGCTGGACGAAAGCGGCCAGGGTGGCGGCGGTGTTGACCTTGCCAATGCCGCACTCCAGCCAGACCCAGCCCGCCCCGCGCAGCCCCGCGCGTCCGTGAAAATCGAACTTCTGGCCTTTGAGGAAAGGGGCCTCGAGGCGCGTGGGAGAGAGCAGGAGCAACGGTAGGGTGGGCACGATTTAATATTTTAGCATTGACTTTAGTTTGCCCTCTATCAAAAAATGGTCATCAACTCGACAAAAAAAAATAAGATGCTAACCTCCGCTCGAGGTACCTCAGAAAGGAGGTGAAAGTTGCGCCCTAACTTCGAAATTGCTTTAGCGGCTTCTCATACCAAGAACAAGGAGGGTATAGGTGGGTTTCATTGAATGGTTTGTCAATCTACTTGAAGGTATAGTGTGCGCGGTTTCTTTGTGTTAAGTGCCGTGAACTTTTTATCTCAATAACCACCGTAGGGGTATCACGACTGTGCGTGACTTGATAATTGCCATCATCGTGGAAGGTTTCTGCTTCCTGGTTCCTGTCTGCTAGAAGACTAAGTTATAGCTAAGGGGGATAGCAATGCGAGACTACCTTTATACATTGGTTGACTTCGTTTTGTGTGTTTTAGGCTGGTGCTAAACTGCATTAAGCGCCTTCGAAAATAGCTCTTTGGTTGCCGGAACTATTCTGGCAACCGCTTTTGCGTGAGTGTTTAAACTGCGTGAGTGTTTAAACAATGTAAGGGTGTCCAAATGCTCAAGGTTGACTCAATAAGTAAAACCTTTCGTTCGCTGCGTAATGTGGTAAGAGCCCTCACTGGTGTTTCCCTGGAAGTAAAGCCGGGTGAAATTGTAGCCCTGTTGGGGCGCAATGGAAGCGGTAAAACCACCACCATTCGCACCGTGTGCGGCCTGGTGATTCCAGATGAGGGTTCGGTAAGCATCAACGGTTTGAGATTTGGGCAGCCAAATTACATGGCGCAGTTGGGAGCTCTGATAGACACCAATCGAGTACTTTTCCCGCGCCTATCGCCCTTCGAAAACCTAGTTTATACCTGCGCCGTCCGGGGTATGCGGCGTCCGAAGGCCCGGGAGCGGGCCAAATACCTTTTAGACCTATTGGGTTTGTGGGAAAAGCGAAACGCGCCAGCGCAAACACTGTCCAAAGGCATGGTGTCAAAGATGGCTTTTGCTGTGGCTATCGCCCACGATCCCCCTTTTGTGTTGCTTGATGAGCCGACGCTGGGTCTGGACATTGACGCGGCAGAGGTGCTCGAGGCGCAAATTTTAGGTATGGCAAAGGCGGGTAAGGGTATTCTGCTCACAACCCACCAGTTGGAGGTTGCTGAGAGGCTTTGTACCCGAGTCGCTATCCTTTCGGGTGGGCGCATCGTGGTGGATAAAGCCAAAGAAGAGCTTTTAGAGATGTTTGACCTGCAAAGCTATCGAGTTACCTTCAAGGAGCCGGTGGGCTTGCCCGAGCTACCTTTTCAACATACGCTGGATGAGTCGGGTAGGGTGCTCGAGGTGATTTTGGATTATCCTGAGCAGCTCTACGAACTGATGAGGCGACTGCACCCCAGGCCGCTCCGCTCCATTGAGAAACGAGAAGTCGAGCTAGCCGAGATATTCAGAAGCTATACAGCGCGAAAGGAGTCGCACAGTGCGTAGACTGGTTATTTTGTTTAGCGCCGAGGCCTGGCGCGCCTGGCTGGAAGAGGTGCGTTATCCGCTGCAGTTTGTGATGGGCCTGGTTTTTATGGGCCTCATTTTCTTCTTGCTGAAAGGCGTGGCCCAGCTCTCGGGGGTATCAAGCTCCAATCCAGACACGATTTTCAGACTTTTGGTGGGTTATCTGCTGGGCCTACTTGCGATATCTGCTTTAGGTGGCATAGCCGCGCAAGTTAGCAGAGAAGCAAAGTCCGGTACGCTGGAGAACATGGTGCTGTCCGGGCATGGCCTTACAGCTTTTTTTGTAACGCAGGCCCTCGCCCGCCTCGCGCCAATTTTGCTCAACACGGTAATTTTATTTCTGGTACTGACCAACCACAATAAGATCAACTTTAGTCTGAGCTGGGAAATGCTCCCTGCCATCGGATTGTTTTACATTGCGGCCCTGGGTCTGGGTCTGGTGGTGGGGGCGGTTGCGTTGCTGTTCAAGGAGATCAGAACGTTTTTTATGCTGGCGCAGTTATTGGTTTTTCCGGCAGTCATTGCCAACCTGCCACAGCTCGAGTGGTTTCCGCTGGTGCTGGGTGCTTCGGTAATTCGAGACTTACTGCAAGGCAGCGCCGTTGAAGCCTACTGGTGGATCCTGCTTCTCGCCGAGACAACGGCGGTGTTCTGCATTGGCGTTCTATTATTTGAGCTTGCAGACCGAGAGGCCAGAAAGCGGGGCCTTCTTGGTCACGAGTAGTACTTCGCTGCTCATCCGACGTCCCGGGAAGCGCTGGCTTCGGTATATCTAGCTGGATACATTGCGGATAAGGCAAAGACGGTATCAGTCCACCACCCTGAAACCCAGGGCCTCGGCCCGCTCCACGAAAAACTGGATATTTTCGCTTTTGGTCTCGCCACCCAGGCTCTTGCGTTCATAGGCTTTTTCGGCGGCTAGAATCATGGTCTCGGCTAGGCAGGCCGGCACCGCCCCCTCGCCGAAGTGCAGGTCGAGGTTGCCGGTCATGGCCCCCGGCGGCCGTACCACCCCACCGGGAATCACCCGCACCCCCGGCACCTGCTTCACCGAGGCGTCCACGTCGGGTGGCACACCTTCGTCGTAGATCCAGGCGCCGGGCTTGACGTGCTGGGGGAAGATAACCGGCTGGGGGTCGGAGGTGGCGGTGAAGATGAGGTCGGCCTCGCGGATGGCCGATATATCGGTGCTCACGATAAGCTGGGGGACGGACTGGCCTTTGCGCTCGAGGTTCTGCTTGAGGGTGGCGGCGCTTTTCTCCAGGCGTTCCTGGTTGCGTCCCACCAGAATCAGCTTCCCAACCAGCGGCGCAATCTGCCGGGCAATCCCAAAGGCCACCACCCCGTTGGCCCCTACCACCGCCGCGGTGGCTTCCTGAAGGTGGCGCCCGGACTGCTCGAAGTGGGCCAGGATGCCCGGTATGGCCGCCTTCACCGTGCCGGCGGTGTAGGCCCCGCCGTTGGTCACCTCGATCTCCGGCACGGCCTCCTGCACCATCCGGCCCTTCTCGCCCACCACGCTCCAGAAGGCCCCTAAGCCCACCACTGTGCAGCCCAGCTCCCTAGCCAGCCGGGCCCCCTGGATGGCCCGCTGGGTGGCCAGCTCGGGCTTGCCGGTAATCTGGTGGGGCAAAAGGGGGGCCGAGATCAGGTGACAGCGAATCTCCCGCCCGTCGCTGGTCTTGACCCCGCGCAACTCCCCCACCTTCATGGGCCGGATGGCCTCGGCGAGGTTTTCCACCAGGCTTTGGGAGATGAGGCCCCGCTCTACCAGCGGTCGGGCCCAGCGGAAGCGGGGGCTCTGGAACAGGTCATCTAGCGTGAGGGGATGAATCATAAAGGCGCAGACCACCTGCTTGTCCGATGGCAGCGGCGGTGGTTCGCCCAGGCGGGGCTCAGTGCCTTCCAGCATCCGCCCGATGTTTTCCTTGTAGCGCCAGAGCGCGGCCAGGAGCAGCCCCCAGGCCGCCAGCCTGGCCCAGCCGGTAATAGGCTCGAAGCTGAGCAAGAGCGCCAGCGCGCCGGGGATGGTCAGGGCGGCCAGCGAGGCGTAGCGGCTGAATAAAAGGCTCAGGGCCGCTACCAGCAAGACCACCAGGGTGAGCAGGTAGGAAAGTCCGCTCAGATGCAGGCCCAGCACCACCCCCACCAGCACGCCCGCACCCCGTCCGCGCAGCAGGGTTCCCTGGGCCAAAAGCCGGGGAGGGTAGAGGTGGCCCAGATAGACCAGGAACGCAAAGATTACCGCCCAGGAGAGCCCAAACTGCCCTCCCATCCAGACCGCCAGCAGCCCCTTGAGAAAGTCCAGCCCCCAGGCCAGGAGCACCGGGCCTGAACCCAGGCGTTCCAGGGCGTTCTCGAGGCCCAGGTTGTAGGCCGAGGCCAGGCGGGGATCCTGACCGGTCAGGCGTCGGATGGCCCAGTAGCCGAGGGGCAGGGCGCCCAGCAGGTAGGCCAGGATTGCCAGTACCAAAACCATCGGCACAACCTTACCAGATTTTGGGCGTATCGGGCATAGGCTTTTATCGGTGCTCGAGCGGCTCTTGAGGGGCTCGAGGCTTCTGGCTCATGGCCCAGATGGCGCCCAGTACCAAAACCACCAGAATAAAGATAGAAAACTGGGTCTTGTCAATCCCCGTGACCCATTCCGGGCGGCTCAGGACTTCCTTGGCAAACTTGTCCCAGCCGCCAATGGCCAGCTTGACCCCGGCAAAGCCCACCACTGCAAAAGCCACACTCTCGAAGCGCGGGTATTTTTCCAGCAGGCCCACAAAGAGCACCGCCACGAAGCGCAGGGCCAGGATGCCGATAAACACACCGGTGAAGATAATCCAGAGGTTGTCCGAAAGCGCCACCGCCACCAAGACCGAGTCCACCGCGAAGGCCAGGTCGGCCAGCTCGATCTGGGCCACGGTGGCCCAGAACTGGCGGGGGGTGACCACCTGGAGGGTCTGGGGGGCCTCGAGGTGGACTGCTTCTTTGGGCTTGGGTTTGCTGAAGTGCCGGATGGCGATGTAAAGCAGATAAACCGCCCCCAGGGCCTGAATCCACCAGAACTGGATCAGGTATACCGCGAAAACCAGGGCCATCCCGCGCAGGACATAGGCCCCCAGGATGCCGTAAAACAGGGCCCGCTGCCGCCAGGGCGGCGGTAGCTGCCTGACCATCACCCCCAGCACCATGGCGTTGTCGGCTGAGAGCACCGCCTCCAGGACAATCAGGATTCCAATAACAATCAGCGCTTGTCCGAGCTGTTCCATTGGCACCTCTGGCCGTGGCTAGGCAAAAATACAAAGCCACCACGGCCTCTTCGTGTCGTGGTGGTCTCACCTGGGCGATAAGCCCTGATTAACCGGAAGCGTACGCTTCGTACTGACGATTAATCAAACCCAAAACCGGGTGGTTACTCCCCAACCAGCCTGTAGGGTAGCAGAGTTTACGGGATGAAAAGCGAATGAGGCCACCATTTAGCTGGGTTTTTGCCAGACCGCCCAGGTGCGGTGGTGTCCCTCCATCCAGCCCTCGGCCCAGGCCCGCAGGTGGAGGCCCTGGGGCGGGTGCAGGAGTTCGCCAGGCTGCCAGTAATGTGCGGCTTGGCTGCCGCGCCGCCGGGCTTCTACTACCGTAAAACCCTCGAGGAGCACCAGACCGCCCGGCATCAGCCGCTCGACAAACATTCCCAGCAAGGGGCGGTGCAGGAAGTACGACTTGACGATCCCAGCCAGCGGGCCCGGGGGCAGGCTGGGGGAGGGGGCTTCCAGGTCGGCCTCGAGGGCCCAGACCGGAAGCTGTTGGTGAAGGGCCTCACGTTGCACGAACTCCAGGGCCACCCGGCTTTGCTCGAGCAGAATGACCGGATGCCCCCGCCGGGCCAGAAAAAAGGCGTTGCGGCCCAGGCCGCCGGCCAGGTCGAGCACCGGCCCTGCTGGAAGCTGGTGGGTATAGGCCGCTACCACCTGAGCGGGCTGGCTATGGGGCGGCTGGCTCAGGTAGTGGGCGTCCCAGTCTTTGGGCATGGTCAGGATGAGCGGCGGAAGGCCCACAGGCTGCCCAGCACCAGGATGGCGAAGGTGACGCTGAGGAAAAAGGATTGGGGCAGGTGCAAAGCCAGCTCGGGGCGGTGCAGCCAGACCTCGCTGCCGTGGCCCCAGCCTTCGAGCATCAGCTTGAGCCCGGCCCAACCCACCACCGCGTAGGCCACCGTCTCGAGCCTGGGGTAGCGCTCAATGATGGTGACCATGATGCCGGCGGCCAGCCGGATGAGCAGAATCCCGATGGCCACCCCGGTGAATATCACCCAGAATTCCCGGCTGAAGGCGACCACCACCAGCACCGAGTCCACCGCAAAGGCCAGATCCACCACGTTGATCATCACCACAACACGCCAGAAGCTGGCGGCAGCGGCCTGCTGTAGCCGGGCCTGCTCGGACTCGGAAGCCTCGGGCGGCTTGGGCCGGAAGAGGTGGTTTGCTGCCAAATACACCAGATAAAGCCCGCCCAGCAACTGAATCCACCAGATCTGGAGGATGACGGTGGCGAAGAGCAGGGCCAGTCCGCGCAGCACGTAGGCCCCGATGATGCCGTAGAGCAGGGCCCTCGAGCGCAGGCGCTCGGGCAGGGGCCGCACCATTACGGCCAGCACCATGGCGTTGTCTACAGATAAAACAGCCTCGAGCGCGACGATGATCAGAATGGCTGCGAAAGCCGATCCAAACTCCATAAGCCTAAGCCTATCATCCTGTTTCAGTTTCCGAACAGGTACACCAAAGCCGGGGCCAGCCCCTGCCGCCAGGTCATCCAGTTGTGGCCGGAGGGGCGCTCGAGGTAGGCGTGGGCGTAGCCCTTATCGGCCAGCATGGCGGCAAAACGGCGGTTGGGGGCCAGCAGCCACTCGATCTGCCCGGTCTCGCAGTAAAAGCGCAAAGGCAGGGCTGGGGTGGTCTGGTACTGCTCGGTGAGCCACTCGGGGTCGGTGAAGGAGTCGCCCCCCTCGGGCGCGGCGGTCAGACAGGCCGACTGGGTGGCGATTTTCTGGAAAGTCTGGGGATGCCGCCAGCCCAGCCAGGCCGAGACCAGACCCCCCAGGCTGGCCCCCAGCAAGCCCTTTTCTGCTGTGGGGCCGTAGTGGGCCTCCACGGCTGGGATAATCTCCTCCAGCACGTGTTGTTCGTAAGCAGGGCTGAACCAGTACTCGCTACGGCGATCCTCAGGCTCGATGAACACGATTCGCACGGGTTTGATCGCACCCTGCTCCAACAGCCCCTGGGCCACCTCGGCCAGCCTGGCGGTGCGGTAGTAGGCCACCCCATCGTGGACGAAGAGGGTGGCCTGGGCCGGCGGTTCGGGGTTGTAGACGTAGTAGCGGCGGGTGCTGCCAAAGGCCCGCGACTCCAGCCGGTGCCGGTGCACCTCTACCGCGCGCGAGGGCTGGGGTGGTGCGTTGTAGCGAAAACCGGGCAGCTCAATGGCCCTGGGATACGTCCACCAGGGGTTCTGGGCCTTGTGGGGGTTGTCGGGGTCGGGGAAGGGCTGTTGGTTTTCGTCCAGGAAGGCGTACTCCACGTAGGCCCCGGCGGGGAACTCGAGGGTCAGGGGTGCTTGGATGGGTATGGGGCGGCGGTTCCAGTCGGTAAAGTCGCCAACCAGAAACCGGGCCCCGGCGGGGGGGTGAAAAGTAACGTGGCGGTTGTGTACCTCGACCATACCGCTCCCATCATATGAGGGACGATAAGCTAGCCTGCGTTGCGCAGGCCGGCGGCGATGCCCAGCAAGGAGAGCATCAGGGCCCGCTCGAGGCCGGTGCGCTCGGGGGCCTCGGGCGGGGTGCGCCGGTAGCGCTCCAGAAGCTCGACCTGCACCAGCGAGATGGGGTCTACGTAGGGGTTGCGCAACTCGGTCTGGCGGGCCAGCACGGGGTGCTTGAAGAGCAGGGTGCTCTGAAAAGTTTCCTCCAGGATGGTTTTGGTCTGCTCGAACGAGCGGGCGATATCGGGGAAGAAACGTTCGGCCAGCTCGGGCTTGACCAGCCGCAGGTACTCGCGGGCGATGCCCAGGTCGGCTTTGGCCAATGCGATGGCGGCGCTGTCCAGGGTGGTGGCAAAAAAGGGCCACTGCTGAAACATCTCCTGGCGCAGCGCCAGCGGAATTTCCTGTAATCCTTCGGCCAGCCCGTACCAGCCGGGCAGCAGCAAGCGAACCTGCGTCCAGGACATCACCCATGGGATGGCCCGCAAATCCTTGATCTCGCGCACCCGCCCCGAGCGGTAGACCGGGCGGCTGGCGATGTTGAGCGCCCCAATCTCGCGGATGGGGGTGAGCTGTTCGTAAAACTCGAAGAAGCCCGGGCGCAGCAGCAGCTCCCGGTAGACCTGGGTGGAGCGTTCGGCGGCCCGTTCCATGGCCTCGAGCCACTCGGGTTTGGGCGGCTCGGCCTGCCCGTACAGGTCGCGGGCCGAGGCCAGGGCCATGTGGTAAAGCATCTGCTCGAGGTTGCGGTAGGCCAGCTCGGGGTGGGCGTAGCGGTCGGCCAGGGCCTCGCCCTGCTCGGTCAGGCGCATCCGGCTGCCCACCGTGCCGGGTGGCAGGCTGGCGATGGCCCGCCCCGCGGTGCCCCCGCCGCGGGCGGTGGAAGTGCCCCGCCCGTGAAAGTAGTAGACCGGCACGCCGCGCTCCCTGGCGACTTTGGTGATGGCCTCCTGGGCCTGATACAGCGCCCAGTTGGCCGCCAGGAAGCCCGCGTCCTTGTTGGAGTCGGAGTAGCCGATCATGACCTCGAGGCCCCCCCGCCCCTGCACGTGGGCCCGGAAGACCGGGTTGTCCAGCAGCCGTGCCACCACCTCGGGGGCGTTTTGCAGGTCGCCCAGGGTTTCAAAGAGCGGCACCACATCGAAGGGCAGGGCCCGCCCGGGGCGGTAGAGCCCCACCTCCCGCGCCAGCAGCATCACCTCGAGCAGGTCGCTGGGGTAATGGGTCATCGAGACCACATGCGCCCCACGGGCCTTCCACTGGCGCAGGGCCTCGAGGGCGGTTTGCAGGCTTTTGCTCTGGGGCCGGTAGCCCACCGGGGCCAGGGGCCGGGCCGTGGCCAGCTCCCGGGTTAGCAAGGCCTCCCTTTGCTGGGGAGGCAGCGCGGCGTACTGCTCGTGCACACCGCCGATTTTGAGCAGCTCGGCGGCGGCCTCGGTCAGCGCGCGCGACTCCTCGCGCAGATCCAGGCTCACCAGATCCAGGCCGAAGGCCTCGGCGTTGAGGCGGATGGGCTTCAGGCAGGCTCGAGCGATCGCCCCCAAACCAAGCTGCTCCAGGCTGCGCTCGGCTTTGCCAAGGTCGCTCACAAACTCCGCGGTGTTGTTGTAGCCGGGGCCCGGCTGCTCGCCCAGCAGCGCCCGCAGCTTGTAGCGCAGACCCATGCCAAACTGCCGGTAGGGCTCGCCTTGAAACCGCTCGGGCAAGGCCAGGCGCTTGGCGTGATCCTCCAGGGCCAGCCGCAGCTCGTGGGTGATGGTGACCCGTTCGTCGCTGAGGGATAGATCCCGGATCAGGCTGTCCACGTCCTCCACAAACCTGCGCAGGGCGGTTTCGCGGGCGTAGGCCTGGGCCCAGCCTGTCACCTCGGGCAGCACGTTGGGGTTGCCATCCCGGTCGCCCCCAATCCAGCTACGAAACACCAGCGGGGGCGAGAGGTTGGGCCGCCGGCCATAATGGGCCTCAACGGCCCGCTCGAGCCCATCCACCAGCCGGGGAACCGCCTTCCAGAGGGTGTAGGTGATATAAAAAAGCCCCCCCTTCACCTCGTCCTCCACGCTCGGGCGGGACTTGCGCAGCTCAGAGGTGCCCCACAGCAGGGCCACCCGCGCATCAAGGACCGAGCTATCCGCAGCCGCGGTCAAGTCGTCGAGGTAGAGGCTGTCCAGCAGCTTCTCGATCTCGTTGATGTGGTGGCGCTGGGTGCGGCGGCGGGTCTCGGTGGGGTGGGCGGTAAAGGTCAGATGCAGCCGCAGCCGGGAGAGCAGATCGACGGTCTGGTCATAGCTCAGCCCCTGCTGTTTGAGCGCGCCGACCAGGGCCAGAAACGACTCCCCCCTGGGGGCCCCCGGGGTGCTGTTTTTCTCACGTTCCCGATTGACCCGCACGCGGTGGCGCTCCTCGGCCAGGTTGACCAGGTGAAAGTAGGTCGAAAAGGCCCGGACCATGTTCTCAGCCTCGGACAGCGAGAGACCCCGCACGATCTCGAGGAGCTGCTGCCGGGCCTCGAGGGAGTAGCCCTGCCGCAGGCTTTTGGTCAGCTCGCGCACCTGTTCTTCCAGTTCGAAGATGCGCGGCCCGGAAAGTGTGCGGATGGCCTTTCCCAGAGCCCGACCCAGCACGTCTACTTCGCGTTTGAGCTGTTCGAACAGCCGTTCCTCGTTCATCCAGCGATAGTCTAACCGGTATGGAAGCGATTCCCCAATATTGCTTGTCGAGGACAGTTCGATTTGACGCCGGCACCGTTTGCCTTTAGCTTGATGGCATGCCCGAACGGCAGTACCTGTACAAAGGCCGCATTCTTAATCTGGCCCTCGAGGGCCGTTACGAGATCGTCGAGCACGCCGACGCGGTGGCGGTGCTGGTCGAGCAAGGCGGCAAACTGCTTTTTGTGCGCCAGTACCGCCCGGCCATCGGCAGCGAGACCCTGGAGATTCCCGCGGGCCTGATTGACCCCGGCGAGACGCCCGAGGAAGCCGCCCGGCGGGAGCTGGCCGAAGAAGCCCAGCTCACCGGAAACCTCGAGTACCTGACGGGTTTTTACCTCTCGCCAGGGTTTTGCGATGAAAAGCTGCACGTTTTTCGGGCCACCCACACCCGCCCGGCCTACGCCAAGCCCGACGACGACGAGGCCATCACGGTGGAGTGGCATTTTCCGCGCCAGGTTTTGCGGGACGCGCGCGAGGGTAGGGTGCAGATCTCGGCCTCGGCGCTGGCCGGAATCCTCTTCCACCTCAGCGCGCAGGCCCTCGAGGACGAGCCCACGGCCTACGAGTAGCCCATGCTGCTGATCAACGACCCCTCCGACGCACCCGCGGGCCCCAAGGTGGTGGCCATTGGCAGCTTCGATGGCCTGCACCTCGGGCATCAGCACCTGATTCACCAGGCCCAGCAGGCGGCCAAGCGCCTGCATGCGCCGCTGCTGGTTTACACCTTCGACCCCCCCAGCAAGGTCTTCATGAGGGGGGAGGGCTTCCTGACCGATTTGTCGGAAAAGCTCGAGCTCTTGAGGGGCCTGGGGGTTGAGATCGCCCTGATTGTGCCCTTTACCGAGGCCTTTGCCCGGCGCAGCAAGGACGATTTTTTGGAGGATTTGCGCACCCTCGAAGCCCGGCAGATCTATGTGGGGGCCGATTTCCGCTTTGGGCAGGGGCGGGCTGGGGGGCTGGAAGACCTCAACACCGTGGCCCCCACCCAGATTCTTCCGCTGCTCGAGCTGGGCGGCAGCCCGGTGAAGTCGAGCCGCATCCGCGACCTGCTGCGCAGGGGCGATGTGGACGAGGCCAGGCTCCTGCTGGGCCGGGCCTATACCGCCCGGGGCATCGTGCGCGAAGGTGATAGGCTGGGGCGACAGCTGGGCTTCCCCACCGCCAACCTCGAGGTCGCCCCACTCAAGATTCTGCCGCTGGGCGTGTTCGCGGTGCGGGTGCAGACCCCCCAGGGCCGGTTTGGCGGTATGGCTAATGTGGGCTACCGCCCCACGGTGGCGGGCCAGACCCTGCGCTTCGAGGTTCACCTATTTGGCTTTGCGGGTGACCTGTACGGCCAGGAACTCACCGTGGAGTTTCTGACCCGGCTGCGCGGGGAGATGAAATTCGAAAGCCTGGAAGCCCTCAAAGCCCAGCTCGCCCAAGACGCCGAGGCGGCCCGCCGGTTGCTGGGCATCTAGCGGGGGATGTCCTCGGCGCTCCAGAAGCGGGGCCTGACCCAGCGCACCTCTTCGAAGGTGCCGTCGAAGCGCAGAATGGCGGCCATGCGGGCCCTCGAGTACACCTGGTGGGGCTTTTTGGGGATAAAGGCGGTGACGATATCCACCCAGCGCGGCTCCCGGTACTCCAGCACCACGTGCAGCGGCAGCTTGAGCTGCGGCGGAAAGACCATATAACCCAGCACCAGCATGCGCTGATCTTCGGGGTAGACGGCCATCTCACGGCCCCACTCCACCGCCTGCAAGACGTCCTGTTCAATGAAACCCTCTTGCAGCATGTGCTTGGCTACATGGGGGCCCAGCCGGTAGCGGCCCTCGCGGATGTAGGGGAGGAGTTCCTCGAGCCTACGGATGCGCGGTCGTTTGATCACGGTTCCCCCCTTTAGCAAAAACCCCCACGCTCGGAGGAGGTGGGGCTGGGTATGCGCCTGCCAAAAACCCCAACAGCACAGCGGGGTTCTGTCGCTTTCGATTATAGAGAATACCGCGACAGATCGTGTGGGCTTTTGACCGCAATTGCCGCGCCGTAAACCTTGGCAGCCCCCGCCTCGAGCAGGGCTTTGCGCGCGCGAAGGAAAGTGGTTCCAGTGGTCACCACGTCATCCACCAGCAGCCAGAGGCCCTTGATCCGGCGGGTTGGCTGAAAGGTGGTCTCAGCGAGCTGCAGGCGCTGGTACAGGGTCTTCTGGGTTTGCGACCTGTCCCAGGCGGCGCGCTGGAGCACCCGCTGGTAGGGAACTTTCAGCGTCTGGGCCAGCGCCTGGGCCAGCAGCTCGGCCTGGTTGTAGCCCCGCTGGAGCTGGCGGTGGGGTAGGGTGGGCACCGCGGTTACACCGTCCAGCCCCCACTCGGCCTGCCGCACCCCCAGGGCCAGCAGCTCGCCCAGGTAGTGGGCCAGTTGACGCTGACCCCGGTACTTGATGGCCTTGGGCAGCCGGCTCAACCGCTTGTAGTCGCCCAGGTAGACGAAGTGGGGCAGATGGCGGGGTACGAGGGCCGCCCGGCAGCTCGAGCACAGCAAAGGCTGGCTTAAAGGTGCTCCGCAACCGGGGCAGCGGGCCCCCGTCAGCTGCTCCCACCAGCCCAGCAACGGCTTCATGCCTTACTCCACGCCCAGGGCGGCCCGCAGGGCCTCGTCGAAAGGGGGGTAGAGCACCCCCTTCTCGGTTACGATGCCGGTAATCAGGTGATGGGGGGTCACATCGAAGCCGGGGTGGGCTGCCGGAAAGCCCTCGGGTGCGATGGGCTGGCCCCGAATCACCGTTACTTCCCTCGCCGAACGTTGCTCGATGGGGATGCTGTTGCCGTTTTCCAGCCGGGGGTCTACCGAGGAGAGCGGCAGGGCCGGGTAGAACGGAATGCCGTGGTACCGGGCCAGAATAGCCAGGCCGTAGGTGCCGATCTTGTTGGCAAAGTCGCCGTTCAGGGCCATGCGGTCGGTGCCCAGAATGACCGCGTCCACCTGGCCCTGGCCCATCAGGTAGGCGGCCATGTTATCGGTGATGAGGGTGGCGGGCACCCCGGCTTTTTGCAGCTCGTAGGCGGTCAGGCGGGCCCCCTGCAGGTAGGGGCGGGTCTCGTCTACCCAGACGTGGGTCACCCGGCCCTGCCGATGCGCCTCGACAATGGCTCCCAGGGCAGTGCCGTAGCCCCCGGTAGCCAGCGGGCCGGTATTGCAGTGGGTGAGCACCTGGCCCCTCAGCACCTTTGCCCCATGCCGGCTGATGGCTAGCTCGGTCTCCTGCACCTCGTCCCAGATGGCCTGGGCTTCCCTGAGCGAGGCCTCGAGGCTGCCCCAGTGCGGTTTCATGCGATCCAGGGCGTAAAACAGGTTGACCGCGGTGGGGCGGCTCTGGCGCAGCAGGGCGTCGGCTTCGGCCAGGTCTTCGCCCGAGAGGTGGGCCAGCACCATTCCATAGGCCGCGGTCACCCCAATGGCCGGGGCCCCGCGCACCACCATCTCGCGGATGCCGGCGGCAATATCCCGGGCGGTTTGGCAGGGCACCCAGACCTCCTCGAAGGGCAGCCTGCGCTGATCCAGGAGCCAGAAGGTGTTGTTCTCAAAGCGAAAGGGCACTGCGCGCATGGGGTCAGTCTACTTCAAGCTGTTTAGCAGGCTGGTGTAGAGCAAGAAGAACTGGTTTTCGTCGAGCCGGGCCTGGGGGTTGTTCCAGGTGGCCGAGACGCAGTACTGCCTGCCATCCTTGGCGGTAAGCCAGGTGGTCAGGTTCAGGACGCCCGGCTCGGAGCCCCCTTTGTAGGCCACGCGCTGCCAGTCGGCGGGGTTGGCAAGGCCGGGGTTGAGCGACATCAGGGGTAGGGCCTGTACCCGGCCCATCAGCGCGCACAGCTCGCGGGTGCTGAAAAACCACTCCACGTCAAGGGCCACCGGCCCCCCGGCAAACACGCTCACGTCGGGCAGGGGCAGGCGGGCCAGTTGGGGGAGCAGGGCGGCCCGCTCCGCGGGGTTGGCCCGGTAGCGCTCGAGCCACTCCCGGTTTTGCGGGTTCTTGAGCACAAAAGCCTCGCGGGTCGTCAGGAAGGGCCGGTTGCGGGGGGCGAGCTTTTCCACCTCGGCCCGCCCGACAATGCTTATTAGTGCGTCGGTGGCGGTGTTGTCGGAGATGGAGATCATCTGGGTGGCGTACTGCTCGAGGCTCAGGGGGGTTCCGTCGGGCAGGTTTTGCAGGGTGCCGCTGGGCAGGCTTTTCCACTCCGGGCGCAGCGGCACGGTATCGCTCCAGCGGCGCTGCCCGGCTTCGATCTGCTGGCGCAGGGCTTCCAGCACGGCTAGTTTGAAGCTCGAGCCCACCGCCAGCGCGCGGTCGGCGTTCAGGCTCAGGCGCTCCTGGGGGCCTTCCAGCACCAGCACGCTGACCTCTCCCGGTAGCTTGCGGTACTCGGCCAGGAGCTGCTCGGGGGTCAGGGCGGCCTTGGGCTGGGGCGGCCTAAAGAACAGCCCCTGGATGCGCCCCTCGCTGTCCAGCGCGATCTGTGCGGGCACCACGCCGCGCTCGAAGTTCACCCGAAAGTTGGGGCCGTCCGGCTCCACGCCCTCGTAGCGCCCCAGCCCGCCCAGCAGTTGCTGGAGAATGGCTTCCACCTGGGCCAGCGGCACCTGCTGCAAGAAGGCCGGGGCAAACCACTCGGCCCTGGCCGGGCGCTCGGTGAAGAGGCGCTCGAGAGCCGCTTTGGGGCTGAGGGGGGCCTGCGCTACCGCGAGTAGCAAACCAAACAGCAGCAGGGCCATAAAGCGAACCGGTTTCATGCCCTTACCATAGCAGGTCGGGAAGATAAAAGCCCATGAACGAAGGGCTCCCGCTCGGCTGTACCTCGCCTGGCCAGCTCCCACAGCTTAAAGGCTGACCGATGGTTTGCTGCGCTCAAGTGCTCAAAGCCGTGCTATACCTTCACCGGCTCTTCCACTACAGCTCCGGCCCACTTTACGAAAGTGACCTCGCGGGGGCTCGAGAGTTCCGGGTGCGTCGCCACCACCCGCACCCCGTACTCGTAGCTGCCGGGGCGGGCCGGGTGGTAGCTGCCGGTGTAGAGCAGGGCGTCGTTCTCCTGGCCGGCGTGCTGGAGGGCCACCACTTCCAGATCGCCGCTGTTGCGCCGCACCACCAGTTCGACCCGTAGGGTCTTGGTAGGGACGCCGTAGGCCTGCACAAAGGCCCGCAGTTGCAGGGGCTGGTTGATGGTGGTGGAGGGGGCCTCCACCCAGACTTTTACGTTGTCCCAGGCGCTTTGCACCTGTTTTTTCCAGTCTGCTACTTCTTTGAGTGCTGCGGCGTTTTTCTCCAGAAGGTGCGCCGAGCGCTGGGCCAGCGGGGTATAGAACTTGCGGTGATACTCGTCCACCATGCGCTGGGCCGAGTAGGTGGGGCCACAGGTGCGGATGCTGTCGCGCACCATAGCCAGCCAGCCGCTGGGGGTGCCCACCGCGCCCCGGGCGTAGAACAGCGGGATGATCTTGTACTGCAGGGTATCGTAGAAGCTCTGGGCGTCGGCGTAATCCTGGGCTTCTTCGGTGGCGTAGGTGCGACCGTCGCCAATGGCCCAGCCGTTGGTGGTGTTGAAAGCCTCGGCCCACCAGCCGTCCAGAACCGAGAAGTTCAAAGCGCCGTTCAGGGCCGCCTTCATGCCCGAGGTGCCCGAGGCCTCCATGGGGCGGCGGGGGGTGTTGAGCCAGACGTCCACCCCCTGCACCAGGGTGCGGGCCAGGCCTATGTCGTAATCCTCGAGCAGAATCATCTTGTCCTCGAGGCCCAGTCCCTTGATTTTCTCGGCCAGCTTCTTGATGAACTCCTTGCCGGGCTCGTCCTTGGGGTGGGCTTTACCGGCGAACACAAACTGCACCGGCAGGGGGCCATTCAAAATGGAGACCAGCCGATCGGGGTCGGTGAACATCAGGATGGCCCGCTTGTAGGTGGCAAAGCGGCGGGCAAAACCGATGGTCAGCACGGTTGGGTCGAGCACCTTTTCTGCCGCCCGCAGGCTGGCCGGGAGGTCGCCGTTGCGGCGGCGCTGCTCGAAGAGCCGGGCCCGCACCTCCTCGACCAGGTGTGCCCGCAGCTTGTTCCGAATATGCCAAAGCTCGCTCTCCTCGAGCCGTTCCACCGTCCACTGGCTGGGGTCGTGGAGCTGCTCGGCCCAGGTTTTGGGGAAGCTGCGCTCGTAGAGGGCGTGCATCTCGGGGTGCAGGAAGCTAAAGGTGTGAATGCCGTTGGTGATGTGCCCGATGGGAACTTCCTCGGGCTCGAGGCCCTTCCACAGGTGCTTGAACATCTCGCGCGAGACCTCGCCGTGCAGGGCCGAGACCCCCCCGGCGGCGCGGGAGGTGTGGAGGGCCAGGTTGGACATGCTGAAGACCGGGCCGTAGCTTTTTTCCTCGCGGCCCAGGGCGATAAACTCCTCCTTGCTGATGCCCAGCTTGTTCCACCAGCCGTCCAGGTAGCGCTCCACCAGATCCAGCGGGAAGCTGTCGTGGCCGGCGGGTACGGGGGTGTGGGTGGTGAAGAGCGCCCCTGCCGAGGTGGCCTCGAGGGCCTCGCCAAAGGAGCTTCCGGCAGCCACCATCTCGCGCATGCGCTCGAGGCCCAAAAAGGCCGCGTGGCCCTCGTTCATGTGCCAGACCTCGGGGGCCAGGCCCAGGGCCCGCAACAGCCGCACCCCGCCAATACCCAGAATCATCTCCTGCTCAATGCGGATTTCCTGCCCGGGGGCGTAGAGCCTTGCGGTGAGGGCGCGGTCTTCGGGCCGGTTTTCGGGCAGGTTGGTGCTCATCAGGTAGACCGGAATGGTGCCTACCTGCGCCTTGTAAGCCATCACATATACGGTGCGTCCGGGAAACTCCACCCCCACCTTGAGGGGCTTGCCGTCCTTGCTGACCACCACCAGCGGTAGCTCTTCGGGCCGCAGGTCTTCGTAGATCTCGTGCTGCTGGCCCTCGGGGGTGAGCTGCTGGCGAAAGTAGCCCTCGTGGTAGAACATCCCGACAGCGGTCAGGTCGAGCCCCAGGTCGGAGGCGGCCTTGATGTGGTCGCCGGCCAGGATGCCCAGGCCGCCCGAGTAGATGGGCAGCGACTCGTGGAAGCCGTACTCCATCGAGAAATAAGCGATTCGTGGGGGCTTTTGGGGGCGGCTTTGCAGGTAGCGGTGGAAGCGGGCCAAGGTGGCCTCGACCGCGCCCACGTAGCCGGCGTTCTCGGCCAGGGCGGTCAGGCGCTCGGGCTCGGCTTCCAGCAAGGCCCGTACCGGATTAGCACGGAAGCGCTTCCACTGCGAAGGATTAATCTGCTCGAAGAGGTGCTGGGCTTCGGGGCTCCAGCTCCACCACAGGTTGTAGGCCAGCTCGCCGAGGCCCTTGAGGGCTTCGGGTAGGCTGGGCATGCTGACGATTCGGCCAATTACGTTCATAATCCGAGATTTTACCACCATACCCCAGGGGTAGCGGTCAGGGAATTGGATGACTTTGTTTTGGGGCGGATTTTTGGGACGGTATAGGGCTATCATTAAACCCATGAGCCCTGAGTTGCGCCGGGCGGTGAGCAAAGCCCACGAACAACTCGAGCGCCGCACCGCGGCTTATCTGGCGGAGCGCGGGGTGCGGGTGAGCTGCGGCCCGGGCTGCAAGGCCTGCTGCTCGGCCTGGGTGGTGGTCGGACTGGCCGAGGCGGAGTACCTGCGGGAGGCGCTCGAGGCCCACCAGCCCGAGGCGCTGGCCCGCATCGAGGCCGAGGGCCGCAAACGACTGGCGCGCATTGCTCGACAAAAGCACCTGTCCGACTTCCCCACCCGCTACTTCCTGGAAAACCGCCCATGCCCGCTGCTAACCCCGGAAGGGTTCTGCTCAACACACCCACACCGTCCTTTGGCCTGCCGCGGGCTGCTGACCAACCTCTCGGCCCGTTACTGCGTGCCAGGGGTGGTGCCGGCCCTTCGAGGCCGCGAAAAAACCGCATACAGAGCACAGCTAAGACCCTGGCATGGCCCCGAGCATTATCTGAAAGTGCCCTGGCTGCTCTCCGAGCGCACCGCCCAGAAACTCTGGGCCGCGGAGCAGCATAAGCGCGGTTTTGTGGTGATTGGAGAGCTGATCGGTTTGGTTTTTCTGCTGGGACAACACGATTTCCAGGAAGCCCTGCGAGGGGGGCTGGAAACGGTTCGGCAAACCCTGGAAAAACGCCGGCTGCTGGGAGGGGCCTATGGTTTTTGGGTGGGTTGACGGGGGCTACTCCACCAAGCCGGCATCAATCATGCGTAGATAGGAAAAAAATAGGGTGACCTGGTCGCCAAAGTCGTGCACGAAGGCGTGGATGGCCTCTGGGGTAACCCCTTCCAGGCGCAGATCGCTTTCCAAAACGGGGTCGTTGTCGGCGTCGAAGTAGGCCTTGCTGAAGCGGTAGCGCCGGTTCCAGTTGAGCAGATGGCGCGGCTCTACCCGGTCGAAGCCCGAGAATCCGGCCCGCAATTGTAGGCTGCTCACATGCGAACCCCCATAGGTGATCAGGTGGCCTCGCAGGCCGTTGGGCAGTTCTAGGTTAAACAGGTCTTCTTTGACCTGCTCGGCATTGAGGCCGAACTGATCCAGAAGAATTCGCACCTCTTCGGTGGTAACTTCGCGCAGAACCGTATCCATGGCTTATTTTAAACTCAGAAACCCCGGTGTGCGGTGACGATTGCAACAAAAAAAACCTGCGGGCCGGGTAGCCCGCTTGCAGCGTGTGTTGGCGGAGGAGGAGGGATTCGAACCCTCGATAGGGGGCAACCCCTATACCGGTTTTCGAGACCGGCCCGTTCAACCACTCCGGCACCCCTCCATAGCCGCCAAACCGAACGGTTTGGTAGTGCCGAATAGAGACTTTAGCACAACTTGCTGGCAAAGTCACCCTCAGGGCTGCACGCGCTTCTGGGAGAAGAAGTCCCGCAGCAGTTTAGCCGATTCGCGCTCGAGCCAGCCCCCTTCCCACTCAAAGGGGGGTTTCATGCGATGCACCGTCACCGCCCCGGCCTTCAGGTTCTCCACCGCATACACCACCCGCCGCACCTGGGCTTCCATCAGCGCGCCGAAGCACATAGGGCAGGGCTCGAGGGTTACATACACGGTAGCGCCGGGCAGCACCTTGCTGTGCCGTTTGTGGAGGGCCTGCTGGAGGGCCAGCAGCTCGGCGTGGGCGGTGGCATCGCACTGCTGCTCGACCTGGTTGTGGGCCTCGGCCAGCACCTCACCATCCCAGACCACCACGGCCCCGATGGGCACTTCGCCTGCTTGCTGGGCCAGCCGGGCCTGCTCGAGGGCGCTGCGCATGTGCTCCAGATCCTCCGACTCGGGCCAGAGGTTCCAGACCTCACGCACCACGTTGCCCACTGCGCGCACCGGCCAGTTCTGCTTAAGCTCGGGTGGGAGGCTGTGTTCGGTAAAGAAGTCCACCAGCCGCACCAGACCCTTGGGCAGGTCGATCAGATCGCCGGGCAGGGGGAGCCTCGAGCCCCGCCAGGGGGGGAAGGTGTCGATCACCGGGGGAATCAGAAACAGGGTGCCATCGCGCCGGCGCACCTGCCAGCCTTCGGGCAGGGTAAAGGCCTCGCCGTGCAGGGCCCGCTCGAGCTGCACCACCCAGCCCATCTCGGGGCGTAGCCTGAGGTGCTCGAGGATCTGCCGCAAAGCCCGCCGGCGCAGGCCGGTGGGGGCCTGTAGCAGTGGTGCGACGCGGTAGGCCGGGCAGGGCCAGCGCCGGTCGCGCAGCAGGAGCTGTTCGGCCAGGGGGTCGAGGGCTTCGTCGTCGAGCTGGGAGATGGCGGCGAAGCGGGCCAGAGCGGTCTGGGTCTGGGGAAAACGCGCTTTGAGCCGGGGGAAAATTTCGTGGCGAAGGAAGTTCCGATCCAGCGAGGTGTCGGCGTTGGAGATGTCCTCGAGCCAGTCCTGCTGCTTGCACCTCAGATAAGCCCGTAAGGTGCTGCGGCTGAGCTCGAGCAAGGGCCGCACCACCTTCCCCCGCTTGGGGCGCATGCCCAGACCCCTTCCGGTGCCCTGTAAAAGCTGCAGCAGCACCGTTTCGGCCTGATCGTCCTCGGTGTGGGCGGTCAGAATGGCCTGGGCCTGGTGCTTTTTGGCTACCTTAGCCAGAAAGCCGTAGCGCAGCTCGCGGGCGGTGGCCTCGAGGTTGCCCCCGCGCTCCGCAGCGATTTTGGCTACGTCCAGTTTTTCCGATTCAAAAGGATAGCCCAGGCGCTCGGCCAGGGCTTTGACCCACAGCGCGTCCTGGCCTGACTCAGGCCGCAATGAGTGATCGAGGTGGGCCACCACCACCTTGCGGGGGGTGGAGGTGAGCAAAAGCAAAAGCGCTACCGAGTCGCCCCCGCCCGATACGGCAGCAACCAGGCTGCCTTCGGGCACCATGCGGGTCAGGTGCGTAGCAAACTGGGCTTCAAGCTGGCTGGCCTCCTCCAACTCCACGCCTATATGCTATAGGCTATGCCGGTATTGCCCAAGCTGCGTTTCGACTTCGATGCCTATCCGTACCTGACCCCAGACCTGCCGGGGGTGGACGGGGTGATTCGCCACCGGCCCCAGGATTTTCAGGTGGACGAGGTACCGGCCTACAGCCCGCTGGGCAGTGGGGAGCACCTTTTCGTGCGGATCGAGAAGGTGGGCCTGACCACCCGGGCCGTTGTGGAGTTCCTGCGCGACCGCCTGCAGATTAGCGAGGCCCAGATCGGGGTGGCCGGTCTCAAGGACAAGCACGCCCTGACCCGGCAGTGGTTCAGCATCCCGGCCCGTTACGAGGCGCGCCTGGAGGGGCTGGCCGGGCTGGAGGGGGTGCGGGTGCTGGAACAGGCCCGGCACCCGCACAAGCTCAAAGTGGGGCATCTGCGGGGCAACCGCTTCCGTATTCTGATCCGCAGCGGGGATGGGGCCGGCTTATCCCGGTTTCGAGCCGAGGCTATTTTGCGGGTGCTCGAGCACCAGGGGGTGCCCAACTACTACGGCCCCCAGCGCTTTGGCATCGGAGGATTGAACCCGCTCAAGGGCTATGAGCTGGTCAAGCAGGGTAAGGTGCACGCCCCCTCCTGGCTAAAGAAATTTCTGGTCTCGAGCCTGCAAAGCCTGCTCTTCAACGACTGGCTGGCCCTGCGCCTGCAGATGGGACTTTTTGGGCAGGTGATCGAAGGGGATGTAGCCAAAAAACACGACACCGGCGGAGAGTTTGTGGTGCAGGACGCAGAAGCCGAGAACCCTCGAGCCCTGCGCTTTGAAATCAGCGCCACCGGGCCCCTCTACGGCAAAAAATACCGCGAGGCCCAGGGGCCGGCCCGCGCCCTGGAAGACCAGGTACTGCAGAAATACGAGCTCGAGCGCGGCCACTTCGCCTCGCGCCGGGGGGATCGCCGCCTGATCCGCTTTCCCCTTACCGAGTGGGGTGTGGAAGAAACCGCGGAAGGGCTCTGGGTGAGCTTCTTTCTGCCCAAGGGGGCCTACGCTACCGCCGTTTTGCGCGAGGTGATGAAGCGAAACCCCGAGGAGGGGGAGCTGGAAGCCGAAATGGAGGAGTAGGGGCCTCGGCCTCGAGCCGCCTTGATATTGACACACTCAACCTTTTGCTGCTACCCTAGCGAGCGGCCTGCAAAACGTAGGCCAAAAATCGCAAAAACGCCTTTAGTGGTTTCTTGGGCATACTTATGTTTGAAAGCCTCTCCCAACGCATCCGAGCCGCAGTTGACAAGCTGCGTGGGCGGGGGCGTATCACTGAAGCCGACCTCAAGGCCACCCTGCGCGAGATCCGCATGTCGCTGCTGGAGGCCGATGTCAACTTCGAGGTGGCTAAAAACTTCGTAAACAAGGTGCAGGAGAAGACCCTGGGCCAGGCTGTGCTGGAGAGCCTGACCCCGGCGGAACAGATCCTGAGCGTGGTTTACGAAGAGCTGGTCGAGATGCTGGGTGGGGAGGCCAAACAGCCCCTGCTCAAGAACGAGGGCAACCTGTGGTTCATGGTGGGCTTGCAGGGCTCGGGAAAGACCACCACCTCGGGTAAGCTGGCCCACTTCTACAAGTCCAAAGGGCGGCGTCCGCTGCTGGTCGCGGCCGATACCCAGCGGCCCGCGGCCCGCGAGCAGCTCCGCATCCTGGGCGAAAAGATCGGGGTGCCGGTGCTGGAAGTGGCCGACGGTGAGCGCCCCGAGACCACCCGCGCGCGCTTGCAGCAGCACCTGACCTTCGACTACCGCGACCTGGTAATCGTCGATACGGCGGGCCGCCTCCAGATTGACCAGGCCCTGATGGACGAGCTGGCCCAGCTCAAGCAGGTGATGGGCCCCTCCGAGACCCTGCTGGTGGTGGACAGCATGACCGGCCAGGAGGCTCTGAACGTCTCCAAAGCCTTTGACGAGCGCATCGGGGTAACCGGCCTGATTCTAACCAAACTGGATGGCGATGCCCGGGGCGGCGCGGCGCTTTCGGCCCGGTATGTGACCGGCAAACCCATCTACTTTGCGGGGGTTTCGGAAAAGGTCGAAGGCCTGGAGCCCTTCTACCCCGACCGGCTGGCCCAGCGCATCCTGGGCATGGGCGACCTGCAGACCCTTCTGGAAAAAGCCAGACAGGCCGAGCTCGAGGCCCCGCAAAAAGACCTCAAGGAGATCACCCTCGAGGACCTCATCACCCAGATGCGCCAGATGCGCAAGATGGGCAGCTTCACCGAGATCCTGGGCATGATACCGGGTATATCCAGAATGCTACCCCCCGGCTTCTCGGTGGACGAAAAGCAGGTTAATCGCATGGAGGCCATCGTGCTCTCCATGACCCCTAAAGAACGCCGCGACCCCCGCATTCTGAATGCCTCGCGCCGCAAGCGCATTGCGGCGGGTTCTGGCACGACGGTGCAGGAGGTTAACCGCCTCATCAAAACCTTCGAGGACACCAAGCAGATGCTGAAAACCCTGGCCAAGCAGCAGGCTCGAGGGGGGCGGGGTTTGTTCAGGAGATAGGTCTTGGGTTGCAGGCAGAAATACCAAAGCCTGTAACTGACAGTGCGTCCAGAGGGCGCTTCAGACAACACAAAGGAGTAGAACATGACCAAGATTCGTTTGTCCCGTTTCGGTTCCAAAGGCAACCCCCATTACCGCATTGTGGTGATGGACAGCCGTACCAAGCGCGATGGTGGCTACATCGAGCGCATCGGCTACTACGACCCGCGCAAGACCACCAAAGACTGGCTGAAGATCGACCAGGAGCGCCTTCAGTACTGGCTGGGGGTGGGTGCCCAGCCCACCGATACCGTAAAAAAACTCATCAAGCAGGCCAACCCAGGGGCCTAATAGCAACCCAGCAAAAGCCGAAGGCCCAAAACCCTGGGCTTTCGGCTTTCGACTTAAGGCTTTAGGCTAATGTTTATGAAAGACCTCGTGGAGTACCTGGCAAAAGCAGTGGTCGACCACCCGGCCTCGATTCGCGTGGATGAGCGCCGGGGCCGCGAAGGGTTGGTGTACTACATCGAGACCCACCCCGAGGACAAAGGCCGGATTATCGGCCGGCAGGGCCGCGTAATCGAGAGCATCCGCACGGTGGTGCGCTCGTTTGCCAAGGGCCGGGTTTCGGTGGAAGTACGCTGAGCGCTTCCGTACGGTATGCGGCGCATCGAAATTGGACGCATCGGAAAAGCCTACGGCATGGCGGGGGGCCTCAAGTTTCGGGGAGAGCCGGTGATTTTTGACCTCGAGCGCATCTACCTCGAGGGCCTGGGCTACCGCGCCATCGAAGAAATTGAAGAGCACAGCGGGGAAATCGTGCTGTTTCTAACGGGCGTGGAGGGCCGCCAGGAAGCCGAGCAACTGGTGGGTTTGCGGGTCTATGCCGATCAGGCCGACCTACCCCCGCTGGAAGAGGGCGAGTACTACTACTTCGAGCTGATAGGCCGGCCGGTTTTTGTAGACGGACAGCCCTTCGGTGAAGTGGTGGATGTCGAAGATGGTGCGCAGGAACGGCTTATCATCAAAGCCAGGGGCGCTTCTTTACGAGCCCAGAGCAAAACCTATATGGTGCCCTTTCAGGCCCCATACGTGAAGGTGGAGGCCGATGGTATTTATATCGAATCCATCCCCGGGCTGCTCGATTAGCTGCGCGCTATGAAATACACCATCCTGACCCTGTTCCCCGATCTGGTGCGTCCCTGGACAGAAGAGTCTATCGTCCAGAAAGCCATCCAGAAGGGCCTGATTGAAGTAGATATCCGCGATATTAGGGCCTACACCGAGGACAAACACAAAACCGTGGACGATACCCCCTACGGGGGCGGTGCGGGTATGGTGATGCGGGTGGATGTGGTGGTGCGGGCCATCGAGGCTGCCGGCTCCGCCGACGAGGTCATACTGCTCACCCCCGCCGGCCAGCCCCTCACCCAGCGGCTGGTTGAAGAACTGGCCGGTAAGTCGCACCTGGTGCTGGTGTGCGGCCGCTACGAGGGCATTGACGCGCGCGTAGAGCACTTTGTGACTCGTGAGATCTCAATCGGCGACTACGTTTTGATGGGGGGTGAGCTGGGCGCGCTGGTGATCCTGGAAGCCACGGCCCGCCTGCTGCCGGGGGTCATCAAAGAGGCCGAGAGCCACCGGCAGGACTCCTTCTCTACGGGCTTGCTGGACTACCCCCACTACACCCGCCCACCGGTGTTCCGGGGCCTGGCGGTGCCGGAAATCCTCACCTCGGGGCACCATGCCAAAATTGCCGAGTGGCGGCGCAAACAGGCCCTCAAACGCACCAAAGCCCGCCGCCCCGACCTGCTCGAGCGGGCCGAGCTAACCCCCAAGGATCTGGTCTGGCTCGAGGAAAGCGACTTTGACAACTAGTACCCTGGCTGCTAGAATCACAACTTGCTGACCTGTCCCGAGTATCTGCTGGGCGGATACGTTTGAGGGCAACCATCCATGAACCCGCAGTCTGGCCGCAATGGCAAAGGGCGCACAAGTAGGTTCCGCTGGAGCAAGGAGTCAGACCATGAACCGTGGCGCATTGCTGAAAGTAGTCGAGAAGAAGTACACCCGTACCGATATCCCCCAGTTCAAGCCGGGTGACACCGTGCGGGTTAACTACAAGGTGGTCGAAGGCAACCGCACCCGTGTGCAGGCCTACGAAGGCGTGGTGATCAAGATTAAGCGCAACGGCTTCAACAGCGCTTTTACGGTGCGCAAAATCTCCTTTAACGAGGGCGTGGAACGCATTTTCCCTTTCAACTCGCCCCTAATCGAAAGCGTGCAGGTGGTGAGCCGCGGTAAGGTGCGCCGGGCCAAGCTGTACTACCTGCGCGAGCTGCGCGGCAAGGCTGCCCGCATTAAGGGCGACCGCAAGCGCCTCACCGAGGATGTTGAGGCCCGGGCGGCGGCTGCCAGGGAGGCCGCGGAAGCCAAAGCAGCCGCTGCGGCTGAGGAAAACAAGGAATAATCGGCCGGGATGCGCAAAAGCCGGGGAGGGGCGGCCTCCCCGGTTTGTGCTGTGGCTGTTTATCGGGTCATACGCATTTCGGTAGTATCGTTCACTTCGGCAAGCCTAAACGATACTACCGAAATGCTTTTCTACTCCCCTCGGTCGGCTTGAATCCTTCACCTCTGACTTCGTTCAACGGTGAAGGATTCAAGCGGAAACGGTATCACTCTGCCAGGAATACCCGGAAACCCTTCAGGGCGGGCCTGCCGCCGCTGGGGCGGAAGTTGACCAGCAGCTTATCGGGGGCCCCGATGGCCTCGAGCTTGGGGTTGGGCCCAAAGCGCAGGTTTATAACCACCCCGTCGGCCTGGGGGATGTCGGTGTACTGCTCGCCAAAGCTGGCCGCGACCAGCTTGTTGTCCTGGCTGTCCAGAAGCTGGAAGCTATCGAAGCCAGCGAGGTTTTGCCGCTGGTCAGGTTGCGCACCTCCACCCGCACCACATACCCCGGCCCCGAGCCGAAGAAGGGGTTGGTGCCGGGCGCTACATCCAGCACCCGCAGCCGCCAGGTGCCGTTGGAGAGCCACTCGCCCTTTTTGCCCTCGAGCAGCAGGGCCTGCTGCTGCCCCCACCGGGATAAACTGCACCCGCAGCTCGTCTCCCTGCAGGCTGGCCTGGGCCCCGGCTTTTTGCAGGGCCTCGAGGGGTACGTAGGTTTTGCCGTTCACCACAATGGCCGGGGTGGCCTGGGCCTGCCCGTTGACGACGAGCCGATAGGTTCGCTGGGCGGCCTGGGCCAGCACCAGGGTCGAAAGGAAGATTCCCATGCCAACCAGTAGTTTGTTCATGTTGCCTCCTTGCGGGGTTGAAAATTGTTGTAAGGCCCGGGGGGGATGTATGGGTCTGGAGGGCCCCGAAAGGCCCTCCAAAACATGCGTGAACTCCTAGATTACGATGCAGCGGTATATCCGAATGGCGGCGAAACTCCGGGTGCTCTCGTGGCCCAGGGAATCGCGGGCGACCAGCTCGAGGCGCACCAGTTGGCCGTTATAGCAGGCGTTACCAAAGGTGGATTCATCACCTAGCAGATTGCTGGGGTTGTTGGTGCTCGGCGTCCAGCTCAGGTTGCCGCTGGTGGTGGAGGTGCTCAGCACCACGTTGCTGCGCCAGACCACGCTATCGTTATCGGGGCGGTAGGAGGTGGCCCGCCAGATGTAGGTGATGGGGTTGTTGCCTTCGGGGTCGGTGGCACTGGCGGGGGCGGTAAAGGTGGTGTTCCAGGAGAATCCGCCAGAGTAGTTGGGTTCTGAAGGGGACAGCGGGCCGAAGGTGTTAATGTTGGGGGGCAGGTTGGCCGGCGGGAGCGTGATGTTGATGGTTACACTGGCAGTGCTGCTCAGGCCCTGCGGGTCGGTGGCCCGAAGCGTAAGGGTGCGCGAGCCGGTCGTGCTAAAGGTAACCGAGAGGTTGCAGCCGGTGCGGGGGAAACCGTCGGCGGCGCTGCCCTCCCAGCGGCACGCAATGGGGCCAGGGCCGGGGTCGGGGCCTTCGTTGAGGTCGGTGGCAGTGCCGACCAGGTTGACGGTCTGGCCCTGGTAGAACGAGTCGCCATTGGAGGGTGCGTCAATGCGAACCACCGGCGCGGTGTTGATGACGGTGACCTCGCGCGTGGCGCTGCCCTCGCGGCCCAGCAGATCGCGGGTGGTCACCCGTATGGTGCGGCTCGCGGCAGTATTGAAGCGATAATAGGCGGTGTTGCCAACGGTTCGGGTTGGGGCTGGGTCAAAGGTTAGCGGGCAGAAGACAGGGAGGCAGTTGTTCCCGGCAAAGTCGGTAACGTTGGCGGTGATGCTCCACTCGCGGTTGAGGTCGGCAGTGCTGGCAGCGCTCAGGGCCACGCTAGGGCCGCTGCTGCCTACTTCCAGCGCCCTGGAGACCGCTGCAAAAGCGTTTACCCGGCGCTCAAAGCCTCCGACCCCCACCCCCCCCACATGGGCGGTGTCGCGCAGAATAGCCCAGACCTGGCTGGCGCTCAAAGAGGGGTTGGCAGCCCAGACCAGCGCGGCTACGCCGGCCACGAAGGGAGAGGAGTAGCTGGTACCTGCTCGAAGCCGGGCCTCATTGGCAGGGCTCTCAGGATCCGGGCCGGCCCATACCCAGAAAGGCCCATAGATGTCTACGCTGTTGTCATCTCGCTTGGTTCCGAAGTTGGAGCCAAGGTCGCGGGCGGTGCTGTCGTGGGCCATCCCGCCTACGCAGATTACCGAGCGTAGTTCACAAGGGATATGGGTTGAACCCTCGATGCCACCACCGTTGTCTACGTCCTTACCCTCGTTGCCAGCAGCAGCAAAAAGGAGTTTGCCGGTTGCTGAAACTGCTACCGCAAAGCCATCCATCACCTCGCTGGGAGAGGGGCACAACCCTAAGCAAGCCACCTTAACTGCGATGTCCCAGCCCAGGTCAAGCTCAAAACCAAAGCTCATATTGATGATCTTGGGGTTCCCGAACAGGGTAGCGGTAATGATGCGCTCGAGGGTGGAGATGATACCAATAAAGTCTCCTTGAAAAGGAACTGCCAAAAGCTCTCCAACCGGGCCTGCTGGGCCAGCAACCCCGAAGCCATTGTCTGGACGACCCATGGCTGCGGTGGTGACGTGCGTACCGTGCCAAGGGCAGGAGTTGCCCCCGGAGCACTGGAGTAGGCTGGACTCGTTCCAGCTCCCCACCACCTGACGGGTGGCGGGGAAGTCGTTGTTGAGTGCGAAGCCACCATCCAAAATCATGATGCGAACCCGGTTGCTCAAGCGTCCAGCCCGCTCTAACAGCCGCCAGGCCTCGCCCACCCCGATGTCCTGGGCGCTGCCCCGGTTCATGTAAGTCCAGTTGAAGGCGTTGGGGGTGTAGGGAATATCGGCGGGGGAAAGGCTCGAGCGGGTGGGGGCCTCGGCGGTGCTGCCGTCTGCAATGGCAGCAGGTAGCACCACAAAGTTAGGTGTGACGGTCATCTTTTCCTGGTTGGCTTCGCTCAGGGCTACTGCCAAAAGCTGGGCTGCTTCTGGGCTCGAGGTGCTAAACCTTCCCTTCAAATCTGGTAGCGACTGGTTGAGCCGCTGGAGTATGGCCTCCACCTGGGCACCGGAAGGGTTGAGGCGCACTTGATATGTTTTGGGTGCGTCACCCACCTTTTCGGTCTCGCTCAGCACCTGCCCACCCCAGCGGCTAAGGAAGGCGTTGAGCTTGGCAGGGTCGTCGGTGCTGATTATCAGCTCTCCAAGAACAAAATCCATTGCGATACCACTCTCACCCACCATGCGGGCCACCGGGCGTGGGCCGTCCGGGCCGGGTATCGTAGCCTGGGTAGGTGTAAGGGTATTGTCTACGACAATCTGAGCGGTTCCGTTTGGCCTTTGCCCGTTGCAGGCTGCTATCAGCACAAGCACGCTTACCAGAGCCAACTTCCAAAGATGTTTCATGGTCTTCCTCCTCAGGGGGCTTCGGGCTTCCCGAAGTTGCCCGAAGTGTAGAAGAGCCAGGTTGAACACCCCATGAACGGTTGTTGCCTAGCTCGGCTGTAGCAAAACAATGCCATGCGAGTGTTGCTAAATAACCAGCAACCCCCGCAAAGCGGGGGCCTTTGTGCTGGCTTGTGCTGAGCATGGCCGGATTTTCTCGTGACCGCTCCTAGGGCAACCTGTGGTAGAGCGGCAGATTCGCCGGGGCCGGGTAGAGGGCCAGGCCTCCGGCGCTACCGATGCTGCTGCTGGTGATGATGCGTTCGGGGTTGGTGGGGCTGCCCGAGGTGCTGCTGGTGCCTAGCTGGGCAGGGGAGAGCCGGGCAAACGTGCCTGCCGAGTAGCTAATCCACAGCCCGCCGCCCTCGTCAAAGGCCATGCCCTCCAGTACAGCTGAAACCGGAACGCTCACCTGGATGGCTGGGGTAAGGGTCTTGCTGCCGCTGCCGCTTTGGTCGGTGGGCGTGAGCCGGTATAAGACGTTGGCCCCAAAAGCCATCACCCACAGGTTGCCGCTGGCGTCGAAGGCCAGCAGGTTGGCGTCCAGGGTGTTGATGACGGGTGAAGGCGTTTTAGACTCGATGGTCAGGTCGGGGCCGCTGGTGGAGGCACTCAGCCGGCTGGCGTTGAACCTGACCACCCGCTGGGCGCCTGCATTGGCAATCCACAGGTTGCTGCTGGCGTCGAAGGCCAGACCTTCCGGCGCGTTCAGGCCGGTGATCTCCACCCCCGGCGTAACCATGCCCGAGGCGTCGAGCTGGCCGGCCGCTACCCGCACCACCTTGTTGGCGCAGGGGATGCTCACCCACAGGTTGCCGCTGGCGTCGAAGGCCAGCCGGGTGGGCCCAGGTGAGCAACTAAACCCACCAATGTTGATGCTGCGGTCGCGGGTCTTGCTGCCCGAACTGCCCAGGCTGCTGGCCGGGTAGCGCACCAGGTTGGGGTCTGCGGTGGTGCCCCCGATGCCCCAGAGGTTGCCGTCTTTGTCAAAGGTGAGGTCGCGCAGATTGACGGTGCCGGCGCTCACGCTGGGGCTTTGGGTGGCGGTGCTGCTCAGGAGCGAGGCCGTGAAGCCCAGCAAGGGCGAGCTTCCGCTGGGCGGGTTGCCGTTGACCATCCAGAGCTTGTTGCTGCTGGGAATCTGGGCATAGCTCACGTTCACGGGGGTGGACTGGCCGTTGCGCACACAGGCCGGGCTGCTGCTGACGCTGGCGCTGTAGGCGGTGCGGATCAGGGGGTCGGTATTGGCTACTTTATCGGCTGTGACGGTGTAGGTGCCAGCAGCGATGGCGGTGAAGGTCTGGCTGCCGGTGAGGTTCTGATTGAAGCCCGAAGGGCCGGTTACGCTGACCTTGGCGTTCACCCCGCCCGGCAGTCCGCTCACGTTAACCACCAGGCCACCCGTGCCGTTGGGGTCGCACCCGGTTACGCTCCCGCCGCCCGGCCCGCACGCACTCATGAGCAAAGCCGCCGCACCTAGCAGTCCCATCCAGGTTCTTTTCATATTTTCCTCCCCTTTTCAGTTAGTGTGCCATAACCGAGCACGCCCGGAGATTAACGAAACACCCCTTAACGCTCCATGAACGGTGTGAATACCTCATCCAGAAAGGTTGCCCTTGCACTTTCCAGGCAGCGCAACACGTACTGACAGGCCCAAGAAAGGTGCGTCTTTATGGGCCGAAACCACAGGCTCCCAGCGCCTAAAGTTCGGGGTTGCACCCAGCCCTTGTCAGCGCGGGTAAGTTTTTTGAACCGGGTATGTGTTATGCGCCGCCTGGGTTGGGTGCAACAGGGGAAGATGTAATGCGCGTTTATTGTGGTCGTACCACAGCCTGGCGCTGGGTTTTTTGCGGTACGTGATGAGGTTCTGCATACTTTCCGCCCTTACCTCCATCACGCAAGAGGGGAGGGGGTATGCGAACGTTAATCGCTTTGTTTCTGGCAGGAATTCTTGCAGCTTGCGGGAGGGGGCCTCAGGAGCCGACATTCATCGAGCCCAAAATTTCCCCGCAGACCCGGGTGCTGAGCCTCGAGACCCGCGAGAGCCTCGAGGGCCTGGTTATCAACAACCTGAACGAGTGCCTCGAGTACACCAACCAAAGCCGTCCGCGGTGCCAGGCCACCCTGACCTTTAAAGCGGGTAGCACACAGTTGGGGGAGCTCGAGGTCGGCCAGATTCTGGCCAGCGAGCCGGGCCCCAATGCGCCCTATGGCTTTTTGTTCAAGGTTAAGCAAATCACTGCGGGCAGCGAGCAGGTGGTGGTGGAGGCCGAGGAGGCCGGTCTGGCCGAGGCCATCACCGAGGGCGAGGCCAGCTTCCAGAAGAACCTGGGGGCCAGCGATCTGGTGCAGGCTGAGGGCCTTTCTCCGGGGGTTCGGTTCGCCAACGGCCAGACCCGCTACCAGGCCCAGCCCGGCGTACAGCCCATGAATGTCCTCGACTTTGCCTTCAACGAAATCATCTACGACGAAGACGGCAACCTTTCCACCACCCTGGATCAGGTGCGGGCCGAGGGCAAGGTATTTTTTGACTTACAAAACGGCTTTTCGGCCAGTGTTACCTGGAAAAAGGCGCTGGGTATTCCGGTTTATCCAAACGGGGTCTACTTCAAGGCGGCTTTTGGCATCAAGCACAACACCAGCGTAAAGATCTTCTCCACCCTGGGCAAAACCATCAAGAAGGAGTACGAGCTTGCCAAGTACACCTTCAAGCCCATCACTGTGATGGTGGGGCCGGTGCCGGTGGTGTTTGTCCCCAACCTCTACATCACCATCAGCGCCGAGGGTACGGTCTCGGCCAACCTGGTGCTGGGGGCCAGCGAGGAACTCAATGCGCAGGCCTGCTTTGAGTACAAGGGGGGCTTTAGGAACTGCTCGAGCCTGAGTAAAAAGTTCGAGGCCGGCATCGCCCAGGCCAACAGCACCCTGAAGGTCACGGGCTCCATGAACGGCAAGGTGGATGTGTTGCTGTACGGCCTGGTGGGGCCCTATGCCAAACTGGGGGCGTACCTCGAGCTGAGCGCCACCGTGCCCGGCAACCCGGTCTGGAAGCTGGACGCCGGGGTCAAGGGCAGCATCGGCATTCACGCCGACCTCTGGCTCTTCCGCCTGGATACCGACCTCGAGATCTTCAACGAAAAACTGGGCACCATCGCCCAGGCCCAGCCGGGCCCGCCCTCGGTGGTTTTTGGGGGTGGGAGTTTGGTTAATTTCGAGGGCGGCCCCTTTATCAACCGGCCCTATTACATCTGTGCCACGGCTTTCGATCCGCAGGATGGTCCACTGCCGGTGCAGATAAGCTCGAGTTCGGATGGCTCCCTGGGCACCGCCCCCACCAGCAGTAAGTGCGTGTCCTACACCTTCTCTACCCTGGGCCCCCGCACCCTCACGGCCAGGGCCACCAACTCCCTGAACCTGAGCACCACCGCCACCACCACCCTGACGGTGCAGGACATCCCCCCGCTGGCCCAGATCATCCAGCCGCTGCCCAGCCTCAACCCCACGCTTCCACAGGCCAAGGCCATACCCGCGGGCCGCTACCTGTTCTTGCAGGCCGTCTGGGAAGATAAATCGCTGAGCGTGCCCGACTGTACCCGCGGCGAGTGGCGAAGCCGCAACCGCGACACCAACGCCGATATGGGCGACGAAGTGCCCAGCCTCGGCTGCGCCACGCGCATGCGCCTGAGCAACCAGCCCGGCTGGCGGCGCATTACCTTCAAATACACCAACCCCCAGGGCGTGGCGGTGGAAAAGTTTGTGCTGGTGAATGTGGGAGATCCCGATCCGCGCGGCACCAACGAGCCGCCGCTGGCTAAAATCACCCGCCCGCTGCCGACTTTTTCCAAAGACAAAGCGGTCAACCCCACCGTTGGTAGTACCAACCTCGTGCTGGAGGGCACGGTTTTCGACGCCGATAACACGACCCTGAACTACGCCTGGTACCTTGCCGAGGTGGTGGGGGGGTATCCCGGCCCCAAGAAAGCAGTGCCTGGCGGTTCGGGTAGCGTGAACGTTCCTGGCGATCTCAACGTGACCCTGCCCGGTGTTACCATCCCCAGCCTGGCCGCACTCTTCCCCTCGGTTAGCACCTGCCCTGGTTACAAGCAGCAGTTCGTGGCCTACCTCGAGGTCTCGGATGGGGTTGCTTCCAGCGCTCGGCCGCGGCCAGTCATCATGGCTCAGCGCTTCGAGCTTCCGGTGTGCATAAACTGATACCGCTTTTGCTTGAATCCTTCACCGCCCTGCGTAGTCAAAGGTGAAGGATTCAAGCCGACCGAAGGGAGTAGAAAAGCCTTTCGGTAGTATCGTTTAGGCTTGCCACAGTGAACGATACTACCGAAATGCGTATGAGAGACTGTCTTAATACTTTCTAGGAGGCCAATCTTCTGACCATAAGCCGGATCATTGCCGTGTAGATGAAGGTCTCTGAGCTCTCGGGTAGAAGCTCATAGTCCCGGTTCAGCCGGCGGCTGAAACTGAGCCAGGCAGGGCCAAGCAGACGTGCCTCCGTGTGCGGAGGCACGCTTGTCTGCGTAAGGTGCGCTCCACCACCCATCTGCGGGGAATCACCACAAACCCCCGATGCCCCCGCGTCCTCTTCCGAGGCTGGTCTTGAAGTTGGCATCCGGCCTGCGCACCACCTCCACCGTCCAGCTCAAGGTGCGCCGAACCCATTCCTCGAACCTGCGCTTGTAGCCCCCATCCACAAACAGACGCGATAACCGCTTCGACAGCCCCTGGGTATCCACCAGCAGATGCCGTTTGCGCCCCTTTACCTTCTTGCCCGCGTCATACCCCTGACCCCCCTTTTCCCAAGGTCTTCACGCGCTGGCTGTCCAGAATCCCCGCACTGGGTTCAGGCAGGCGTCCTGCTTTGCGGCGGGTTTTCTCGCGCAGGGTGGTGTGTATCTGTTGCAGGAAACCAGATTTGCGCCACCAACGGAAGGGGCAGGTCGCAGGGCATCATGCGCCAGGCGCAACCGGCGCGGGTGATGTAGAAGAGGCCGTTCAGGATTTCCCGCCAGGGATGCTCCCTGGGGCGATGGGGGGAGGCGGAGGGCTGAGGCATCAGGGGCGCCAGGATGGCCCATTCCTGGTCGGTCAGATCGCTGGGGTAGCGGCTTTCTCTGAGTTCCATGCGTGACTGTAGCATGAGGGAGGGTATTAAGACAGTCTCTAAGAAGCCCCCTGGCGCGCAGCGAAAGGAGGGGGCGCCTAGAACACAGGGGGGCAAGAACCGCCCCGGCAAAAGCCCGGGCCGCGCCCGGGCTCAGAACCCCCCTCCTACCACCCCGCCGGCCAGAGCCAGGCCCGTTGCTGCGGGGTCATGGGGCCGTCGGGGGGCTGCTCGCGCCTGCTGGTGCGGAAGGCATCAAACCAGGCGATGGCCGCCGGGTCGGTGATCTCGTCCAGCCGCCACTCCCCGAACTCGCAGCGCACGCTCCCGTCGGGGTTCAGGAAGGCCCCCGCCCCCCGCCCGGCCAGGCGGAAGTAGCGCTTCTCCCAGGACTTGGGGTAGGGCCCCACCCCGTCGGCGTAGGAGAGCAGGATCACCTCGTGGGTGCGGTTGGAGAGGGAGGGGAAGCGGGGGTTGTACTGGATGCCGTTGGTGATGTATATCGGATTGGAGTTGCTGGTGGCCACGTAGGCCTCGTACTCCCCGTCAATCCAGTACCAGTTGCGGGTATAGCTCCACGGCGGATTCCCCGGCCCCGGCCAGGTCACGTCCACATCCTCGTCCCGCCACTGGATCACCCCCCGGTGCCAGGAAGCGATGTAGATGCCCTTCTTAGCGTTGAAGATGCCGGGTACGTCCTCCTGCAAGCAGCCGATGAAGGGGGGCGCGCCGATGGGGGAGGTGGCGATCGCGTTGTGAAGAAAAAGGTTTCTGGTATCAATGATAGCGGCCTGCACCCCCGGCTCCCACGGAAACCGCTCCAGCACCTCGAACTCCACCGGCCCGATGGGGGCCTCGAAGCGCCAGGGGTTCTCCTGGGTGTGCAGCTTGAAGCGGTACTTCCAGCGGAACTTGCGCCCGCCGTAGATCTTGTTGAGCGTCTGGTCCAGCCCGTAGTGCACCAGGTAGCCCTCGGTGGTGACCAGGCCCTGCACGCGGTAGAAGGCGGGGGCGACCTTGTTATCGTAAGGCAGGGTGGGCAGGGTCATGACCCGCCAGCTGCCATCCAGGCCCTCCACGTAGGTATGGAGCCCAATGCCGAACGCATTGTCCTTATACCAGTAGTCCAGATACCCCTCCGCCGCGTCGTACTTGAAGACCAGCGGCCCGTCCGTGGGCGGATCGATCACCGGCGGGGGCGGCGGGGCAGCGGGGCGGTTGTTGCAGCTGGTACCGAGCAGTAAAGCGGCCATGGTGAGAAGCAGCAATCGTTTCATCAGCTTTATTGTAGCCTCCCGCATACCGCCCGTTCCTCATCAATGAGAACTCATAAGAAATCTCCAAGACTCTTTCTACTAAAATGGAGCCATGCAACTGGCCCAACATCAGCGCCGCCCCCGGTTGGAACTCCAACTGCGACACCATCCGGATCACCTCCACGCCCTCTACCGGGAGTCCCAAGACCAGACCGAACGCGCCCGCTGGCACGCTCTCTGGCTGCTGGCCAGGGGTCAGAGCATCCCCGAGGTAGCCAGGAATCTGGGCTATACCGATCGCTGGGTGCGTCAGGTGATCCACCGCTACAATCAGGGCCTGCCTATGAAGAATCTGCGGCACGAGAACAAAGGCCGGGCCCCCCTCGTACCGCCCGAACTCCAGGAACCCTTCCGCCAGGCCCTCCTCCAGCCCCATCCCAGGGACGGGCTTTGGAGCATACGCCACGCGGCGGAGTGGCTGGCTGAAAGGCTGGGACGTCCGGTGGATGGGCGGCGGGCCTGGTACTGGATGCGTCGCCTGGGCCTGGCCCCGCTGCGCCCCCGGCCGCGCCACCGGGAGGCGGATGCGAAGCGGCAGGAGGCTTTCAAAAAAAGCTCTTTCTGATGGTTTTCCTGTTCAGGCTGCTCTTTCCTGAACTGGAGTTGGAGGTGTGGGGCTTTGATGAGCACCGAATAGGGCTGAAGCCCATCCGCCGACGGGTATGGGCCTTGCGAGGGAGGACGCCGCTAGCGCAGGAGCGGCCCCGCTATCGCTGGCTGTATGTGTACGCCTTCATAAGGCCGGGTACGGGGGAAAGCGAGTACTGGCTGCTGCCCTCGGTCTCGGTGGAGGGGTTCCAGTTGGTGTTGGAGGCCTTTGCCCGGCTACGGGGGGCGGGGGCGGGCAAGCTGGTACTGGTGGTGCTGGATCAGGCTGGCTGGCACACCTCGGGGCGGGTGGAGCCAGCCAGGGGCTTGGGGCTGTGTTATCTGCCATCCTACTCGCCCGAGTTGCAGCCGGTAGAACGAGTCTGGGGGCTCATCGACGCGGTCGTGGCCAATGGGCAGGTGCAGGATGAAGAGGAGCTGTGGGCCAAGGTGGAAGCCCGGTGCGCTTACCTACAAACCCAGCCCGCGCTTATCCAGAGCTACACCCTATTTCACTGGTGGCCGGGGGGATGTTAGGGGAATGAATCAAAAGGATTTCATATGATACCGGTTTGTTGAACCCAGGCTGGGTTCGGCAAATGCGAACCGCAGGCCGGGGTGGGTGTTCCCCTATCCACCCCGGCCTGGCATCAACTAGCCGCTGGGCTGGCGACCTCCTCGCTTCTGGAGAGCAGGCCGGTGTTGTAGTCGTACTCGAACAGCTCGGCGTAGCGCCCCCAGTCGATGGCCGTGGCCAGCACCTTTTCGGCGTCCTCGGTGGACATGTAGTCTTCCAGCTCGCGCAGGAAGCGCTCCTCGGGGGCCCGCCCGGTGGGGCGCGTGTTTAGCACCCGGTGGATGTGCCCGACCAGAGGAACCTGCTGGAGCAGGCGCTCGGCGAAGATGCGCTTGCGCCCCTCCAGGCCGGCCTTTACAAAGCGCTGGCCTTCGGCGGTGAGCTGGATATCGCCGGCCTGCAGCACGGCCAGGCCCAGCAGCTCGGCGGCGTCCAGCAAGGGGAAGAGGTCGTCTACTTCCAGGTGCATCTCCTCGGCCAGGCGGGGCAGGTCTTCCTTGCCGTAATCGGGGCCTTCGGCCACCCGTTCTAAGAGCCCGGCGAGGGCCCCCACCGGGGCCTGGGGCAAGCGGTGGCCCAGCGTGAGGGGCTCGGGCGTGGCCCGCTCGGGGGCCGGGCGGGTGGTCAGGATGCGGTAGATCTCCTCGACCAGCTCCTGGAAGGCGGGGTCTTCGCGCTCCCGCGGATGCCCCAGGGTGACCGCTATCTCGGCCCGGATGCGGCCGGGGTTGCTCGAGAGCACCAGGATGCGGTCGGCCAGCAGCACCGCCTCCTCGATGTTGTGGGTGACCAGCAGGATGCCCTTGAGGGGGAGGCGCCCGCTCTGCCAGAGGTTCAAAAGCTCGAGGCGCAAAGTCTCGGCGGTGAGCACATCCAGGGCGCTCATGGGCTCGTCCATAAAGAGCACCTCGGGCTGTGTGACCAGGGCCCGGGCAAAGCCCACCCGCTGGCGCATGCCGCCGGAGAGCTCCTTGGGGAAGGCTTTCTCGAAGCCGTCCAGCCCCACCAGGTCAATGGCCTCCAGGGCTTTCTGGCGGCGCTGGGGGGCGGGGATGCCCATTGCCTCCAGGCCCAGCTCCACGTTTTGCTGCACGGTGAGCCAGGGGAAGAGGGCAAAGCTCTGGAAGACCATGGCCATGCCCGGCATGGGCCCCTGCACCGGCTGGCCCCGGTAGCGCACCTCGCCTGCCGAGGGCCGCAACAGCCCGCTCAGGCAGCGCAAAAGAGTGCTCTTGCCCGAGCCGCTGCGGCCCAAGAGGGCTACGATCTCGCCCTCCTGGAGCTCGAGGTGGATGCCCTCGAGCACGGTGAAGGGTTTGCCCTCGGGGGTGGTGAAGGTTTTGGTCAGGTTTCTGGCCTCTAGCAAGGTTTTGCGGTTGGATTGCATGGATACCTCCGGGATTAGTCCAGCCGGTAGCGTTCCTCGGCCAACTGGTAGAGCCGCTGCCAGATCAGCCGGTTGTAGGCCAGCACCCACAGGCCCATCACCAGCATCCCTAGCCCCACGTGGGGGTTGAACTCGCCGGTGCTCCAGCGGGCGATGTAGGCCCCCAGGCCGGTGGCGACCAGGGTGGTATCGCCCCACTGCACCACCTCGGCCACGATGCTGGCGTTCCAGCTACCCCCGGTCGCGGTGATGCCCCCGGTTACGAAAGCGGGGAAAATGGCCGGCAGGATCAGCCGCCGCCAGCGGTTCCACCCCCGCAGGCCATAGAGGCGGGCGGCCTCTTTGAGGTCGTTGGGGATGGCCGCGCTGCCCGCGATGGCGTTGAACAGGATGTACCACTGCCCCCCCAGCACCATCAGGGGTGAGACCCAGATCTCAGGGTTGAGCCGGAAGTGCGCGATGGCCACCACAAAGAGGGGGAAGAGCAGGTTGGCCGGGAAGGCCGCGCCAAACTGGGCCAGGGGCTGCACCCACTGGGTGAGGCGGGGCCGCAGGCCCACGTAGACCCCGATGGGCAGCCAGATCAGCGTGACCAGCAGCACGAAGAAGGTCACCCGCAGGGCGGTGAAGAAGCCCAGCTTGAACACCTCGAGCACCTCCGGCCAGGCCACCTTGCCCGCCGGGGCCAGCGGGGCCTGGCAGGCCGCCGCCAGGTTGGCCGGGGCCCAGACCCCTGGCGTCTCCAGAAGGGCCTTGAGGCCGCTGCTCAGCGCCTGTCCGTCCCTGCTGGCCGCGCACAACTGGGAGAGCCAGACGCTCCCGTCGGCGCCGGGGGCGATGCCCAGGGCCGCGAAGCGCTGGGCGATCTCGGGCGATAGCTGGGTGTTGAGGTTGGGGTTGGGCCGTAGCATCTGCCCATTCCCAAAGCCCAGGCCGGGGCCCAGCAGGTAGCCCAGGAGCCCGCCCACCAGCGCCAGCGAGCCCAGGGCAATGAGCAGGTTGAACCCCAGGTCGGCCAGGTGGGAACGCAACCGTGGCTTTGGGGGCGGCTCGAGGGCCACCCCAGGCCGGTGGCCGCGGGCGCTTTTGAGCCACAGCCACTCCCAGAGGGGTTGGGGCAGCCGGGCGATGCGCTGGGAGAAGCGGGCCCGCTGCAGGAGGGTCAGCACCCAGGACTGGGCGGTGTCGCTGGACTCGGACTGCTCGAACTTGAACTTCTCGGCCCAGGCCACCACCGGGCGGAAGAGGAGCTGGTCGTAGAGCAGCACCAACAAGAACAGCGTGAGCCCGGCCCAGAGCATGGCCTGGGCGTCGGCCTGCTGGATGGCCAGGGCGATGTAGGCCCCCACCCCTGGCAGGTACTGATCCTGGTCGCGCCCCACCACGCTGATCACCTCCGAGGCCACCACGAAAAACCAGCCCCCCGAGACCGACATCATGGCGTTCCAGACCAGGTTGGGCAGGCCGAAGGGCACCTCCAGCTTCCAGAAGCGCTGCCAGGGGGAGAGCCGGAGCATGGCCGCGGCCTCCTGCAGCTCCCTGGGCACCGTGCGCAGCGAGGCATAAAAGCTGAAGGTCATGTTCCAGACCTGGGAAGTAAAGATGGCGAAGATGCTGGCGGCCTCGAGGCCGAACAGGTTCCCCCGGAACAGCCCCAAAAAGATGGCGGTGGTGGCGGTAAGGAAGCCCAGGATGGGCAGCGACTGCAAAAAGTCCAGAAGGGGGATGAGCACCCGCTCGGTGCGCGGCACCTTGGCGGCGATGGTGGCGTAGACCAGGGTAAAGGCCAGCGAGAGCAGGAGGGCGGCCAGCATCCGCAGCAGGGTGCGCAGGCCGTAGTAGGGCAGGTGGGCCGGGTTCAGGCTCACCGTGAGGTCGGGGGTGTTGGGGCCATAGGGGGCGGTGGCCCCCCGCAGGGCCAGGGTGAGCAGGAGCAGGAGCACCAAGACCCCCGGAATCACCACCAGATCCCAGCGCGAGAAGGGTGCGCGGGGCCGCAAGACCTCGGGGGAGGGGAAGACCCGCCTCATGGGCGCCCTCCCTGGCTCTGGTGTTTGAGCAGGGCCAGCACGGCCTCCTCGGCACCTGGTTCATCGGCGGCGATGATGGGGATGCGGTGGAGGCGTGCCCGGCGCTCGAGGGCCTCCTGCAAAGCCCTTACCTGGCTGAAGTGAGCCAGCGCCTCGCCGGCATCGCGCCGGGTCGTCTGTGCGCGCTGCTTCAGGCGGCGCAGGTGCTCCTGGGGTGAGCGCACCACCAACAAAACCGTAACGTTGAGGGGGTATCCGGCCCGGATGGGGTGGCCGGGCAGCAGGTGAACACCCTCGAGCACGAGCGAGCGGCCCTCCCGGGCCACCCGGCTGGCTACGGCCTGCACGCCTTTTTCCAGCAGACGGGCCTGGGTTTGTAGCCCCTGGAAGACCTTCGGGGTTTTGAGCCCATTTTGCGGTAGCAGCCGCCAGGCAGTGTAGGAGTGCGCGTGTAGCTCCGGGTAGAACTCCGCCGGGTAGGCGGTGCGCAGGGCCTCGCGCAGGTGGTCGGTGGTCTCGAGGTGGGCGCCGAGCCTTTGGGCTAGTTGTCCGGCCAGCGCGGATTTCCCCACCCCACTCACCCCGCCCACCATCAGGCAAAACGGTGGGAGTGGGAAGGAGGTACCAATGGGGTTGGCTAGAAGGTGCTGCTTCAGGATGCTGAGCATGAAAAAACCTCCTTGGGTTCGGCGGTGTCCCCAAGGAGGCTGGCCGGGCGGGCCTATGGCAGGAGCACGGCACCCCCAGGGGGACTTGGCTTGGGACTGTAACTACCAGCGTCTTCCATCTGGGGTGCGTCGGCTCCTTTCTTTAGGGGTTTCGAGGCTTTGAGCCCTGGGCGATTATGGGCGGCGCTGGGCCGGTTGTCAAGGGCTGCTGGTAGAACTCACCAGGGGGCTGTGTCAGGCAAGCTGGACATCCATTGCGAGCTGGTAGGCCTGCTCGAGGCTCGAGGCCGGGATCTGCTCGTCGGTGCCCAGGGCCTCCCGGGCCTGCTGGATGTACGCCTCGAGGTTCCGCCGGGTTTGTGGGGGTAGCTTGGTTGGGGCCTGCTGATCCCAGCGCTGCACCGAGGCTGCAATTTGCAGGGCCAGGGCCGGCTGCTGCAGGGCCAGCAGGGCCTGCGCGCAGCTTGCGAGCGCCAGGGCCAGCGAGGCCACCTGGCCCATCTGCCGGAAGAGAAAAAGGCTTTCCATCAGCAGCGGCCAGGCCTCAAGGGGGCGCCCGCCTTGCAGCAAGCGGCCGGCGATGTTGGTGTAGGCGTTGGCGATGCCCTGCTGATCCCCGAGCCGCCGCTTGATTGCGAGGCTTTCGTACAGCCAGCGCAGGGCTTCCTCAGAGCTTTCACTGACCACCGCCAGGTTGCCCAGGGCGTAGGCGACGCCTTTTTCATCGCCGATTTGCCGCTTGACCTCGAGGCTACGCAGAAAGTAGGCCCTGGCTGCGCGGTCCTGTCCTTGCAGCCCGTGGACGATACCGATGTCGTTAAGGGTGGTGGACTCGCCATAGCGGTCGCCAATTTCCTGCCTGAGGGCCAGGGCTTCCTCGAAGGCTGCCAGCGCCTGCGCGAACTCGCCCGATTCGCGCAGCAGCAGCCCTTTCATGTGCAGGGCCTCGGCCAGCAGCCAGGGGTCGTGCAGGGCCCGGCTGGTCTGGAGGCTTTGCTCCAGCAGGGCCATGCTCTGGGCCCAAAGCCCCAGGTTCTTGAGCTGCAAGGCCAGCGACTGCTGGGTTCGGGCCTGTACCGCCGGGGGAACCGGCCCAGGCATCTCCAGAAAAACCTGGTGCCAGTGGGCGGTTTCGCGGTAGAAGCCGTGCCAGGCGTAGAAATGGCTGAGCCAAGTAGCCATCTGTTGGCCCTGGGTAGCCCGGCCCAGGTTGCGCAGGGTGGAAAAAGCCAGCCGCAGGTTATCGAACTCGAGCTTCATGCGCCGCACCCAGCGGCTCTGCTCAGGGCCCTGCAGGGCGGGCTCGGCCCGCTGGGCCAGGCCCCAGAAGTACTCGGCGTGTGCGGCCAGGCTGTGCTCGAGCGCTTCTGGAGACAGCCTCTCGAGAGCGAATTGCCGCAGCAGCTCGTGCATCAGGTAGCGCCCCTCGTGGTGGGGGTCGCGCTGCACGAGCGAGAGGTTGACCAGCCCCAGCAGGCCCGAGACCGAAGCCCCGGCCACCGGCGCCGCCCCCTCGCGGTCGAAGCCGCCGCGGAAGACCGAGAGCCGGGCTAGGATGTGCTGTTCCTCGGGGTGCAGTAGCTTCCACGACGACTCGAACACCGCTTGCAGCGAGCGGTGGCGCTCGGGACGGGCCTCGTCGCCCTCGGGCGAGGCCAGGAAGCCCAGGTTCGTCTCGATCTCCTGGGCGATCTCGCCCAGGCTAAGCACCTTGGCCCAGGCCGCGGCCAGCTCCAGCCCCAGCGGCAGGCCCTCCACCACCCGGCAGATCCGACGCGCGGCCTCGAGCTCGCTTTGGCTCAGGTGCAGGCCGGGGTTGACCCGTCGGATGGCCTGTAGCAGCAGCCGCAGGGCTGCCGAATGACCCCCTTCCCCCTCCAGCGCCAGCCCCTCCAGCGGCAAGACCCATTCTTCTGAAAGCCCCAGGCGCTCGCGCGAGGTCACCAGCAGGGTAAGGCCGGGCAGGGCCTGTAAGAGGGCGCGCAGGAACTCGCCCGCCTCGAGCAGGTGCTCGAAGTTGTCCAGCACCCACAGCACCTGGCGGCCTGTGAAGTGCTGTACCAGGCTTTCCTGGGGGTCGCCCGTGGCCTTGAGTCCGAACTCCTGCACCAGCCGGCTCGGCAAGTCCTGGGCCCGATCCAGGCCGGCCAGGGCCACGAAGTAGGCGCCGTCGCGGTAGAGGTGGGCCACCTCGAGCGCGGCCTGCATGGCCAGGTGGGTCTTGCCCATGCCCCCCGGGGCCACCAGCGTGACCAGGCGGCGCTCGCCCAGCAGTTGCTTGAGCTCCAGCAACTCACGGTCGCGTCCGATCAGGCTGTGCTTGGGGGTGGGCAGGGCCGGTGCGGGCAAGGGCAGCGGCTCGGCCTCCTCGAGCCTTCGGGCAAAGTCGGGGCTGAGGCTGTAGCCTTTGCTGCCCATGCGCAAGACCCCGCTGCGCTCAGCCTGCTCCAGCCGCGCCAGCAAGGGCCCGGGCCAGCCGCCCGAAGCCTGCCAGAGCCACTGCACGAAGGCCTCGGGGCCCTCCCAGCGCAGGCGGCTGCGTAACAGGATGCGGGCCGACTCGAGCGAGAGGGCCGGTAGCGGTAGCTCCTCGACCAGCGGGGGCACCGGCCACTCGATCCCGCTCTCAACCACAGCCACACCCATCACCGGCCCCTGCGGGTCGGCCAGCAGCTCGGCGATCACCTTGCGGCTGGCCGCGTCAAGCTCCGCTGGCCGATCTACCAGCCACAGCACCGCCCCCTCCAGCGCCCGCAGGGCCGCGCTGCCCCGCTGGATCACCGCCTCGGTGAGCTCGAGGCCTGCTCCATCCAGCAGCGCGCCGTAAGGGTGGGTGGCGTAGGCCCGCCGGCCCGTGAGCCAGAAGGTGCGGTAGCCCAGCAGCTGGGCCTGGCGCTGGACTTCCTCGAGGAAGCGGGTATGCCCGGCCCCGCTGGGGCCCAGCGATCGCAACAAACCGCGGTGGTGTTTGGGTAGGGTGCGCAGGAAGTGTTGTAAACCGAGCTGCACGGCCTCGCGCTCGAGCCAGCGGGTGGAGGGGGCCTCCTCCGCGCCCTGGGCCTCGGCCAGCCGGGCGCGCCCCTGCCGCTTGGCAGCCAGCAGGTTCTGGTCGGCCCGCGCAAAAAGCGTCTCGGGGCTGTCGGCTCCAGCCGGGCTGGTCGCCAGCCCAATGCTCAGGGTTAGGGAAAGGGGTGGGTCGCCCGCGAAAGGCCGTGACTGAACCACGCTCAGAAGCCGCTCGGCCAGCAGAGCGGCCTGGGTGTGTTCGGTGCCGGGCAGCAGCAGCACGAACTCGTCGCCACCGTAGCGAAAAAGGAGGTCGCCCGTACGGATTGCGCCCTGGATGCGCTCAACCAGCTCCCGCAGGATGGCGTCGCCGCGCGGGTGGCCGAAGGCGTCGTTGATACTCTTGAAGTGGTCGAGATCCAGCACCAGCAGGGCGGTCTCCTCGCCGGTCAGCTGGGCTGCGTGGAGGGTGGCCTCGAGGGTGGGGAACAGCGCGGCCCGGCTCAGCGCCCCGGTCAAAGGGTCGAACTGCGGCGAGATCATGGGCGGCCCTCGATCATGAAGCCATTCTACCGACGAAAGAGCCGGTTTCTTGTGATGCGCTTTGCTCGAGCCGCTTATTGTGTTTTCGCCTGGGCTTTGGATCCGGCCCAGCACCAAAGGGACTGCCTCGAGCGAGGCAGTCCATGATTGGTTTTTGGCGCTCAACAGGACGGCTTGATCGGAGTGCTGTGCTTGAAGGCCATCTCTACCTATCGGGGATTTTGCTGTGCGCCCAGGTCAAGCGGCTTTGCTTCCTCGTGAATGGCGCTGGCTCCTTTCTTGAACTCTCTAATCGCTTCCCCCAAGCCCCGGGCCAGCTCAGGTAGTTTGCGCGGGCCGAAGAGCAGCAGGGCCACCAGCAGGATAACAGCCATCTCGGGAAATCCGAGGTTCACGCGTTTCCTCCTCGCACGCCGTGGAAGGGGCGCTGACCGACGGGCTTAGTTGAACAGCACGTGGGGAGCGATCTTCTTCCAGAGTGAGGGACTGATGCCCTTGACCTTGCTCTGAAGGTCGTGGGCATTCTTGTAGGGCCGGTGCTTGATGATCTCCTGGGCCAGCTTGGGCCCGATGCCGGGCAGGGTCTCGAGCTGCGCCAGGGTGGCGGTGTTGATGTGCACAGGGGCGATCTTTGCGGCCACCGTGGTCTTGCTAGCCGCCGTTGCGCTTCCCGAGGAAGCGAAGGCCATCAGCGAGCCGCCCACCACGGTTAGTGCAGCCAAAAGCAAACCCAGAGACTTTTTCAGACGCATAATCCTCTCCTTCTGTGACCCAGGCACGACATGTGGTAAAGATAGGTCACGGTCGATACTGTGAGGCCAGGGCGTGAAGGCAGAATGAATTGCCTGCGCTGAAACTTAGCGGTTGCGGCTCGACTTGATGTGGCGCACCTTGTGTACGGTGGGCTCCTGGGAGGGCACCACCGAGATGGTGCCGTCGATCTCCAGCACGGCCGAGGCCACCTGCTCGGTTCGGCTGACCCCGTGCTCGCGCAAAGCCGCCTCGAGCTCCTCGAGCTTGATCCCCTCGCGCCGCAGGGCCTCGTGGAGGATCTGGCCGTTCTGGATAAGCAGGGTGGGGCGGCCCTCGAGGTGCTGGCGCAGGGGGCTGCTGGCCACCGCGCGGTTGAGCAGGAGCAGGATGGCCGCGGCCAGCAAGCCGCCGGTGAGGCTGTTGTCGGGGCCGATCATGGCGTTCTGTACCGCGTTGGACAGCAGCAGCAGGGTGAGCAGGTCGAAGGGGGTCATCTGGCCCAGGGTGCGCTTGCCGGCCAGCCGCAACAGCAGCAGCAACCCCACATAGACCACCGCCACCCGCAAGGCGGTGAACAGCAGCGTCACGCCGTCGCCCAGGGTTTGTATCAGTGCTTCGTTCATGCCAGCTCCTTGACCATTACCAGATGCACCGCGTCGCGCCCCAGCCAGGGGCGCCACAGGGGGCTGCGGGCCTCGCGCCAGATGCAAAAGCCCATGCGCTCGTAGAGCCGCAGCGCCGCCGCATTCTCGCGCGTGGTGGAAAGCTGCACCCCGGGCAGGCCCTGCTGGCGCAGGGCCTCGAGGTGGGCGTGCAAAAGCGCCTGGCCCAGCCCCCGGCCCCGCCCCTCGGGCAGCAGGTTGATGTGCAACTGAACGGGATAGGCAGCGGTGGGGGCGTGGGGTAGGGCATAGCGGAGCAGGCGCCCCAGGTAGGCCAGCGAAGGCCACAACTGCGGATAATCGCCCCGCAGCGCCCGCCTGCAAAGCCAGGGCAGGGCGTGCAGCAAGTGACGGCGGTAGGCGCTGAGGCGGGCACCCAGGATATAGCCCACCGGTGCCTCCTCGGCAAAGGCTATAAAGCTCCCCAGGCCCGCCGGGCCCAGGTAGGGCCGCACCCAGAGGTCGGTGAAGAGGGTGGCATCGGGGAAGAAGCGTCGGGCGCTCTCGCCGAAAAAGCCTGTTGCGTAGGCGATATGGCCGAGGGCCTCGAGGTCTTCCATGCGGACTTCACGGATTTTATCCATAATAGCTCACGTGCGCCGGTGGATCAGAAAGCGGTATGTGCTGTTGACAGTTTTGCTGGTGGCAGCGGTGGTGATCAATGCGCCGTCCATGGTGGCCCGGGGCTATGGTTTTTATTATCGCCTTACCGTGAACCGCCTGCCCCAGATGACCCTGGCGGGGGAGCGGCTGCTGGTGCTTTCGCCCCACCCCGACGACGAGAGCCTGTGCTGTGCGGGGGCCATCCAGCAGGTGCTGAAGCGCGGGGGGGAGGTCTGGGTGCTGTGGTTTACCAGCGGGGACGGCTTCGAGTGGGACGCCGCGCTGCTGCAGGATACCCTCAGGCCGCAAGGCCGGGCCTCCCTCGAGCTGGGGCAGCGTCGCATGGGCGAGGCCCGCCTGGCTGCCCGCCGTCTGGGGGTGCCCCCGGATCACCTGATCTTTCTGGGCTACCCCGACCGGGGCCTGCGGGCTCTGCTCGAGCGCCATCCCCAGGGCACGCCCTATCGCTCCCGCCTGACCCTGGTTAGCCATGTGCCCTACGCCGATGCGCTCTCGCCCGGCGCCCCCTACACCGGCGAGTCGCTGCGGCGCGACTTCCGACGGGTGCTCGAGCGGGTGCAGCCCACTCTGGTGCTGGCCCCTTCCCCCAGGGATGCCCACGCCGATCACCGCGCTGTGGGTCTGCTGGCCCAGCAGGAGGTCGCTGCCGGGCGGCTGCGCTTCTGGATTGTGCACGGCGGGCTGGAATGGCCCCTGCCCAAGGGCTTGCACCCGCAGTTGCCCCTCGAGCCCGCCCCGCGGGGCAAGGGCCTGCCCTGGCAGCGCCTGCCCCTGAGCCCCGAGGAGCGTACGGCTAAGCTCGAGGCGCTGCAGGCCCACGCCAGCCAGATGCGGCTGCTGGCCCGCTTTATGCAGGCTTTTGTGCGCCAAAACGAGCTCTTTAGCCCTCGAGGTGAGTAGCGCTCACCTCCTTACTCACCGGCCCAGGTATAGGCGGCCTTGGGGCCATCGGGGATGAAGCCATAGCGCGCATAAAGCTGGTAACCGGCGCGGATTTGCTGGCGGGCGGCCTCGAGCTGCCCCTGCTTGCGGTAGACCAGCCCCAGCACGTACACCGCCAGGGGGTTGCCCGGCTCTAAGCGCACCGCCTGCTGCAAAAAGCCGGCCGAGGCCGCCAGGCCTTGAGGCGTAGAAGGGCCGATGAAGCCGTTGGGCGCACGTTCGCCCCGGTAGTAGTAGAACTGCGATTGCAGGTAGCGCAGGCCGAGCGGCGCGATCTCGCCCACCGGGGCTTCGTGCCCGTTGCCGACCAGGCGATAGGCCTGAATTTCGTGGTCGGGCGCAAAGCGGGGCTCGAGGAAGCGGTAATCGCCCACAGCGGCGTCCCAGGTGAAGAGGCCCTGGTGCTCGGGGAAGGGCTCGGGCTCCGAGGCGTCGACCAACAGGTCGTGGCCGTCGGAAAGGCGCAGCAAAGTGCTCACGTGTCCGAGGTTGCTAACCTGCCCGTGCAGGTTCTTCCAGACCATCACCGCGCCTGCCCTCAGCCCGATGCGCTGGAGCATCCCGGCGATGAGCACCGACTGCAACAGGCACTGCCGCTCCCCGTTGCGCACCGCGTAGGCGAACTCGTAACCGCGCTCGAGGCTGAAATGGGGGATCAGGGCTTTGACCGTGCGGTAGGCCCAGATCGCGCTCTGTCGCTCGAAGGCGGCTTTCTGGGAGGGCCGTAGCCGGCTGTAGGTTCGTCGGCGGGCCTCGAGGCTCTGCCGCAGACCCTCCCCCGCGTAACGCGCGTAGGCTGCCTCGAACCAAGGATAAAAAGGTTCCAGCCCTTTAGCCCCGGTCAGCCGGTAGGACTCCTCCACCAGATGGCTGAAAGCCGTGGAGCCATAGGCGTAGGCGTCCTCAGGCGGACGGGCATGGGCTGGGAGTGCAAGGCTGAGGAGTAGCAGGACTGGCAAAACTTGGCGCCACATTTTTGTTACCCTCCCGTGTGCGGCCGGTACTGGGGTAGGCGCAGCCGCACCTGGCTCCCCTGGTGCTGCTTGATCTGCAGCTCCCCATCCAGGGCCTGGGCCACCGCCCGCGCCACCCGCAGGCCCAGCCCCTCGTGGGCGTCCTTGTGGAAGCCGGGGCCGGTGTCGGCCACCTCGAGCCAGGCCCAGCCCTCCTCCAGGCCGCTTTTTAGCAGCACGCTGCCTTTGCTGGTGTAGCGCAGGGCGTTGTGCACCAGGTTGTTGAGGGCCTGCTCGAGCAGGCGGGGATCGGCATGGACGGGGGCGGGTTGGGCCTCGAGGCCCAGCTCCAGACCCCGCTCCAGGGCCAGCGGTTGGAAGCGGTCGAAGGCCTCGGAGACCAGGTCGGCCAGATCCAGGGGCTGCCCCCGCACCTCCCCGCTCTCGGCCCGCGAGAGGGCCAGCAGGTTCTGGGCCAGGGTCTCCAGCCGCAAGGCCTCGCGGTGCAGGCGGCTGAGCTGCTCTGGCCCCATCTGGCCCTGAAGTCCGGCGGCCTCGAGGCTGGCCCGGAAGGCCGAAAGCGGCGTGCGCAGCTCGTGCGCCGCGTAGGCCAGAAACTGCTGCTCCCGCTCGCGCTGATCCTTGAGCCGGTCGAGCAGGCTGGCAAAGGAGCGGGCCAGGCTGGCCACCTCGTCCTGGCCGGAGATCTGCGGTACCGGCTCCCCCTGCTCAAAGCGAGCCGCCGCTCGGGTGAGGCGCTCGAGGGGCCGCACCGCCAGCCCGGCCGCCCCGTAGGCCAGCCCTGCCGAGAGCAGGGCCAGCAGCAAAGCGATGGGAACAGCGACCTCTACAAAGCGCTCCAGGGTCTCGCGCAACAGCCACAGCGATTCGCTGAGCTGCACGCTCAAATCCCCCTGGCTCAGGGTGTATACTCGCAGCCCCCGCACCTCGCTGGGGCCCTGCCGACCCAGCATGCCTGCGTCGAAAGGTAGATCGGAGGTGAAGGTGCCGCCTTCCCAAATCTTTTGTAGCCCACGGTAAACCTGCGCTGACTGTACGCGGTTGTCCTGCGAAAGCGCGTCGGCCAGGCTGTCGGGTATGGGCTGGCCGCTAAGCGCTGCTTGCAATACTATGCTGGCCTGTAGCTTGAGCTCCCGGTCGAGGTCGGCCAGGCGGCTGCGCTCCAGGATCTGATAGGTCAGGAGCAGGCCCAGGCCCAGGCCCAGAAGGGTCAGGCTGAAGGTGATGAGCGCCAGACGCAGCCGAAGGTTCATAGGGTTGGAGGGTTTCTCGAGGTCGTGGTTGTTTGCATAAATCGCCGGATGGAGGTGCACAGGGGGCTGGAGGCCCGAACTATAGGTTCCATAGTACCCCTGACCAGAAGGCTAGGTCGGAGGGGTGAATCTGGGATGAAGAGCTGGAAGGGGCCTCAATTGTTTCAGACCCCCTTCATCTGCTGGGCGATGCTAGAGGGTATGAGGCCTTGGGTATGCTTACTGCCGTGGGCGTTGGGGCTGGTGCTGGCCCAGCCGAGCAGCCCGACGCCGCTTCCCCCGGTGCAGGCCATTCCGCCCGGCGAGATGCAGCCGCTGGCACCCGGTCAGCGGCCAGCGCCCACACTACCCCAGATCGTTCTCAACCCGCCCATCCGCTTCGTGGAGCGGATCGCCTGGGCCTCCAACGGTTTTGTGGAAGCGGCCGAGGCCCTGGTGCTGATTCCGGAGGCCTCCACCACCCCTAGCTTTATGCTCACCAAGGCCCAGCGGGTGGTGGCCGAGACCTTTGCGGCCCGGCCCTCCCTGAGCTATGTGGATGTCTCGATTTATAGCCGGAGGGAGTACGCGGGCTTTGGAGGCCCCTTGCCCCGTTTTACCGCTTCGGTCTCGCGGGCCAGGCTCAACGAGTTTTTGCGCCTGAACCTGAGCAACTTTTTGCAGTTTGACCACCTCTGGATCAAGCCGCAGGACGCTTTTTATGGCCCACCCGCGCCCGTAACCGACGAGCTCGAGCTCACCCCCCAGTTCCAGGGCACCCGGGCCCAGCTCCGCGCCCAGCAGCTCGAGCAGACCGTGGCCAGCCAGCAGGGCGGGGTGGTGGGCAACCGCCTTTTTCACGGCGACCCCAGGCAGCGCGTGGTGGCCCTGACCTTCGACGATGCGCCCCACCCCCTGTTCGAGCCGCTGCTCCTCGACACCCTGCGCCGGGCGGGTGTGCGGGCCACCTTCTTCTGCATTGGCCGCAACGCCGAGGCCTACCCCTACTTCGTACGGGATATGGTGCAGCAAGGGCACGAGGTCGCCAACCACACCTACCACCATGTCCGCCTCAACGGCCTCGACGAGGCCAGTGTGACCGCCGAGATCGTCCAGGCCAACCAGGTGCTTCAGGCCATCACCGGCAAGCCCATCGTCTACTTTCGCCCGCCCGGGGGTCGCTTCTCACCCACGGTGCTCGAGGTGATGCGACGGCTAAACATGACGGTGGTCTTCTGGACGGACGATCCAGGCGACTTCGACAACATCGGGCAGGGCCCCCTCGAGGCCCGGTTGCTGCGGCGGCTGCGCCCCGGTGGTATCGTGCTGTTGCACGACAACGTGCTCCAGACCATCGCGGTGCTGCCGCGCTTTCTGGCTTTGGCAGGACAGCAGGGCTACCGGCTGGGCACGGTGGGTGGGCTGGTGCAGGGGGTGGATCGGAGGTAGGGTAGGGGTATTCCGGTGGGTGAGCAAGGGCAGGCAGAGCGTGGGAAAGGGGCGATGATGATAGCCCAACCGAGCACCGCCATAGCGGTGGAATCCAAAAATAAAGCAACGCCAGCTGGGGCCCGGCTGCTGGCTTTGGACGGGCTGCGGGGCTTGACGGTTTTCTTGATGCTTTTGGTCAACAACCTCGCGCTTCAGGAGGCCACGCCCGACCAGCTCGTGCACGCCCCGTTTGGCGGGGTGACACTGGCCGATCTGGTGTTCCCGTGGTTCCTGTTCTGCATGGGGGCGGCCATCCCGTATGCGGCCTCGAGCTTCGATAAACAAAAGCTTCCGTTGTGGCGCAGGCTGCTTCGCATCCTCAGGCGCACGAGCCTGATTTTTTTGCTGGGCCTCTTCCTGACCAGCGCCCTGGCCCGCACCCCGGTCTTCGCGCTGGGGGTCTTGCAGCTCATCGCGCTGGCCTACTGCCTGGCCGCGCTTTTTTACCTGATCTCCCCCCGGCCTGCCTTCCTGTTTGCGGTCGCAGCAGGGCTTTTGGTGGGCTACTGGGCGGCCATCCGCTTTGTTCCCATCCCCGGCGCGGGGCCGGGCATCTTCGAGGAAGACCGCAACCTGTTGCTGCACCTGAACAGGACCTACCTCGAGCCCCTTGGTCTGCGCGGGCTGCTTTCGACCATACCCACAGCGGCGCTGGCCCTGCTGGGGGCGATGGTGGCGCAGGTGCTAAGAAACGGGGGAAAGGACCCAGTGGAAGTTAAGCGGCCAGGCCCCCGGTCTGCTGGCTTTCGGGAAGCCCTGGCTGCCTACCGTCCGCTGCTCCAGCTCCTCTTGCTGGGCAGCGCAATGACCGGGCTGGGGTATGGCTGGAGCCTCGAGCTGCCCTTCTCCAAAGCCTTCTGGACACCACCCTACATCCTTTTTAGCGCCGGGCTGGCGACGCTTTTGATCGGGGCGTTTTACCTGCTGTTCGACCTCAGGAGATGGACATGGCTGGCCTTCCCGTTCTTGGTATTCGGGTCGAACGCGCTGCTGGCCTATATCCTGCCGATTTTGTTCAAGGTCTGGGTGTTGCAGGGCTGGACGGTCTCGCTGAACGGAGCGCGGGTCAGCCTGCAGGAGGCCTGGCTCAACTGGCACGTGGCCCACAGCGGGGTGGTGGTGGGGGGGTGGACGTACACGCTGCTCTTCATCCTGGCCTGGTGGCTGGTGTTCTGGTGGTTTTACGCCCGCAAAATTTTCTTTAAAGTCTAGCCCCCTGGGCGTTCACTCCATCGCCCCTTCAGCGGCGCAGCAAAAGCTGGAGTGCGACCAGGATCAGCAGGATGGCAAAGCCCCGGCGCAGCACGGCCTCCGGCAGCGTCAGGGCCACGCGAGAACCAAAATAAGTGCCCACCAGCAACCCCAGTGCCAGCAGGCCCGCCACCGGCAGGTTGACCGCCCCCACCCGGTAGTAGTTGAGCACGCCCAGAATCCCCACCGGCAGTAGCAGCGCTGCCAGCGAGGTGGCGGTGGCCTGGAGCTGGCTCAGGCCCAGCAGCAAAACCAGGGCAGGCACCACCACGACCCCGCCCCCAATGCCAAAAAAGCCCGATAGGACACCTGCTGCTGTGCCGATCAAGAGTGCTAACAAAAAGTCCACGGTAACACCTCAAGGGGCTGGACACGCCCGCTACAGTCTACGGCCATTGGCCGCACGGATATGCGATTTCATACTGGCTTCACCTAAGGGAAACAACATAAACCCGCACAGACCATTGCTGTGCCTTACCTCCCCCCAAGCTGCGGCCTCACCCACCGCAGCTTAATTTTTGGCGCGGCCGGCTAAGGCCAGGCCATCCGCTTCACCCTGCCTTCAGGGGATGGTATTAGCATCGCAAGAATGTGCCCGCTAGCCGATTATCCAGGGGCCGAGATAAGCTTAGGTGTGCGTTTGTTAATCGTCGAAGACGAGCCCAGCCTGGCCTCCACCCTGAAGGAAAGCCTCTCGGCCCAGGGCTTCCAGGTTACCCTGGCGGCTTCCAGGTCTGAAGCCGAGGCCCTGGTGTGGGAGCAGCCCTTTGACCTGCTTTTATTCGACGTGATGCTGCCCGAGGGGCCGGAGGCCGGCTTTGAGCTGGCCCAGGCCTTGCGCGAGTCGGGCTTTCATCAGCCCATTCTCTTCCTCACCGCCCGCGAGGCCCTGCCCGACCGGGTGCGGGGCCTCGAGTGGGGCGACGATTACCTGCCCAAGCCCTTTGCCCTGGCCGAGTTGGTGGCCCGCCTTAAGGCCCTGGGGCGGCGTGGGGAGATCAAGCCGCAGGTTTTGCAAATTTCACCCCAGGTCGAACTGGCCCTGGAGCACCGCCAGGTGCGGCGACAGGGTGAGCTGGTGCGCCTTACCGCAAAGGAATACCTGGTCTTGGAGCTGCTGGCCCTCAACAAGGGCCGGGTCTTTACCCGTGAGGAGATCCTCGAGCGCATTTGGGGGCCGGGCTTCGAGGCCGACTCCAACCTTATAGATGTGTACGTCAAGAACCTTCGCAAACGCCTTGGTGAGGATGTCATCGAGACGGTGCGAGGAGTAGGATATCGACTGGGAGAGTGAGTGCTGTTGAGAGCCCTGGGGCAGGATGAGTGGTTTGAAAGGCATTTTGCCACCGAGAACCAAGCGGGCAGCCCCTCATCACCTGCACAGCCTTTAGCTGGCCTGCACTCAGTACAAACCGGATTGGTAGCGATTTATGTCAGTTAAGCAGCACCCGGCCCGCCCTATTTCCAGCCGCTTACAACACTGGCTGCTCGAGGGAGCTCCCAAACCCTCTGAGGGCTACTACAAGCAACCGACCGCCGCCCACTCGAGCCACCCCTGGTGGCGGGTGATGTGCCTGACCGGGGTGGACTACTTCTCCACCCTGGGCTACCAGCCCGGCATTGCAGCGCTGGCCGCGGGGGCGCTCTCGCCCATTGCCACCCTGGTGCTGGTGTCGCTCACCCTGTTTGGAGCCCTTCCCATGTACCGCCGGGTTGCCGGGGAAAGCCCGCACGGCGACGGCTCAATCTCGATGCTCGAGCGCCTGCTCAAGGGCTGGACGGGCAAGTTTGTGGTGCTGACCCTGATTGGTTTTGTGGCAACCGGCTTTGTCATCACCATTACCCTCTCGGCGGCGGACGCGGCCAAGCACATTGTTGAGAACCCCCTCGCGCCGGACTGGCTGAACAGCCAGATTGGTCTGACGCTCCTGTTGGTGGGCCTCCTGGGTGCGGTCTTCCTGCGCGGCTTTAAGGAGGCCATCGGCATCGCGGTGGTGCTGGTGGTCGTCTACATCGGCCTAAACCTGGTGGTGATTGGTCAAGGGATCAGCCTAATCGCACAGAACCCTGGCCTTCTGGCCGAGTGGACGGGGCGCATCGCCCTCGACTACGCCACCCCCGCTGCTGTGGTGGTGGCCGCCCTGGTGGTTTTTCCCAAGCTGGCCCTGGGCCTCTCCGGCTTCGAGACCGGAGTGGTGGTAATGCCGCTGGTGCGGGGCTGGCCCGGCGATTCGCCCCAGCACCCCGTGGGACGGATTGCCAATTCACGTAAACTGCTCACCACGGCGGCCCTAATTATGAGCGTGATGCTGCTCAGCAGCTCGCTGGTGACCACCCTGCTCATTCCACCCAGCGAATTCTGGCCCGAGACCACCGCCCAACGCGAGCTGCGCGGCCAGGCCCGTACCATCGATGTGCCGCTGGGCAACGGCGACGTGTACACCTACCATGTGCCCGAGCGCACGGGAAGCTTTACCGAGCGGATTCAGCTCGAGGGGAAGCAGGGCACCATACACCTCGAGGTGACGGTTACCCCCACCCCGGGCGGTCGGCTGGTGCAGGTGACCAAGGAGGGCGGCGCGGCCAACGGGCGGGCCCTGGCTTTCCTGGCCCACCAGAACCTGGGTGAGTGGTTTGGCAGCCTTTACGACCTCTCCACCATTCTGATCCTGTGGTTCGCGGGTGCGAGCGCCATGGCCGGGCTGCTCAACATTACCCCGCGGTATCTGCCCCGGTATGGTATGGCGCCCGACTGGGCCCGGGCGGTGCGTCCGTTGGTGCTTATCTTCACCGGGGTCTGCGTGCTGGTTACCCTGATCTTTCGGGCCGACGTCAATGCCCAGGCCGGGGCCTATGCCACCGGGGTGCTGGCCCTGATGACCTCAGCGGCCTTTGCAGTCATGCTCTCCGCCCTCGCCAAGCGCCAGCTTTGGGCCGCGCTGGGTTTTGGGCTGGTTACGGCCATCTTTATTTACACCGCTACCGTGACGGTGCTGGCCGACCTCGATGGCCTGGTGATAGCCGCCTTCTTCATCGCTGCGATTGTGGTGGTCTCGCTGATCTCACGCGTCTTCCGCTCGACCGAGCTGCGCGCCGAGCGGGTTCAGGCCGACCTCGAGGCCCAGGCCATCATCCGAAGGCTGGCCCTGGGTGAGATTCGCCTAGTTGCCAACCACCGCGACTCCGGCAGTCCTTTCGAGTACACGCAAAAGCAGGAACGGATGCACCGGCGCACCCACCTGCCCAACCGCGATCCAGTGGCCTTCCTCGAGGTCTCCGTCCCCGACGCCTCCGACTTCTCCGATACCCTCTACGTGCATGGGGTGGAGGTGGGGGAACACCAGGTGCTGCGGGTGCAGGGCACCTCCATTCCCAACGCCATTGCCGCCTTGCTCTTGTATATACGCGACACCACCGGCAAGCTCCCGCATGTCTATTTCGAGTGGAGCGAGCGCCCCCTTCTGCGCTCAGCCCTCGACTTCATCCTCTACGGCGAGGGTGATGTCCCCAGCCTCACCCACGAGGTGCTGCGCAAGGCCGAGCCCGACCCAAAGCGCAGGCCGGTGGTGCATGTGGGGGGCTGAGCTTGGATTTGCGATTTTACGAGTTTACTGTGGGGTTGTATTGATCAAACTCAGGCCAGGACACGTTTTTTGCAAAGATGTGAATTTACCGTTATGGTCAAATATCACAACCGATTTTCAGAGGTGTTCCATTATGTATTAAAGTCTTTCTGCCTTCGGGAGCGGGAAAGTGAGGTGAGCTATGCGTACAAATGGTTTTACCCTGATTGAGTTGGCCATCGTTATTGTGATCATTGGTGTTCTGGCAGCCGTGGCGGTGCCCCGTTACATCGACATGACCACCCAGGCCCGCCAGGCCCAACGCGAGGCGACCCTATCCAGTATTCGTTCAGCTTACGCGATTTATCTAGCGCGGAACGGTGGCAATCCGCCCAACTGGACGCAGCTGGTGGCCAATCTGGATGCCAACACCCAGTTAAAGTTTAATGGCGGTAGCGCTTACATGGACTACGATAACAACAACGCTGTGGCCACCACTGGCGAACGGGTAGCCCTGCTTTATAGCAACGACACCTGCACGACGCTGGTTACCAACGCTACGACTCCCATCCGTTGCGTACGCAATGGTATCAACTAAGCCTAGCAAAGGCTATATCCTGATCAGCCTTGCAGTAGCCCTGGTTTTGCTAGGGCTACTTCTTGTCCCATTGGGTTTGCTCACTTGGCAGAACGCCACACGTAAGACCTCAGAAACCCAGGCACTACAAGCCCTGTATCTGGCAGAGGGGGGTGCGGAACAGGCTGTTGCCCACATCCGGCTTAGCCCGCTTGTGCCCCTTTTTGCCGCTCAGCCTATTCTGATCTGCCGCACTTCCAGCTCCTGTACCCCTAGCAGCCCGGATTACGTGGGTCGGTATTGTTTTAGCAGCGGCAGCTTAGGAGGTTTGGCTTGCAGCGCCACGCGCAGCCTGGCTGGTGGTAAGGTGCGCTGGACGATTTATGCCGTGGGTGAGGAGCGGGGTGGGGTAACCCGGCGGCTGCGCTGGGTGTACAACGCCACAGATGGGGTGGTCGAACAGAGGGTAGTGGATCCGTGAACTCTCGAGGATTCAATCTGTTGGAGGTGGTGGTGGCCCTGCTGCTGATGGGCGTGGCTGCTACGGGGGTGCTGGCTGTGTCGCAGGTTTTGCAGAGCAGCCAGGAGCCGGATCTGCAAACCGGGGCCGCATTAGAGACCCTTCTGGAGGCCTCCCCGGCAACCATTGCGGCCTGTCCCAACCATACCTCCATTCTTCTAGGTAACCATACGTTTTCCGTCTGCCGCGAAAGTATTGTGCAGAACGGATTGGGGTACACTCGTATGGTAACCACCCTGCGGTCGGGGCCGTACCATCTGACCCGGATTCGTGTGACCAACCCCTAGAATGAGGCTATATGCGCCTGATTGAACTGGCAGTGGTACTGGCTCTAGCCGGATTTTTGGCTCTGGCAGCTAGTGCTCTGCTGTTTTATGGCAGCGAGGCTTCTAGAGAGGCCCGTTTGCGCTTGGGCGCCGAGATAGCCTACGATGAACTCCGGGCTCGGCTGGGACGCGATATGCGTGAGGCGTTGCAGATTAGTAGCCTTGTGGCCAGTGAATTACGTCTTGTCGTGGCTGGAGGATGTGTTGTGTACCGGCTCCAGAGCGGCCAGCTTTTTCGTCAGGCCTGGGTGGGTGGCTGTGCGGTTGTATCGGGGGTGCCGGTGCGCCTTCTGGAAGATACCAGCCTCCCTTTGGCGCGTTTCTGTAGTGACCCTGCATTGCGCCGGATGGGTCTGTTTGATGTTTGCCCCTCGAACTGGAACTCTGTTGGGGGAGGGCTGACCCTGCGCCAGAATAATCAAGATCAGGTTTTTGCGCCTCCGGTGGTCTCGCTTCGTTGATTATGCGCCTGGCTTTCCTTACCCGCGAGCACCTGTTGGTATGGGATAAGCGTCGGCTATCTCGCTTCATCCTGGATGGCCTCCTGGATGGCGAGGGACGTTTCCAATTGCACAAGCTTCCGTTGCTGCTGAAAGCCGCACGCAATCTGGATTACTTAGCCGTGGGGCCAGAGTTGGCTTTGTTGCGCACTGGATTGTTTCCCAATCTACCAGGTTTCCCCCTGGACGAGGCGGTGCTGGCGGAGGCTGAGCGCAGCCCTCTGTTGGAGGGACAGTCGTTAACGGTTGCACACCTACCACTGGGTTTTGAAGAGCGTAAAACCCGGCTGCTGTATGCAGCCATGCCCGAGAAGGTTACCGAGCTGTTGAGTCGCAGTCTACGACTAAAGGCTCTGGAACCTCTTCCACTTTTTTTCTGGCGGCATATACGCAGCCTGAGTAAAGCGCGCCGCTTCCTCGTTTTAGAGAACCTGAGCCATACCATTGCTTATTTCGAAGATGGTGGGTTGGTAGGTTTTCGTTATTTAAGCTTGCCTGCTGATCAAGCCTCCCCGGCCCTTGCCGATGAGGTGGTGCGGTCTATAGGGCTGTTTGGAGGTGTTGGAGCGATAGAAGAAGCCTGGCTGGTGGGTCTGCCGGAGGCCTTCGATCCCCCGCCGGGCCTACCGGTGGAGCAGGTATATCGCCTGGATAAGATCATGCCGGAGTACGCTCTGACTGGAGAACCCTATCTGAACCTGAGGCATAGGCCGCAGCGCATTGGGGAGGGTTTGTCACGGCAGGTACAGGTTATTTTGCTGGCAAGCGCGGTTGTTGCCACCATGGGTTTGCTGGCCCATACCTATTTACAAACCAATGTGCAACGACTAGAACGGCTGTATAACCAGCTTAAGTCTGAGCAGGCAGTGGTGGCTGTGCCGAAAACCGAAACGCCCCAGGGGGTGGGCCTGGAGGGTCTGCTCAGTAGCATATCGGCGCGCCCGGATCGCCTTTGGTTTACACGTTTTGAGGCCAGCCGCGAACAGATGCGCTTGCAAGGAGAGGCCATGAACCCCTATGCCCCCCTCGAGCTGGCCCAGGCCCTGGGTGCCCGGCTGGTGCTCCTAGAGGAAAAGGGGGGGGCTCGAGCTGGTCTTTACACCTGGGAGGTGCAACTTGGAGAAACTCAAGCTCGGTGAGCTGCTGGTTAGGCTGGGAAAGCTCACGCCAGAGCAGCTTTCCATGGCCCTGGAGGAGCAGCAAAGGCGGCAGGAACCATTGGGGCAGGTGTTGCTCCAGAAGGGCTGGATACGCGAATCCGAGCTGTACCAGGTTTTGGCTGATCAACAGCGAGCGCCGTTGATTAGCCTTGAGGCGGTCGAAATACAGCCGGAAGCCCTAAACCTTCTGGATCGGCGTTTTGCTCGTGAGAAGCAGGTGCTGCCTCTGCGCCTGGATGGGGCTCGCCTACACGTGGCGATGGCCCACCCTGCCGACCTGGCTTTGCTGGATGAGCTGCGCTTTCGTACCGGTAAGGAGATCGTGCCTTACCTAGCCTCTGACCGGGAAATTTTGCAGACACTGGACGATTTGTTGCAACCCCAGCAGTCCCTCGGTGCCGTGCAAATGGAGGCTCGACCAGGCCCCGATCTGACCATCGAGCAAGCGCCCGCGATCGAGCTGGCCGATGAGCTGGTGCGCAAGGCCCTGGGTGCGCGGGCCAGTGATTTGCACTTAGAGCCCCAGGAAAGCTATGTCCGGGTGCGTATCCGGGTGGACGGGGTTTTGCAGGAGATTCACAGGCTGGATAAGGGGTTGGAGGCCCCCCTGGTGGCCCGCTTCAAGGTGCTGGCTGGTATGGATATTGCAGAAAAGCGGCGGCCGCAGGATGGGCACTTTACCTACACCTTCGGCAATCGCCGCCATGAACTGCGCATAGCCAGCGTGGGCACACTTTTTGGCGAACGTCTGACGGTGCGCATTATCTACCCCGATGCGGTGCGGCGGGGGTTGGCCGATCTGGGGATGCTACCGGAGGATCTGAAGCGCTTTGAAGGGCTGCTGCGTTCCACCAGCGGTATTCTGCTGGTGACCGGCCCCACCGGCAGCGGCAAGACCACCACCCTCTACGCCGCTATGCAGCACCTGTACACTTCGGAGAAGTGTTTTCTGACCATTGAAGATCCGGTCGAGGTGCCCCTCGAGGGAATCAGCCAGATTCCTGTACAACCCAAGATCGATCTGGATTTTGGTGAAGCACTGCGTTCGGTGCTGCGGCAGGATCCGGATGTTATCTTGGTGGGAGAAATTCGCGACCGCACAACCATTGACACGGCACTGCGAGCGGCCCTTACCGGGCACCTGGTGCTGGCTACCTTGCACGCCAACGATGCCCTGTCCACCCCCATCCGGCTGCTCGAGATGGGGGCTGAGCCTTATTTGGTGGGTGCAACCTTACTGGGAGTGGTGGCACAGCGATTGGTTCGCCAGGTCTGTCCCCAGTGTGCTGAGGCCTGCCCGACTCCTACTGAGGCCCGCTTGCTTTGGGGCGAGGCTGCGCCGGTGCATGAATATCGAGGCCAAGGTTGTGCCTATTGTCGCGGCACTGGGTTTTCTGGTCGGATGGGACTTTACGAGATCTATAGCCTGGATCAGGAAGCACGCCACCTGATTGCCTCGGGGGGATCGCTGGCCGAGCTACAGGCGCGGGCAGCCAGCAGCCAGCATAAAGACCTTTGGGCCAAGGCGCTGGTGGCGGTGCGCGATGGGCGCACCACCACCTCCGAGGTTTTGCGAGCCCTGGGCTGGCGGGAGGTGTGAATGGGTCTGCGCTTCACCTACGAGGCCACCGATGCCGAGGGTAGAGAGATCTACCGGGGGGTTGTGGAAGCCGCTTCTTTGCGGGAGGCCCGCACGCGGATACGGGCTATGGGGCTTTTTCCACTGCGCCTTACACAGGCTCCCCAACGACCTTTGCGCAAGGTGCCGTTGCCAGAGCTGGTTATTCTGACCGAACAGCTCGCCACAATGGTGCGGGCCGGGGTGCCGCTTGTGCAGGCCTTGCACACCCTGAGCCTGCAAGCGGGTAGCCCTTCCTTGCGCGAGGCTCTGCGAGGGCTGCGGGAACGGATTGAGGCCGGGCAGGGATTGGCCCGTGCCATGGAGGACTATCCTCAGGTGTTTCCACCCTTGATGCGCCACCTGGTGGCGGCGGGGGAGTTGGGCGGTAGCCTGGAGGTAGTGCTGCAACGCCTGGCGGAGTATCTCGACAAAAGCTATGAACTGCAAGAGAAAACCCGCACCGCTTTGTTTTATCCCTGTTTTGTGCTGGGGGTGCTGGGGGTGGTGGTGGCGGTGCTGCTGGTGTTTGTGATCCCAGTTTTTGCTCAGCTATACCGCGAAACAGGGGTGGCGCTGCCTGGGCCTACCCAGTTTCTACTCAGCAGTTCAGCCTTTTTTCGCCAGAACGGCTGGTGGTTGTTATTGATTAGCCTGCTGCTAGGATACGGGCTGAGGTTGTACTGGCGCACCCCGGGGGGGGCGGTGCAGATGGATGGCTGGTTGTTGCGCATACCCCTAATGGGTTCAATTCTGCTCAAGGCTGGACTGGCCCGCTTTGCCCGTACCCTGGCTACCCTATACGCTGGAGGGATTCGGATTACCGAGGCCCTCGAGGCAAGCCGTAAAGTGGTGGGCAACGCCGCCCTGGCGGAGTCTATTCTCCGGGTAGAGCAATCCGTGCAGCGCGGGGAAGCCTTGGCTACCGGACTGGCCCGTGAGCCCCTTTTCCTCCCTCTTTTTGTCAGAATGGTTTTGGTGGGGGAGGAGGCAGGGCGGCTCGAGGGGATGCTCAACGAAATTGCTTTTCACCTCGAGCGAGAGGTGGACTATAGCCTCAAGCGGCTTTCCAGCAGCATTGAGCCGGTGCTAACCCTCATCCTTGGGGGGGTGGTCTTGGTGGTAGCTTTAGCCCTGTACCTTCCACTATTTGATCTATCTCGTGTAATCAGAATGCGATGAGAACGAGCTTGCTCTGGCTATTTCCTGGCCTGCTTTTGGGGCTAATCTTGCTGTGGTTGCAAGGCAGCTATGAGCGGATGCGCGTCTTGCAGATGCAGGTAAGCCAGCTTCAACGTGAGCTGGACACCTTTACACCACCCCAGGCTGCAAGCAGGCCGCCTGTTAAGCCAGAGGCCTTACCCCAGGTTTACACCTGGTTGGTGCGCCAGGCAGAGCAGCAAGGCCTACGGTTGGTGCGTCTGGAGCCCCAGGATGCTATGGCTCGACTGGTGCTGGAAGGGGGCTTTGCCTCCGTGTTCCAATTTTTGAAAAGCATGGAGCGCCCCCCGTTTGCCCTGTGGGTAGAGCGGTATAGCCTTATTCCTACGGTGCAATCGGCGCAGGAGTTGCAGCTGGAAATTCTGGTTGGGGTGGAGATACAGAGGTAACGCTAAAGTTCAGAGTAGGTCGATTTGCTCTGGGAAAATAACTTGCTGGTAAACGCAAACCCCTGGTGGGCCCGGCCTGTATGAATGGCCTAGCACATTCGATGGTATCGTTGAGGCTTGATATTACCGGAATGTGCATTATGCGCTGATACTGTCGAAACAGCTTACCCGGCGAGTTGTTGCACATGAAGCAATAAATATTGCTCATAGGTCAAATGAATGTTAAACTGCTCCCACCGTCATTGCCGTGATGCGGTGTGAGTTAGGAGGAAACTATGCGCAAAGGGATCGTTGTGATGGTCTTGGTGGGGCTGTTGGGGGTTTCGGGTGCCCTGGCCCAGAGCTGTCTGGCTAATGTGAGGGCCAACGGTTTGACCGTGGGTACCAGCCCCGACTACCCGCCGTTTGAATCGCTCGATAAGAACAATAAAATCATCGGCTTTGATGTGGATCTGCTAAACCTCATCGGGGCTGAGCTGGGCGTTAAGGTCAACTTCATTGGGCAGAGCTTTGATGGTCTAATCCCTGCGCTGCTCACCAAAAAAATCGACCTGATTGCCGCCGGGCTGACCATTACCGAGGAGCGCAAGAAGTCGGTGGATTTCACCCGGCCCTATATCTCCGGCCCCAACGTGATCATCACCCGCAAGGAGACCACCGGGATCAGCAAGCTCGAGGATCTCGCCGGTAAGAAAGTGGCGGTACAGATCGGTAGCGCCCAGGAGAAAATCGCCAGCGGCGTGAAGGGGGCCGAGGTCAAGTCCTACAACCTCTACACCGACGCGGCCCTGGCCGTGAACACCCGCCAGGCCGACGCGCTCATCGTGCACCGCTTTGTCGGCCGGGCCTTTCTCAAGCAGTACCCCGACCTCAAGATCGTGGCTGAGCTCAACCAGGTGGACACCGGGCTGGCCCTGCGCAAAGAGTGCAGCGATCTGCGTCGGGCCATTGACGCGGCCATCGAGAAGCTGGAGAAGAACGGCAAGATGGACGAGCTGGCGGCCAAGTGGTTCAAGTAAACCCTAGTTTGCGCCCTGCCTTATGGATTTTGGTCTGATCCGCGAAAGCCTGCCGTTCTTGCTCCAGGGGGCCTGGGTGACGCTGCGCATCACCGCCCTCTCGCTGGTGTTTGGCATTCTCCTGGGCACCCTGGTGGCGCTGGCCCGCATGTCCCCGCTGCGCTGGCTTTCGGGGCTGACCCTGGGCTACATCGAGCTGCTGCGCGGCACCCCGTTGCTGGTGCAAATTTTCCTGATTTTCTTCGGGATTCCCCAGCTTACCCAGCAGCAGATCAACGAGTTTGCGGCCGGGGTGATTGCCTTCAGCATCAACTCCAGTGCCTACGTGGCCGAAATCCTGCGCGCGGGGATCCAGAGCATCCCCAAGGGGCAGCGGGAGGCGGCGCTTTCCCTGGGCTTCAGCCCCACCCAAACCCTGCGCTACATCATCCTGCCCCAGGCCTTTACCCGGGTGATTCCCCCGCTGGTCAACGAGGGCATCACCCTGCTCAAAAACTCCTCGCTGCTCTCGGCGATTGCGGTGGTGGAGCTGACCCGTGCCGGCCAGCTCATCTCGGCCCGTACCTTCAAACCCTTTGAGATGTACCTGGCGGTCTCGCTGATCTACCTGACTATGACCCTGGTGCTGAGCTTTGTGGCGCGGCGGCTCGAGCGCCGCTGGCAGGTTCGTTAAGATGCCCCGCACCGACCCTTCGCCTTCTGTGCCCATCGGCCCGCGGCTGCGAGCGGCCCGCCTGGCTAAGGGCCTCACCCTGGAGCAGGTGGCCCAGCGCAGCGGGCTGGACAAATCCTTTATCAGCCGCCTCGAGCGCAACGCCACCGCCGCCTCGGTGGCCTCGCTCCTGAAGGTCTGCGCGGCGCTGGACATCCAGCCGGGGTCGCTTTTCGACCCCCCCAGCACCAACCTGGTGCGCTCTGGAGAGGCCCCCAGCGCCCACTTTGGTGGCTGGGGGGTGCGCGACTTCATCCTCTCGCGGGGCCTCCGTGGGGAGCTGATGCTTCTGCGCACCGAGATCGAGCCGGGGGGGCATGGCGGCAAGGAGCCCTACAGCTTTCCCAGCGACACCGACGTGGTCACGGTGCTGGAGGGCAGCCTGGAGTTCACCATTGGCGAGACCCGCTACACCTTATACCCGGGCGATAGCCTGACCTTTTCCGGGAAGGAGCCCCACACCTGGCGCAACCCGGGCAAAAGCCGGGCGGTGGTGCTGTGGGTGCTGAGCCCGGCCCCTTAGCGGAGGAAAACGTGAGATACCAACCCGCCGACTCCCTCGAGTCCCCCCGCTTTGCTGGGGTGCGCACCTTCATGCGCCTGCCCCATGTCCGTACCCTGGAGAACGTTGACTTTGTGGTGCTGGGCATCCCCTGGGACGATGCCACCACCCACCGGCCCGGGGCCCGCTTTGGCCCCGAGGGCATCCGCCGGGTCTCGATCATGCTCAGGCCCTGGAACCCCTACTGGGATGTGAAGATATTCGACTACCTTTCCGGGGTGGACTACGGCGACGTGCCGGTGGTACCGGGCTACATCGAGGACACCTACGCCCGCATCGAGGCGGAGTTCGAGAGGATTGCCCGGGCCGGGGTCACGCCCATCGCCATGGGGGGGGATCACTCCGTCACCCTGGGTGAGCTGCGTGGCCTGGCCAAGGTGCACGGCCCGCTGGCCCTGGTGCACATCGACGCGCACCTGGACACCCTGGACCAGTACTTTGGGCGCAAGTACAACCACGGTACCCCCTTCCGCCGCGCGGTGGAGGAGGGCCTGGTGGATCCGCACCGTTCCATTCAGGTGGGCATCCGCGGCTCCAATTACGGCCCCGAGGATTACCAGGGCACCCGCGACCTGGGCTACGAACTCATCACCATGTACGAGCTGCAGGAGATCGGCCTTGAGGCCACCCTCGAGCGCATCCACCGCCGGGTGGGCCCGGCCCCCTGCTTTATCAGCATCGACATCGACGCGGTGGATCCGGCCTACGCCCCCGGCACCGGCACCCCCGAGGTGGACGGCTTCACCAGCCGGGAGATCCTGAGATTGGTGCGGGGCCTTAAGGGTCTGAACTTCAAGGCCGCCGATGTGGTCGAGGTGCTACCCGCCCTCGACCCCGGGGAGATCACCGCCTACCTGGGGGGCAACCTAATCTACGAACTCATCTCGCTGCTGGCCTTGCGCAAGAAGGAGGGCCGATGAGCGAGGTTATTATCCGGATCCGGGGCCTCAACAAATGGTTCGGTAAGCTGCAGGTGCTGCGGGAGGTGAACCTCGAGGTCGCCGCAGGCGAAAAGGTGGTGATCGTAGGGCCCTCGGGTTCGGGCAAGTCCACCCTGATTCGCTGCATCAACCGGCTGGAGGACTTCCAGCAGGGCGAGGTGATTGTGGACGGCATCTCCCTGAGCTCGGCCCGGAACCTCGAGGCGGTGCGGCGCGAGGTGGGGATGGTCTTCCAGCAGTTCAACCTCTTTCCCCACATGACCGTACTAGAGAACGTGGCCCTGGCCCCGCAAAAGGTGCGCGGCTGGCCCCGGGCCAAAGCCGAGCAGAAGGCGGTGGAGCTGCTGGAGCGGGTGGGCATCGCCGACCAGGCCCACAAACACCCCGGGCAGCTCTCCGGTGGGCAGCAGCAGCGGGTGGCCATCGCCCGGGCCCTGGCCATGGAGCCCAAGATCATGCTCTTCGACGAGCCCACCAGCGCGCTGGATCCCGAGATGGTGGGGGAGGTGCTGGACGTGATGCGCGACCTGGCCCGGGGCGGCATGACCATGCTGGTGGTCACCCACGAGATGGGCTTCGCCAAGGAGGTGGCCGATCGGGTGGTGGTGATGGACCAGGGACAGATCCTTGAGCAGGCCCCGCCCGAGGTGATCTTCCAGAACCCCACCCACGAGCGCACCCGCAGCTTTTTGCAGCGGGTTCTGCACCACTAAAAAACTTATGCCAGAAGCACCCAAGCCTACGCTCGACGTGACCCAGACCCGCATCCCGGAAGGGGTGATCGACCTGGGGGTGGGGCATCCCAGCCTGGAACTCCTCCCGCTCGAGGAACTCCGCCAGGCAGCGCAGCACCGCCTATCCCAGGGTGACCCCTCGTTTTTACAGTACGGCGCGGAGCTGGGGGACGCGCGCTTTCGGGCCGAGCTGGCCCGCTTTCTGGGTGCGCACTACGGTTTTGCCGTCGCGCCCGAGACCCTTTTCGTCACTGCCGGGGTATCGCAGGCCCTGGATTTAATCTGCACCACCTTCACCCGGCCCGGCCAGGTGGTTCTGGTTGAGGAGCCCACCTACTTTCTGTCGCTGGGCATCTTCCAGGGTCATCACCTGCAGGTGGTTCCCATCCCCACCGACGAACAGGGCTTGGACGTGGAGGCGCTGGAGGCCGCCCTGCGCCAGCAGCGGGCGGCGCTGCTCTACACCATCCCCACCTTCCAGAACCCCACCGGAACGACCCTGAGCCAAAAGCGGCGGGAGCGGCTGGTGGAGCTGAGCCAGCAACACGGCTTCCTGATCGTGGCTGACGAGGTCTACCAACTCCTGGGCTACCAGGCGGCCCCGCCCCCCTCCATGGCCCGCTACCTGGACACCGGGTTGGTGCTCAGCCTGGGCTCATTCTCCAAAATCCTGGCCCCGGGTTTACGCCTGGGCTGGATTCAGGCCGCGCCCCGGCTGCTGCAAAAGCTCACCCAGAACGGCATGGTAGTAAGCGGGGGCGGGCTCAACCCCTTTACCTCGAGCATCGTGCGCAGCGCCCTGGAGCTGGGCTGGCAGGAACGGTACCTGCAAAAGCTTCGCCACACCTACCGGGGTCGCCTGGAGGTGCTGCTGGAGGCCCTGTCCCAAAACGGCCTCCGGCCCCGCTACCGGCCGGAGGGGGGCTATTTTGTCTGGCTCGAGCTAGACCCCGCTATCAACAGCCAGGCCTTGCTGGAACGGGCCCTGCAGACCGGGGTGCGCTTTCAGCCCGGCCACCGGTTCTCCAGCCAGGGCCGCCTGGCCCATGCGCTCAGGCTCTGTTTTGCTTACTACGAACCCCCCGAGCTGGTCGAGGGGGTGCACCGATTGGCGCGGGCCCTGCAAGGGTACCCAGGGGAAGCGGCCGGCGCATAGCTTTCCAGGCCCAGGTGTGGTTTGCGCCAGTCGCCTGGATGATTTTGTGCTGAATCCACCATTAAGGTAAGGCTGGTGCAAATCACCATCGGCTCAACATTCAGCCAGCTATAGTTTTTCATGAGGTAGCAGCAACTCGAATCGGTTCCGGTATTTCGTGGAGCAAACTACAGTGAGTTCGGGCATACTCGAAAGACTGCTAGGGGCGCTGGGCCAGGCCCTGAGGCCGGGGGGAGACCCCCAGTCCCTGGCCCGGCGGGGCCTCAGCGCCCTGGTTCAGACCCTGGATGCCTGCGGGGCCTGGTTGCGGCTGCGTGAAAACGGGCTGAGCCTGCTGGCTGCGGTGGGGGTCGAGCCGCCGGAGGAGGCCCATCTAACCCCACAAGAAGCCGAGGCCCTGGCCGCTGGCCATGTGCTGGTCTACCGCCTGCCCGAGGAGGCCACCGGCCCAGCCAGCGCAGGCTGGGGGGCGCTGGGGTACCAGGGGTTGATACTGGCTCCGCTGCATGGCGGTGGGGAGTTGCTTGGGACGCTGGCCCTGCTCTTTGCCGAGAGGCCACCCCCGGTGGCCCGGGCCCTCGAGGAGGTACTGCCCCTGTTTGGACTGCTGCTCGAGCGGGCCCGCGCAGAGGAGGAACTCGTCCGCCGGCAGCGGCTGCTTGAGGCCCTGCACCAACTGGATCGGGCTATGCTGGAGGAAAAAAGCCTGCTCGAGGTGGCCCGGATTGGGGCCGAGGCGGCCCAGGGGCTCCTCAAGGCGCAGGCGGTAGCGGTTTCTCTGGTGGAAAAGGAAGGACACCGCCTGGTGGCGGCGGTGGGGGGGGCGCTCGAGCCCCTGGTGGGCCAGCTTGCGCCCCTGGGGGAGGGGTTCTACCACCAGGCCTGGCGCAGCGGAGAGCCAGCCCTGCTGCCTGAAATTCCCGGTCAGGGGATGTCCGGCTGGCTTTTGGCGCTGGCTCCGTTCAAGAATGCCCTCATACTGCCTCTGAAGCCCGATGGCACCACACTGGGGTTTGTGGGGCTGTACGGCCTGGGCGATCCCGATGCGGCCAGGCCCCTGGCGCAGTCCTTTGCGGCGCAGCTATCGCTGGCCTTGCTGCACGAGCAAAACCGCGAGGCCCTGTTCCAGCGGGCTCGAGAGCAGGAGGTGCTGCTGCGGGCGCTCGAGGCCCTGGGTGAGGCCGCCAACCCCGAAGAGGCCGCCCGGCGCCTGGGGGCGCTTGCCCTGGAGCTGCTGCCTTCGGAGTGGGCCGCGGTGCTGCTCCTGGAACAGGGTGTGCTGCGGGTGGCGGCCGCCAGCGGGGCCATGGCTGGGTCGCTTGGCCTGCGAATCCCGCCCGATCAGGGGCTCTCCTGGGCGGCTCTTCGCCAGGGCACCCAGGTGGTAGCGGACACAACGAAAGATCCCCGGGTCTACACCCCCCCGGAGTTTCCGACCCCTCTTGTCGGCAGCGAGGTCGTCACCCCCCTGCCGGGATCCCATGGGGAGGCCCTGGGCGTGCTGATAGTTTTCCGCTCAACCCTTCCCTACACCCCGCAGGAGGCCCGGCTGGTGGAGGCGCTGGCCCAGGCCGGCGCCACCGCGTTGCAGCGCGCACAGCACAACCTGGAAGCCCGCCTGATGCTGGAAGGGGCCTTGCTGGTTGCACAAGAACCGGCCCCTGAGAGCCTAATCCAGGGCTTCGCCCAGCTTATGGCACAGGTGGTGGGGGGTGGCCGGGCGGCCATCTGGGCCCACCCGGAGGGGCGGCGGCCCTGGCGGTTGCTGGGGGTGGCCGGGGTGGGCGCCGAAGCGGCCTCCTTTTTTGAAGCCCGCCTTGACCCGGAGGCTGGGGGCTGGACAGGCTGGATCTACCGGCAACAGAGGCCCCTGGTGATAGAGGATGTGGCCTCGCCGCCAGTGGAGCCCGCCCCGGTGGAGGCTTCGGGCCTCAGGCTATATGGCGTGCAGAGCGTTCTGGGTGTAGCGGTGGGCAATTTTGGGGTGGCCTACGCCGAGCCGGGCAGCCGGGGTAAGTTTTTTGCAAGCTTCGAAGTAACGCTGCTCGAGCGCCTGGCCGGGATGCTGGCGGGGGGACTGGAGCGGCACCGGCTGGCTGTGGCCGAGCAGCGGGTGCGCCGGGCGCTGGAGCGGCTGGCCCAGGTGCCCCCGGGCGACCTCGAGGCGCTGGTGCGGGCCCTGGGGGAGAGCCTGGGGGTGCGCTGGGCTTTTATCGACCGACTGATCACGCCCGAGCGGGCCCTGGCGGTAGCGGTCTATGGCGGGGCCTCCTTTGAGTACGACCTGCCAGGCACCCCATGCGCCGATGTTTTTGCTGGCAATTTCTGTGAGTACCCGCGGGGGGTCACGGCCTGTTTTCCGGAGGATCGGCTGGCTGCCGAAATGGGGGCGGAGGCCTACCTTGGGGTTCCTCTGCGCGGTGAGGGCGGGCGGGTGCTGGGCATCCTGGTGGCCATGCACGACGCCCCGCTACCCGAGGACGAACGCGACCTGCGACGGGAAATTGTACTGGCCTACGCCCAGCGGGCTGCGCTGGAGCTGGGGCAACAGGAGAACCGCGCCCGCCTCGAGGCCACCGCCCGGGTGCACAGCCTGCTGCGCCCGGCCCAGAACAGCCAGGAGGTGATTCAGATCGCTGTGGAGGCCGTGCTGCGGGAGACCCGGGCCACCACCGCCCTGCTCTCGCTGTACCGTGAGAACGGGGACTATCTGGAAGTGGTGGCGGCGGCGGGCTACCTGGCCGAGGTCGCGCGGGGACGGCGGATGGAACGGGGAATGGGCTTGTCCTGGCGGGTGTTTGAAGAGGAGAAGCCCCTTTACTTCGAGGACGCCTCGCAAACATCCCAGGCCATTTTCTTTTCTGGAAAGCCCAGCCGGGCGGCCTACCTGGGGGTTCCGCTGCGCGATGCGCAGGGGCGAATTCTGGGGGTGCTATCCGCCGATACCGCTGAGCAAGGCGGCGTGTTGTTCCCCGAGGATCGCCACTTTCTGGTGGCCCTGGCCGAGGCCACCGGGGCGGCCATGGCCCGCCTGGACGCGCTGCACCAGGCCCAGATGGAGGCCCGACGCTTCCGGGTTCTGGCCGAGCTCTCGGCCCGGCTGGAGGGATTGGAGGCCCCCAAAGAGATCCTGGAGGAGGCCCTGGAAGCCCTGTACCGCATCAGCGGCTTCCAGGTGGCCTGTTTTCATGAGGTTGCCCCGGAAGGCCTGCGGCTTTTGATGGTGGCTGGAGAGCCCTCGGAGGACTGGCTCCAGCGGGCCTGGCATGAGACATACCCCCCCGGCCACGGACTGCGGGGCCGGGTGCTGCTAACCGGGGAAGCCCTGTACGTTCCGCACTATCCGGATCACCCCCTGGCCCTGGCTGCTTCGGTGGCGATGGGGCTCAAGTGCGCTGCTTATGCACCGGTGCGTTTTTCCGAGCGGACGGTGGGGGTGTTGAGCCTGCTGGATTTCCGTACGGCCTACCTCGAGGATCCGCTGCCCTTGCTCAATTTCGCGGCCCGCCGGCTGGCCAACGCCCTGGAGAAAGCGGAAAACCTGCAACAGCTCCGCACCACCCGTGAAGAGGCCCTTAAGGCCCTGGGTCTGGCGCTGGAGTACCGCGACCTCGAGACCGCCGGGCACACCGAGCGGGTAACGCGGCTGGCCCTGGAGCTGGCCGAGGGGATGGGCCTGAGCGAGCCAACCCTCACGCATCTGCGCTGGGGGGCCTATCTGCACGACCTGGGTAAGCTCGCTATCCCCGATGGCATCCTGAAGAAGCCGGAAAAACTGACGCTTGAGGAGTGGGAGCAGATGAAGGCCCACACCGTTCTGGGTGAGGAGATGGCCCGGCGCATGGGCTTCCTACCCCCGGCCACCCTAGCGGTTATTCGCCATCACCACGAGCGCTGGGACGGCTCGGGCTACCCCGACGGGCTGGCCGGGGAGGCCATCCCCTTGCTGGCCCGCATCTTTGCCCTGGCCGACGTGTACGACGCGCTCACCTCCCAGCGGCCCTACAAACGGGCCTGGCGCCCCGAAGAGGCCCTGGCCGAGATCGCAGCCCAGGCTGGGCGGCACTTCGACCCAACGCTGTGCCGGATCTTCCTCCAGCGGGTGGGGGGCTAAAGGCTGAATAGCGCCCAGCGCCTGGTGTGGGCCGCAGTTGGTTATGGCTTGCGTCGAAGCGCTTTTCTTCACGGCGGCTACGGGTGTGCGGATGGATCGAGCCTTCCAAAGGTAACGCTGCATGTAGCGCTCCGGTTCCGTACACTGTAGCTATGCTGCACACGCTGGGGGGGTTGCGGCTGGCCGGGAGCAACTTTGGGCGTGAGAAGCCCCTGTTGCTGCTGGCCTACCTGGCCCTGGAGGGCCCCAAGCCCCGGCGGTTTCTGGCCGAGCTGTTCTGGTCGGAGGCCGCCGACCCCCTGAACTCGCTGGCGGTGGCACTGGCTAAGCTGCGCAAGCTGGGGGTGGCCTACAGCGATGAGAGCCGGGCCTGGGTAGACCTCGAGTGCGACGCCCTGGCTTTACAGGACGCGCTACGGGCGGGCCGTTGGGAGGAGGGCATCGCCCTGTACAAGGGGCCCTTTGCCGAGGGGTTGCGATCGGGCGAGGTGGGGAGCGAGCTCGAGGAGTGGGTCTACGAGGTGCGCGAGCGCCTGGCCCGCGAGGTGCGCCAGGCCTGCTTGGTGCTGGCTGAGAAAGCGGCTACCCAGGCCAACTTTGCCGAGGCCGCGGGCTATGCTGAGCAGGCCTACCGGGTGGCTGGAGCGCCGCCCCTGGAGCCCGAGGAGCTGCCCAGGGTCTACCGCTTGCTGCTGGCGGGCGAGCACCCCCTGGCCGAGACCCTCGAGCGCGAGGCCAGGGAACTGGGGATTACCCTGGGGGGCTCGAGCCAGGCCGCGCGGGGCCGTCTGCGCCAGGAGCTGGTGGGGCGGGAGCGCGAGCTGGCGGCCCTGCTGGCCCTGGAGGAGGGGGCCTGGGCCTGGGTGCGGGGTGGGGCGGGGCTGGGTAAAACCGCTTTGCTGCGCGAGCTCGAGGTGCGCACGGGCTGGCTTTACCTGCCGGCCCGGTCTGGGCTGCCCTATGCCACCCTCGAGCCCCTGCTGGAAAACCCGCAGGGCGGCGAGGAGGCTTTGCTGCGGCGGGCAGTGCAGTTGCGCGAAAACCTTTTGCTCGACGACTGGGAGCAGATGGATAGCGAAAGCCAGCGGATATTGACCCGTTTGCGCGGCCTGCGTCCCCCCATACGGGTGGTGATGGCGGGTCAGGACGCGCCGCCTTTTGCCATAGATAAGCTGGTAGAGCTGGAACCGCTCACCGCCGAAGAACTGGCTGGTTTTCCCGGTGCCCTCGAGGCCACCGGGGGCATCCCGGCCTTGGTGGGGGCCTGGTTGCGGGGAGAACCCATCCAGACCGCACTGGAAGCCCGCCTCCTGGGCCTAAGCGAGCAGGCCCGCCAGGTCTATATGAGCTTGGCGCTGCTGGAAACTCCAGATCTCTTTTTGGTGCGGCAAGCCCTCAATCTGAGCGCCAGTGAGATGGCCCAGGCCGTAGACACCCTCCTCTCAGCCGGCCTGATTGACCTCAGCGGGGCTGTGTTCGGGCGCGAGGCGGCCCAGCGCTACATCGCCGAGCGCCCCACCCTCGAGGCCAGACTCAGCCTGGGGCTGGCCCGCCTGCTCAAGCCCCAACAGGCCCTCCCGCTTTACCGCCGCGCCAAGGCCCTGCTTGAAGATGCCGACCTACCCCGGCTTCAGCAGGCCTATATCACCTGGGCCCAGGAGCTGATTTGCCGGGGTTTCCCCAGGCGTGCTGCCGAAGAACTGAAGGAAGCACCCAACCACCCCGAGATCACCCTGCTGCGGGCCCGCGCCTTCGAGCGAGCAGGCCTGTACAAAGAAGCCCTGGAAGTGATGCGCTTCATGCCGGATACTCCCGAGCACCTGGCCCTCAAAGCCACCCTCTACCATCGTTTGGGCCGGGCCGACGAGGCCCAGGCCTGCGCCGAGCGAGCCCTGTCGGGTGGAATTGAGGCCAGGGCTGAGGCGCAGAACACGCTGGGCTTGATTTTTCATGCCCGGGGCGATTTCCAGAATGCTGCGTCTGCATTTCGTCGTGCGGCTGCACTCTGGCTGGCTTTGGGGGATGAAAACCGGCGTTTGGGCGCATTGAACAACCTGGCTGTGGTGCGTTCAAGAATGGGAGAAGATGTTGAGCAGGTCTACCGGGAAGTATTTGAGATAGCAAAAGACAACCCAAGAGTCCAAGCCCAAATACTGATTAACCTTGGGAAAGAGTTCGAGCGACAAAAGCGTTTTGTGGAAGCGCTGGAAAGTTACCAGCAAGCCGAGCGGGTTGCCCAGGAATCGGGCAACCTAAGACAGGCTGCTTTGGCTCAGAACAACATAGGCGTTGTTTTTCACATTACAAAAGAAGTGGACAGTGCCCGCATTTATTATCACCGGGCTATTCAAGCTGCACGTGAAGCCGGGGAGGTCAACGTATTGGCGATGGCCCTGGGTAACTTGGCCGAACTGGATGGCGATGTTGAAGTCTGGAAGGAAGCCATCGCCGTCTCGGAGAACGCAGGCAACTACGATCTAGCCCAACAACACAAGGATCTCTTGCGGGCGTTCATGGAGCGTTCAGGCTAGCTCTGCAAGCATTTACCCATGCCATTGAGCGCGTACCTACTGGACGAAATACTCTGGCTGGAGGTAGATGATGCGATGGGGAATTCACATGTTTTTGCTGATGAGCTTGCTTGGCTGTGGCCCTACTGGGGAGATGGCTGGGCCACCCGTTACGGGTACTGTCTACCCCTCACCCCGCAGGGCTACCTGGATGGAAGAGGTGAGGGTAACCATCCCCTGGACATCGCGTTCGACCCCGGCAGCGAAGCTGGCGGAGGTTCCGCTGGAAGTGCGCACTGAGCCCGCTCCTTCGGGAGCAGGCAGCGTGGTGATTTTCAAAGTGCCCGACAACTTTTGGGGGGGGCCGCAGAATTTTGAAATTGTGGAAGGGGCCAACCGGGTGACCGGAAGTCTCACCGTGCTGGGCCAGACTGTGTTCGAACAACCCGAACCCGAAGCCCTGGCCGTTATTCAACCCTCGGTTCCTGATAGCGGTTTCGAACAGAAAATCGCAGATGGCGGTTTGCGGGTCGTTCCGTTTTCGGGGGGGAGTAAATCGGTTCCGCTGGGTGGCCGATCGGGCCCCTGTGCCGGTAGGTTGGTTAGGGTAGCGCGCGACCCAGCCAGGCTGACCAGCCCTGTTTCCATCGGGGCCTTGCTCGAGCGGCTCGAGCAGAGCGGGGGGAGTTCTGTGGTGGATGTGGATGGGGTTTTAGGGATTGATCCGGTTTCTGGACATGATCTCGACCCCACCATCCTAACCGACCCTTCCCCAAATACCAAACCCATCAACGCCCGCACAGCCGTAAAAGCGCGGCAGGGAAGCAACTATACCGGGGTGGGAGCCACCATCGCGGTGGTGGATTCCGGTGTTAGTAACTTGACCGGCTTGACCCTGCGGAGCGGCGGGGCCGACTTTGTCAATCCAGACACACCCAACCCCCTGCAAGACGAGTACACCCAGGGCGGGGTGGTGGTGGGCCACGGCACCGCGGCGGCGGTGCTGGCCGCGCACGCGACCTACGGCATCGCCCCAGGGGCCGGCATCCTGCCGATTAAGAGTTGCGACAAAGACGGGAAGTGTCGGCTCGAGGCGGTCATCCGGGGCATCTGCCACGCGGTGGCCTATGCAGAGAAGAACCCCCAGGAGCAGCTGGTGCTCAACCTGAGCCTGGGCAGTGACACCCCCAGTGAGATTGTCTACATCATCCTCAAGGATGCCCTGATGAAGCGTGGTGTAAACGGGATCTCGGTGGTGGCGGCAGCGGGCAACGACTGGGCCATCCGCAGCAGCAAGAGCGGGGTGCTGCACCACTTTCCGGCTTCTTTTGGCGGCAACCGGGGGCTTTCCGTGCGGCGCGAGCCGGGGCGCTCCATGGCCGTGCTCAAGGGGCTGTTCAGCGTGGGGGCGGTGGGGGATTACTCCGGCACCTTGCGGGTGAGCGGGTTTAGCGGCCAGGGCGACTTTGTAGACCTGGTGGCCCCCGGCGAGCGGGTCTTGAGCCTGAGCCCTGCGGGCAGCCCGAGGGAGTATACCGGCACCTCGTTCGCCGCGCCCATTGTGAGTGGGGCGGTGGCGGTTATTCGGCAGGCCACCAGCCTGGTGCCCCTTACCCCGGAGGCGCTCGAGCTCGCTTTTCTTGCCAACTACACCAACCCAACCACCCTTGGTGCACCCGAAGAGGCCCAGGGCCGGGGCCTGCTGGACTTGACTCGAGCTCCCTAGATGAGCACGCTCACCGACTGGTTGGTATGCACCCGCCGGATGGCCTGGGCTAGCAGGGGGGCGGTGGGCAGGATGGTATAGCCTAGGGCCGGATTAAGTGCGATGGTATCAGTAAAAACCACCTCGCGGATGGCAGGGTGGGCCAGGTTCTCGCGGGCGTTGCCCACCAGCACGGCGTGTGAGGCCATTACAATCACTTCCGGGGCCGCGCCCGCGGCAAGCAGGGCCTCCACTCCGCGCCGGATGGTGCCGCCGGTGGAGATGATGTCGTCAATAATCAGGGGACGCTTGCCCGCCACGTCCCCAATCACATAGCTCACCTGGGTTTCGCGGGGGCCGGTGCGGCGTTTGGCCAGGATGGCCAGCGGCAGGTTCAGGCGCTCGGAGAGCCGTCGGGCCTGCTCGGCCCGCCCCGAGTCGGGCGAGACCACCACCGCGTTTTCGGTGAGGTTCTGACGCTCCAGATACTCAGCAAAAAGCCGCACCGCCGAGAGCTCGTCCACCGGTTGATAAAAGAAGCCCTGAATCTGTGGGGCGTGCAGGTCTACGGTGATCACCCGGTGGATGCCCACGTGCTCCAAAAGCCCCGCCACCAGGCGCGCGGTGATGGGCTCGCGCCCCTGGGTCTGTTTGTCCTGACGGGCGTAGCCGAAATAAGGAATCACCGCGTTGATGCGCCCCGCGCTGCTGCGGCGCGCTGCGTCGGCTAGCACCAGAAGTTCCATCAGGTGGTCGTTGACTGGAGGGGCGGTGGACTGCAGCAGATACACGTCGTCGCCGCGGATGCTCTCCAAAAGCCGCACCTGCACCTCGCCGTCGGGGAAGCGTTCTACGGTGGCCTTGCCGAGCGAGATGCCCAGGGCCCGGGCCACCGCCTCGGCCAAGGGACGGTTGGCGTTGCCGCAAAACAATTTGACCTGCCCACCGTTGGCGTGCCGTATTTCTTCTGCCTGTTCTGATCCCAGCCACTCTGTTATCGATGCGCCCCCCATGCTGTCTCCTCCTCGAGTACTAGCAAGCCGACCCCATCTGCTCTATCTGGTGTTTTCAGTATACCTTGGGTAACTGACCCCAAAACCCTGGCAGCCCCCGGAACTGGCCTTAATCAAAGGCATCCTGGTCAAACCAGCCTGAGAGGAGCATTGCTGCGGGGTCTGACTGCCAGAGCGAGAAGCGCTTGGCCCCTACCTAACTGCTTAGAACCTGGCTGATTAACTGAGCCAGACGTTCGGAGGCCCTTTCTAAAAAGGTCTCGAATGCGATGGGGGCCTCGCTGCCTGCCTGGTCGGTAATGGCCCGCAGAAGGGCCATGGGCAAGCCCAAGCGTCTGGCTGTCCACAAAGCAGCGGCCCCCTCCATCTCCACGGCATCGGCGGCGAATACCCGGCGCACCTCTTCGGCCTCACCGCGGTGGGCCAGGAAGCGGTCGGCGCTGGCAATTCGCCCTAGTTGAATGGGTAGGCCCATGGCCTGGGCAGTACGCAACACCTTTGAGGTGAGCCCGGCGTCGGCGGGGATGAAGCGCTCACCGGTGGCCAGCTCGCCTGGGGCACGCCCGAAAGCCGTGATGTCCACATCGTACTGCACAGCGTCCTGGGCCAGTATGAGATCCATTGTTTTGAGTGTGGGGTTCAAAGCCCCAGCAACCCCTACCCAGAAGGCCTGCGCAGGGTTAAATCGAACCTTGGCATAGGCCACCGCGGCGGAGGCGGCCACCTTGCCCACCCCGGTTTCCACCAGCACCACGGGATAGCGCCCCAGCGATCCTTGGTGAATGATCCAGGGGCCGTCCAAAGTCTCTTTTAGGCTCAATAAGCGGCGCAAAGCCTGGGCCTCGAGGCCCTCGGCAGCGAACAGGGCAACCATGGGCATACCAGGCTAGACTAACATTCACCACCGGCCTATGCCAGCGCGCTGAGCCCGCTTGCTGCATCACCATAGCCCCCTGTGGGGTTCTAAGATACTTTTTGATCTAAGTATAGAGTTTATTGTGAAATTTGCACCAAAAATGCAGCCAGTGCAGTTATGCCAAGTAACACGAGGCCCCTATCCGGGGGGTGCTTAATTGGGGTGACTTATGCCAATCTGTACTTAAGACGCATAAACGGAGAGGACTATGAAGATAGGTCGTATTAAACCAATAGGGCTGAGACCCGCTGGGAATGCACTTGTCATCACAGTCTTGGTGGCTCTGATTATGGTTATTTCGCTGCTTTCCATTACCACCAGCCTGACCGTGAGCAACCGCCAAGTGGCAACCAACCAGGGGCTGGCTAACCGCGCACAGTTTGCCGCCGAGTCTGGGTTGCTTAGGGGGCTACAGAGCTACCAGATGGCCCTTAATTACCTGAAAGGAATCAGGGTAGATCTGTCCGGGGGCAACGCGGCGGCTGTGCGCGCGGCTTATGTGCAAGCGCTGTATCGCTTCTGCTATGGCAACAGCACCGCTGGGCCCTCCTTGAGCGCTTTCGAGAACACCCTAAATACCATGCAGACCGGCACCTTGTGCGAGGCTTTACCCATAGACCCCACCCTTTCCCCGGCTGAGGTCGGCAACGAGCGCCTGGCCATCCTCATCAATCCCTTGCTATTCGACAACACTGTTTACAACGGCCAGGTGAGCAACCCAGCAGAGTACTGGGGCCGCCTGGCCCTGGGCATGGGGGGCTCGGAGGGTGTGCTGGGTTCGTCAGATGGCCTGGAAGACCGTTACGTGGTGCAGGTCGATTTTACGCCGCGCCGTATTCTCATCCAAAATAGCGCGCCAGTGCTGGTGTTTGGTGATCCCAACAATGCCATTATCGCTACGGGCCGTGTCGTGCAGGGGACCACAGTGCTGGCCGAACGCCGGGTGGCTCGAGGTGTGTCCACGGCCGGCAGCCTGGGGGTTACCAGCGTCACCATCCAGAACCCCAGCTTCTCCTACTTCGCTTTTTTCGTAAACAACACCGTGCGTTCCAATGGTAGCCGGGTGGTGCTGCGCGATGGCTTTACCGTGAATGGCCCTGCTTTTACCAATGGTCGTTGGGCCTTTGAGCAGCGCGTACCCGCGGCTACCTTCAACTTTGGCGGGCAGTTTGGCAGCGCGGGTTGTGAACAGGGCGCCGAGAGCTGTACCGAAGCCCAACGCCTGGCCGGTAAAGGCTACTACCTGGGGGACGGGAACACCACCAGCACGTTTGCAACCGTCCCGGAAAACGACTCAGCCACCGGGCTGGCTGGGATTAATCCCAGTTTTGCCCGCCTGCGGAACCCTGCGGGGAACTTTTTGTGCCGCGACGAAAACGGGGGGCAGGTGGTCTGTGCTGACGATGCCCCGGCCAGCACCTGGCTGTACGATGTGAACTGGCAACGTAACCCAATTCCTATGCCGGGCCGCGATGCCATTGCACGCTTTGAGCAGAACGCGGCCGGTGGCACCCCTACCACCAGCAGAGACGATAACGGCAACCTGCTTCGCGATGCCAACGGACGGATTGTGGTAAGCAACCCTACCGATACCGCTGGGTTCTTTATCGACAGCAGTCTGTTCACGGCCTCAACCAGCAACCAGGCTTCTAGCGGCTGGAGAAATGTTTCAGGTGGTACGGTGGTGATCAACCCGGCGACGGTTCCCCAGCCGAGTGCCAGCGTGCTGCAAAACAACACCGGCCGCTATGTGGGAACGCCAACCGTTCGCGTGTACGTAGAAAATGGCCGTCAGCGCATCAGTGTGACGGCTACCTACGTCACTGGATACGCCCTGGCGGTGCAACAAGAATGCTACACGCCCCCTCCTCCCGGTGGTGGTGGCGGCGGCGGTGGTGGCGGCGGCGGCGGTGGCGGCGGCGGCGGTGGCGGTGGCGGCGGCGGCGGCGGCGGGGTATGGCTGCCTGAGCTGCAAAAACTGGCCGACTACCTTTTCAACTTGGGCTCCATGGCCCACGCCCAGAGCTTCACCATCACCATCACCTGCTCCCGTGGTGGAACGCCGCGCTACCGCACCTACTGGACCAACAACCCGAACGACCCTAATATCATCCAGAACCCCAGGCCCACCCTACGCCAGACCATTACTGTGGTCTACGAGGTGGATGAGCAGGGCCAGGTTAGCAAGATAGCCGATAACAGCGCAGGTGTTCAGACCCTTCCCAGCGGCGGCCTTATCTTGAGCAACAGTGCGGTGCCCAGGTCGGCCATTCCTCCCATCCAGGGGCCGCCCCCGGGGGGACGCTTCAACGGTGTGATTTACAGCAGTGGTAACCTGGCCGTGCGTAGCGTAAGCGATGTTAATAACGCCAGCGAGGCCAGCAACATCCGGGCTGTGGCCAGCTACCAGCAGCTATCCATTGCTGCAAGAAACCACATCCTGATTCAGTCAAACCTGCGCTACCAGAGCCCTATCCCCGATCCCCTGCCGGCTGACCCTGGCCAGTGGCCGCGCAACCTCCTGGGTTTGTATGCGGGTCAGGACGTGCGGCTTGATCCTCAAGGCTATCTATCTATTACCAGCAACAGCAACCGCAACTTGCTGGTAGACGGCGTGGTCATGGCCCAGAATGGGGAGGTGCGGGGGCATAATTCCGCCTTCGATGCTTGTGCCAATGCCGCTGATTTGCGGGATGGCGGTAGTTTTCGGGTGTTTGGGGGTGTGATCCAGAATCGCTTGGGAGCCATTAACTGTGGAACGGTGGGTGGGGTCTTCCGCGGGTATCGTTCCAACCACACCTACGACCGGCGGCTGCTTGATCCGGCCTACCGACCGCCCAGCTTCCCGGAGGTGAGCAATGCCACCCTCAACACAACGGTTAACACGGTTTTGCAAGGCAATGCGGGCTCGGCAGGTAGCCAAGGCTTTTGGCGCTTAATTGGTCAGTAGGTTATGCAGATCAGGCGTCTCGAGCCCATCCTGCCCAGAAGATCGGGCCTCACGCTGGTTGAGATACTGGTGGTGATGGCTATTCTGGGTGTTTTGCTGGCCATTGCCTCGGTTAATCTCAACGGGGCGCGCCAACGGGCGCTGGTGCGCGAAGCAGCGGCCTCAGTGGCCACAGCGCTGCTGCAGGCCCGCAGCGAAGCCCAGCGCTACAACAGCAACGTGGTGGTGAGGTTGGAAGTGGACGGCAGCGTGTTTACCATTACCCAGGTTCGCAACGGCACACTGGTTAGTCGCACGGTGCGACTGCCCGCTGGAACAGTGGCCTTTGTGCCGGCTGGGGGGCCGAACACCCTAACCTACCGGGCGCCGTTTGGGGTGCTGGAGGGGGGAGGGGCTGCGTTCTGCTTCAAGCTGGCCAGCCAGAATCCGCCCTGCGACACGACGACAACCTCGATGCCCCGCAGCATTGTGAGTGTGGTGGGGTTGGTTGGGAAGGTGGTGGTCTTCAATTAGAGCGGTAGGTAAGCAGCAAATGTGCGTCCCAACCGGGGTGACCCTGGTTGAGTTGCTTATATCCATTGTTTTGTTGGGGGCTTTGCTGGCTGCTGTGGCTGGGGCTGTGGCGACCATGTTTGGAGCTACCCGCAGCGCGCAATCGGGCATCAACGCCAACGCCCAGGCTCGAGAGGTGATGGAAACCCTTAGGGCTCAGTGGACCAACGGTTCAGCGGCCCGGGCGGCTTACGATGCCAACTGTATCAAGATCGCCCTGCCAGATGGGGCCATCGTTACGGTGGGGGCGGTAAACCCTGCGACCAATACCTATACGCCACAGCCGGTCAACGTTGTACCTCCTGAGGGCATCTGTCCGGCTGGAGGCTATAACCAGTCGCTCAAACGTATACAGGTGACCATACAGCACAATGGGCGAGCGCTAAGCCATCTAACCCTGGAACTGCCCCGGCCCTAGGAGAAGCCTATGCGTAAACCTGGGATTACCCTTGTCGAACTGCTGGTGGCCCTGGCCATCCTGGGGGTTTTGATGGCAGCGTTTGCCGGGTTTTTCGTATCCACACTGCGTACCACCAGCGACCTGGATCGTCGTAATGAGCTGCTACTGGATGGTCAGATTGCCCACCAATTGCTGGTCTCAAGGCTCCAGGAGGCTTGGTTTGTATATCCCAGCGGGCAGGCTGTTACCCTTAACGCACCTGCAGCATGGCAAAGCACCAACCCGAGCTCGGGAAGTAATCTCTGGACTGTGGGCAGCAACTTCGTGGCGGCGGTGCTGCCCCCCTTGCGGGTAGGTTCTGCCTGCAGCCCTGCCAGGCCCGATCAGACCGACGGCTGCTACCGTTTTTTTGCTTACTATCCCCTCCACCGGGCGGCCTATGTGGCCAATACGGCCAACGACATCCTGGCCCGCTTACCAGCCGAACCGGCCAACGCGGGGGGCTGGGTGCTGATGCAGTACACGGCTTTTCTAGAACCCTCGGCGGTGGTATCGGGTAGCACCTCCCCCACGGCGGGGGCCTTGAGTACCATGGGTGGGGCGACGACGGCTTTGGTGGCCGATTATCTGACGCCCGGTGGCTCTCTTTTCACTGTGGTGGATGTGGCCGCGGGGCCGCCAGCCATTCGTCAGATAAAGGTAACCCTGCAGCTTAGCCGCACCGTCCAGGGGCGAACCATTGCCGTGGGTGGGCCCGGCACCTCGCTGAGCTCGACCGTGCAGCCCCGCAACCAGGGGGTCTTGGCGCCGTAGGCGCTCTTGTTAGGCCTCCTGGGCGATCTCGATGGTTTCCTGCACATGGAGGTTGCTATGCAGCAGCCGTTCGGCCCAGGCCTTGGCGCTTTGGGGGTCGTGGTCGCGGTAGTTGCCGCACTCGAGCTCGCTCACCCCTGGCACCGGCTCGGTGTGGTTGACCACGTCCTGTAGTGTAGCCCTAAAAGCCTCCAGCACCTTTTGGGGCCCCGGCTGGCCCAGCACCACCAGGTAAAAGCCGGTACGGCAGCCCATGGGTGAGATATCCACCACCCCTTCCAGGTGGCTGCGGATATAGGTGGCCAGGAGGTGCTCGAGGGTGTGGATGGCCCCGGTGCTGAGGGCCTCCTGGTTGGGCTGGGCGAAGCGCAGGTCGTACTTTTCGATCAGGTCGCCTTTGGGGGTTTCCTTCACCCCGGCCAGCCGCACATACGGAGCCCGGACTTTGGTGTGGTCGAGGCGAAAAGACTCGGGGATCACAAGGGGTTTGGGCATACCCCCAGTTTACCGCCTTGCGGGGCTTTAGCCTTTAAGCTTCCGCCACAGCTCTGGGGTCAGCAGCAAGAAGACCGGAATCAGCTCGATGCGCCCCGCCCACATCTGAACAATCAGGATCAGCTTGGAGAGGGGCTCGAGGCCGGCGTAGCTGCCCATGGGCCCCACCTCGCCCAGCCCCGGCCCGATGTTGCCCACCGCCTGGGCGCTGGCGGTAAAACCCACCACAAAGTCGTTTTCGAGCAGGGAGATAAGCACCGCGCCCGCCGCTACCAAAGCCGCGTAGAGGGTGATGAAAGCGGCCACCGAGCGCATTACGTCCTCTCCCAGGCTTTTGTTGCCCAGGCGCAGGGTCATGACCGCCTGGGGGTGCAGTGAGCGGATCAGTTCCCGTCGCACAATTGCCCCCACCACCAGCCAGCGAATCACCTTGATGCCACCCGCCCCCGAGCCTGCACAACCCCCCACGAACATGGCCGCCACCAGAATGGCCTGGGCTGCCGGAGCCCACAGCGCAAAGTCGGCGCTGGCGTAGCCGGTGGTGGTGATGATGGAGGTGACGTTAAAGAAGGCATGGCGGATGGCGTCGCTCCAGGTATAGTTCATGTCCTGGGCGTGGTGGGTTATCAGAAAGGCGGCCAGTGCTGTGCTAAACACCAGAACAATAAGGGTATAGACCCGCAACTCCACATCCCTCAGGAGCGGGCGGGGGTCGCGGGTGAAGAAAAGCCGGTACTGCAACACGAACCCCGCGCCCCCCAAGAACATGAACAAGGTACCGAACCACTGGGCCAGTGGGCTGTAGGTCTCGAAGCTGCGCGGGTTGGGACTAAACCCGGCGGCGGGCAGGGTGGTGAGAGCGTTGCAGATGGCCTCAAAGGCCGGCACCCCGGCGATCCAGTAGCATAGAGCAGCCGCCAGGGTGAGGCTGGTATACACCTTGAGAATGCTCAGCGCGGCGGTGCGCAAACGGGGGGTAAAGGGTTCTTTCTGGATGCCGGTGCTCTCGGTGATGAAAAGCTGACGGCCCGCCACGGCCAGATGGGCCAGCAACGCCACCACCAGCACCAGAATCCCCACGCCCCCGAACCACTGCATCAGGCTGCGCCAGAAAAACAGGCTGTAGCCGAACTGCTCAAAGTTGGCCAGCACCGTCGCGCCGGTGGTGGTGAACCCGGACATGGCCTCGAACACTGCATCGAGGTAGTTCATGCCGCCCGCCACCCAGAAGGGAATTGCGCCCAGCAGGGGCACCAGCAGCCAGATCAGGGCGATGGAGAGCAGAGCCTCGGCGCGTCCCGGTTCGTGCCTGGGGTCGCCCAGGCTACGGAACCACCAGCCCAGCGAAAGCCCCACCGCGGTGCCCAGAAGAAACCCCCAGGGCGACTCGCCCAGCGCCAGCGAGAGCACCTCGAGCCCCAGCATGACCGCGCCCAGGGCCAGGTAGACCACGCCCAGGAAGTAGTAGGCAAAGCGCAGGTTGGTTATCAGCCAGGGTTTTGTTTTTCTTTTCATGGGGTTGGTTCCTCAGGCCCTGAGCCGGCGCCAAAGCTCAGGCGTAAATAGCGAAAATACTGCAATAAGCTCGATGCGCCCAGCCCACATCTGGAAGATCATCACGGCTTTGGAGATGGGGTGCAGGTCGCCGTAGTGGGCCATGGGCCCCACCGCGCCCAGCCCCGGCCCCACATTCCCAATGGCCGCGGCTGAAGCCGAAAAAGCCACCACGAAGTCTTCCTCCAGTATCCCCATCACCAGCACCCCCAGGGCAAACAGGCTCACGTACAGGGTGATGAAAGCCGCCACCGAGCGCATTACGTCCTCGCCGATGTTCTTGTTGCCTACCCGCAAGGGCAGTACCGCCTGGGGGTGCAGGGCCCGCTGCAGCTCCCGCCGCACCAGGGCCCCTATAATCAGCCAACGGATGACTTTGATGCTGCCCCCCACGCTGCCGGCGCTACCCCCGATGAACATCAGCATGACCAGCAGGGTTTGGGCCGGGATGACCCACTGGGCAAAGTCGGCGGAGGCAAAGCCGGTGCCGGTGATGATGGAGGTGGTCTGGAAAAAGGCGTGGCGCAGGGCTGGCTCGAGGTCGTAGTCGTGGCGCGCGTAGAGCACGGTTGCCATCAGCAGGCCCACCACCAGGACGATCAGGGCGTAGGCCCGGAATTCGGGGTCGCGCAGGAGGGCGGTGTACTCGCGGCCAAAAATGGCCCGGTACTGCAAGAGCAGGTTCACCCCAGTCAGGAACATCACTCCGGCCGCGATCCACTGGGTGAGCGGGGTGTAGCTTGCAAAACTCTGGGGGTTGGGGCTGAAGCCGCCGGCAGAGACGCTCGAGAAGGTGTTGGTGATGGCTTCGAACAAAGGCACGCCGGTAACCAGATAGGCGGCTAGGGTGACGAAGGTCAGCAGCAGATAGACCCGCAGAATGTAGCTGGCGGTTTGGTGGAGTTTGGGGGTGAGCTGCTGTTTTTGTACGCCGGTGGTCTCGGCAAAAAACATCTGCCGCCCGGCCAGGGCCAGGTGGGGTAGCACCACGATAAACAGCAGCAGAATCCCCATGCCGCCAAACCACTGGCTGAGGCTCCGCCAGAAAAAAAGCCCGTAGCTGAACTGGTTGAAGTCGGCCAGGATGGTGGCCCCGGTGGTGCTGAAGCCCGAGGTGGCCTCGAACAGCGCATCCAGGTAGCTAAGGCCCCCCGAGATCCAGAAGGGGATGGCCCCCAGCAGGGGCACCATGATCCAGAGCCCGGCCACCGTCAGCAGGGCCTCGGCCCGGCGGGGCTCGGCCTGGGGGCTGCCCAGCCGGCGCAGGAGCATCCCCAGTGACAGCCCCAGGCCAGCCCCCACAAAAAATCCTCGGGCGTCCTCACCCAGGAGCGCGTCCACCAGCCCCAGGAGGCCCATCACGCCCCCCAGCGCGACGTAGACGGTGCCGGTCATATAGGTGGCGACCGGGATGGGGTTGGCTGCGCGCGCTTTAGCGAACCTGGGCCAGGACTTCATTGGCTACCTGCCGGTCGGTAAGAACCAGGAGTTTATCGCCACCGGTAACGGCCAGCATGGGGGAGCGCAGGTAGACCCGGGTACCGCGCTCGAGGGCCACCGCAATGGCCCCCTGGGGGAGCTGGAGCTTATCGAAGGGTGTTTCGCGGAAGTCGGCTGGCAGCTCGAATTCCAGCAGCTCGACCTGGTCTTCGATCAGCGCCAGATGGTCTACGTTGTCGGGGGCGATCCAGTCCACCACCTCGCGCACCGCCGCGGCGCGGGGGGTGAGGGGGATGTCAATGCCCACGTGCTCGAAGAGGCGGCGGTTCTCGCCCCGGTTAACCCGGGTGATCACCTTGGCTACCCCAACCTGCTTGGCCAGGAGTGAGACCAGCAGGTTTTTCTCGTCGTTTTCGGTGACCGCTACCATCACGTCCACATGGTCGAGGCCTTCGGACTCCAGCAGCTCCAGGTCGGTGCCGTCGCCCTCGAGCACCAGCGCCCCCGGCAGGTGTTCGGCCAGCCAGGCGCAGCGGTCGGGGTTGTGGTCAATAACGGTGACCTCGAGGCGGTGCTTGAGCAGTTCTTTGGTGACCATGTACCCCACATTGCCGCCCCCCACCACCATCACCCGGCGCACCCGTTCGCGCGGAGCGAAGCAGGCCTGGATGGCGTCGAAGCCCTGGGGGGTGGTCATGAAGAAGATGCGATCCTCGGCCTCGAGGGCGAGCTGGGCAAACTCGGGGTCGGTGGCCGCGATAAAACGGCCCTCGCGCAAAATACCGGCCAGCAGGCTGCCCGGAGGCCAGTCCAGCAGGGCGAGCTGCTTGCCGATGTAGGGGCCGCCCTCCCGCACCTGGTACTCCACAAAGCGCAACCGGCCACCGGCCAGCACCTCGGTGTCCACCGCCCCAGGGATTCGGATGACCTCTACAATTTCTTTGGCCAGCGAGCGTTGGGGCCAGAAGACCTGGTCGATGCGGGTGCCCAGAATTTCCACCGTGCGCGGGTCGGTCAGGATATCCACATAGGACTGCTTTCCCACAAAACACAGGGTTTCCTTGGCCCCCAGGCCCTTGGCCAGCATGCAGGCAATCAGGTTGACCTCGTCCCAGTTGGTGGTGGCGATAAAGGTGTCGCACAGATCTACCTTGGCTTCCCGCAGAATCTCGGGGTCGGTGACGCTCCCAATCACCACCTGCACGTCCAACCCCCCCAGGCGCTCCTTGGCCTCGGGGTTGGTGTCCACCACCACCAGGTCGTGCTGGGTGTGCAGGGCTTTAGCAATCTGTGAGCCGATCTCGCCGCCGCCGGCAATTACGATGTACATAGCTGGCTCCGTTGGGGTGTAGGGCGAACCTTGGATATACCCCCCTGCCCAGGGCGTGGGAGGTGCGCATTCCCCGCCCAGGGGGTGGACCAGTACCTCTGATCTTGTAGAAAGTCCAAGCCCAGGCCGACTTGATAAGACTTCATAACCCAAACAGGCACTAGCTTACACCTGAATTGTTTCCGTAGCTACGTTTTTAATCACCGGAACCGCCGGTTTCCAGGCCACCCGGCCCACCATCTCGCCGTGCAGGTCGTAGGCCTCGGCCTGGGTAATCCGAACCTGGATGATGTCGCCAATTTTGACCGTGCCGTCGGTCTCGGCGTAGACCAGTCCGTCGATGCCTGGGGCGTCGTACCTGGAGCGGCCCACCACCAGGCCGGGCAGCTCGCCGTAGTCGTCCACGATGACCTCGAGGGTCTGTCCCAGCCGGGCCTGGTTCTTTTCCAGGCTAATCTGCTGCTGCAGGGCCATCAGGCGGGCCCGGCGCTCCTCTTTGACCTCCTGCGGGACAGCCCCCGGCAGGCTGTTGGCGTCGGCCCCTTCCACCTCGGAGTAGGTGAAGCAGCCCACCCGGTCGAGCCGGGCCTCGGCGATAAAGTCCAGTAGCAGCTCAAAGTCTTCCTCGGTTTCGCCGGGGAAGCCCACGATAAAGCTCGAGCGAATCGCCAGGTCGGGGGCGATGGCGCGCCATTCCTGGATGGTTTTGAGGTGGCTTTCAGCCCCCCCGGGGCGGCGCATGGCCCGCAGAACCCTGGGGCTGGCGTGCTGGAGCGGCACATCCAGGTAGGGCAGCAGCTTGCCCTCGGCCATCAGGGGGATGAGGTCGCGCACGTGGGGGTAGGGGTAGACGTAGTGCAGCCGCAGCCAGGCCCCCAGCCCGGCCAGCTCGTTGACCAGATCCACCAGGTGGGCCCGTACCTGCTTGCCTGCATAGTCGGAGGTGCGGTGGCGGATATCCACCCCATAGGCCGAGGTGTCCTGGGCGATTACCAGCAACTCCTTGGTGCCGGTGCCCACCAGCCGGGTGGCCTCGAAGAGAATCTCGGCGGCGTCGCGGCTTTGTTGCAGGCCGCGCAGCTTGGGGATGATGCAGAAGCTGCACTTGTGGTTGCAGCCTTCCGCAATCTTCAGGTAGGCGTAGTGGCGGGGGGTCAGCTTGACCTGCGGGGGAACCAGGGCCGTAAAGGGATTCTGCTCCAGGGGAACCACCCGCTGTACGGCAGCCAAGACCCGGTCTACCTCGCCGGGGCCGGTGACCTCGAGCACCTGCGGGTGGGCCTGCTGGATGACCTCGGGCCGGGCCCCCAGGCAGCCGGTTACAATCACCTTGCCGTTCTCCGACAGGGCCTCGCCGATGGCGGTAAGCGACTCCTCTACCGCCGGGGTGATGAAGCCGCAGGTGTTGACTACCACCACATCGGCCTCCTGGTAGGTGGGCGAGGTTTCGTATCCCTGGGCCCGCAGGCGCGAGAGAATCTGCTCCGAATCCACCAGGGCCTTAGGACAGCCCAGACTGACAAACCCGACCTTGCCTGCCATTTCCTCTCCTGTGCGCCCGATGGCGCGACAACAGTCCCGAGTATAGCAGGTTTGTGGGGTTTGGGTATGGATCACACAGCTTTGCGCTGGAGCTCGAGCTACTGTCCAAAGCGCTGGGTGACCACCTGCCCCGCATTGCCCATGCGGCCCCGGTCTTGGCCGTTGACGATGGCCCGCACCACCCCGGCGTTGCCGACCCGCACCACCACCGGCAGGGGGTAGCTGAGCTGAGTACCGGCGGCTACGGTGCCCTCGTAGAGCTGCCGGCCTGTGCGCCCATCGGTAACGCGGATCCAGCTGGTGCCCTCAAACCGTAGCGTCAGGCCCGTGGCGGGCGCAGAAGTGGTGGGATTGGGGGAGGGCGAGGGGCTGGACGCGGGAGGAGCAGGTGTCAGGGTGAAGCTCAGGCTGCGATCGGTTTGCAGGGTGATTACCTGTTCGTACTTCTGGTAGCCGGGCGCTTCGATGCGAAGGGTGCGCTCGCCGGCCTCCACACGGGCCTCGAGGGGGGCTTGTCCAAGCAAGAAGCCATCGAGGTATACCCGTGCACCGGTGGGCTGTGTGGCGATGCGCAAGCTGATTTGCTGTGGAGGGGATGGCGCGACAGGGGCCGGTGGGGTGGGGGTGGAGGTTCCAGGGCGGTACAGGCTGCGGTAGCCCCACCAGCCCAGCAGCAGCAACAGGATGACCAGGGGCACCACCCAGAGCCAGCCAGGGTTTGGGGCGGTGGGCGCCTTAGGGCTGGAAGCGCTCTCCAGCGCTGCAGGCTGGGCTGTACTCATCGGGTAAAGGGCCAACAAAGGGGCCGCATCTAGACCCAGCAGTTGGGCGTAGCGCTTGAGATAGCCTCGAGCCAAAGGGGGTTCGGGTAGCTCATCGAAACGACAGTCTTCCAGGGCTTCCAGAATAACCCGCCGCACCTTGAGCACCTCGGCTGCCTGGGCCAGATCCAGCCCTTTGGCTTCACGGGCTTCTTTTAGCCGCTTACCCAGCTCGCACATTTCGCCTCATTCTAAGCCTTAAACTCTGGCTGCACATAAGTAACGCCCGGGCCTGGGCGCTACTCCTGGGTGAGCGCAAGCGCAATTTGGGCGGCCAGACGGGCGTTTTCTTCCAGTAGGCGCAAATTGGCCTCGTCGGTCTGGCCCCCGCTCAGCTCGGAGATGCGCCGGAGCAAGAACGGCGTGAGGGCTTTGCCGCCGATGCCCAGCCGGGCGGCTTCCTGGGTGGCCTGTTCCACCCAGCGCTGTACCTGGGCGAAGTCCAGCCCCTTTGAGATGGGGTTGAGCACCAGGCTGGCCCCCGGCAACCCCAGCGCTCGAGCGGCCTTGTAGGCCCGGGCGGCTTCCAGGGGCGACTCCACCCGGGCGGGTAGGGGATAGGGGCTCGAGGGGCTGTGAAAGGCCGGCAGGTGGTTGGTTTTATAGCCCAGCAGGGCCACCCCCAGCGACTCCAGGCGTTCCAGGGTGGCCGCAAGGTCGAGGATGCTCTTGGGGCCGGCCGATACCACCACAATGGGGGTGCGGGAGAGCTCGAGCAAGTCCGCCGACTCGTCGTAGGGATGGGGGTGCACGCCGCCAATGCCGCCGGTTGCAAAGACCTGGATGCCGGCCCTGTGGGCCAGGAAAGTGGTGGAAGCCACCGTGGTGCCTGCGCTTTTGCCCTGGGCCACCAGCGCGCCCAGGTTCCATAAACTAGCCTTGTCGGCGCTCTCGTCGTTTGCGATGGCCTCGAGCTCCTCGGCGGTCAGACCCACCACCACCTGGCCTTTCAGGATGGCGATGGTGGCCGGGATTGCGCCGGCTTCTCGTACGGTCGCCTCGAGCTTGCGGGCCAGCTCCAGGTTCAGAGGGCGGGGCAGGCCGTGGGTAATGACGGTGGACTCCAGGGCCACGACGGCGCGGTGGGTTTGCAGGGCTTGGGAGACTTCGGGGTGTAGACGCATACCCACAGCATAAAGCAGGGGATGCAGCCCAGCACACAGTGCGAGCCCCCCAGGTGGCTACGCTGCAGGGCATACCCGGTTGCGCCCGGCCCGCTTTGCGGCGTAGAGCTGCTCGTCTGCGGCGGCCAGGAGCTTTTCGTGGTTGGGGAGGCTGGGGTCGCTGCTCACGCCGATGCTCACGGTGACCTTGAGGTCGGGGTGTAGCGCGGCCCAGTTGTGCTGTTCGATGCGCTGCCGTATCCGTTCACAGGCGATCAGGGCCCCGGGCAGGTCGGTCTGAGGAAAGACCAGGGCGAACTCCTCGCCGCCGTAGCGGGCCGCAAAGTCCACGCCGCGGCAGCTCGCCTCGAGAATCTGCCCGACGATGCGCAGCACATCGTCGCCAACCTGATGAGAAAAGGTATCGTTGATCTGCTTGAAGTGGTCTATATCAACCAGGGCCACGCTTATAGGAAACTTGTAGCGTTTGGCTGCGGCAAACTCACGCTCGAGGTTCTCTTCCAGGTAGCGGCGGTTGTTGAGCCGGGTCAGGGGATCCTGACGGGCCAGCCGCTCCAGCTCGGCGGACTGCTGGCGCAGCTTGTCCAGCAGGCGCGATTTTTCGGCGTTGGCTTCCTTCAAGCGTTCGATGGCCAGGGCCAGCTCCCGGTTGGCGCGGGCCAGCTCGGTGTTGCGCAGGCGTTCAATCTCCGCTTCCTGGCGGGCTTTTTCCACCTGGAACCCCGCCAGCAAGGCGGTGGTTTTTTGCGCCTGCTGTTCTTTGTGCAGCCTGCGTTCGATCTCGAGGCCCCGTCGCAGGTGATACAGCGCCAGTTCCAGCTTTTGCTGGGCCTCGAAGACATCGGCGATGGCCTGGTGGTACTCGAGCAACAGCTTTTGCGGCCCCAGAAGGGCGGCCTGCTCGAGGCCTTGCTGCAGTAACTGGATGGCGGCGGTAGACTGCCCCATCCGGCTCAGCAGAGAACCTACCTGCAGCAGCGCGCTCAGGGCGCCCAGGCGGTTGCCCGACTCCTGGTAGAGACCCTGGGAGGCCTGAAACAGACCCAGCGCGGTTTCCAGATGGCCCAGGGCGGCGTGGGCGCGGCCCAGGTTTTCCAGGCAGGCAGCCCGCACCTGGGGGCTGCCCAGTTGGTCGGCCAGGGCCAGGGCCTGCTGGTGGTAGTCCAGCGCCTCCTGCAGGCGGCCTAAGCGCTGGAACACCGTGCCCAGGTTGGAAAGCACCCTGGCCTGGCCCTGGCGATCGCCCTGGGCCTGCATGAGGGCGAGGCTTTCGCGGTAGAGCTGCGCCGCCCCCGAGAAATCGCCGATCTCGAGGTAGACCAGGCCCAGGCTGTTCAGGGTTTCAGCCTCGCTCAGGCGGTCGCCCAGCTCGCGCTTGAGGGCCAGGCTGCGCAGGAAGTACTTGGTGGCCTCCTGGTGGTTGCCCAGGGTGTACTGCACCGAGCCCACGCCGCTCAGGGCGTTGGCTTCCAGCGCTTTGTGCTCGTATGCACGGCTCAGCTCGAGCGCCTCGAGGTAGTACTCGAGGGCCTTGGGAAAATTGCTTTGTAAGAAGTGGAGTTGACCCAGCGCGCTGAGGGCCTCGATTTCGCCCTTAACCTCGCGGGCCTGGTGCAAAACCGCGAGGGCTTCCTCGAGGCAGCCCTGGGCTGCTGGCAGGTTGCCCTGGCGGTAGTGAAAATCGCCCAGGTTTTTGAGGGTCAGGCCCCGCCCTACTGAATGGCTGCCTGCATTGGACAAAATCAGCATCTCCTCGACGACCTGCCCGGCCCGTTGTAGGTCGTTTAGCCGTAGAAACTGGTATAGTTCATCGAGCAGGCGCAGTTTCTCTGGTATGGCCTGGGTCTGATTGAGCTGAGCCTCGAGGGCCTGGAGGGTCGGGTTCATAGATTTGGGCCGGGCTTACTGCTTTCAAAATTCCTGCATTTTATACCTCATAACGATTCTTGGCTGCAATAAGGGTTCTGTGAGAAACCCCGTTTTTTGCCAGCGACGCCCATGAGCGAGGAAGCCCGCCCGGTGGCTAAAATCCACGCCAGCCCTAATTGCGTCAAAAGCCGCAGTTTTAGGTTTTACTGTATGCCATCCTGCCCTTATGGCAAGGTGGTTGATACTGGCCCTTACCGGTTTTTTGCTGTTCCTGGCCCTGGCCGGCTGGGCGGCCTACGCTTTTCTGATCCGTCCGGCCCAGACACTGGTCAACGATTTTCGACAGATCATCGCGCTGGACAGGAACGTAGAGCGACAGACCGCCTACACCCCTCCAGCCAACGGTCAGCTCAGCCCCGAACAGCTCCAGCGCTTTTTGCAGGTGCAGCGCTATGTCAAACAACAACTGGGGGAGCGCTACCAGCGCATCGAAGCCCGGCTTAATCAGCTAGCCAGCCAGCAGGTGGGACAGCTTGTGCTGGACTACCGCACCGCGCTTGATCTTTTCCGCGACTCGAGCTCGCTGGTACTGGACGCCAAGGGCATCCAGGTGCAGGCCCTCAACCAGCAGGGCTTTTCTGCGGAGGAGTACGCCTGGGTGCGGGCGCAGGTCTACGCTGCGCTGGGCTATGGGGTGCCCAACCTCAACCCGCAGGAGATTCTGCGCCAGATAAGCTCGAGGGACTTCAACCCGCGGGTAGATCTGTTCAAGCCCGAGGCCCCGGCGGCCAACGTGCGGCTGGTGGAGCCTTTTCGCGATGAGCTGGTGAGCTACTATCCTTTCACCTGGTTTGGGCTGTAGGGGGCTGTATGGTGTTGCCAAATCATGCGTGGCTGGAGCTTTGATACCGGCTCCACCTGAACTTCACCGCCCTGCGCAGTCAGGGGTGAAGGATTCAAGCCGACCCAAGGTAGCAGAAAAGCATTTCGGCAGTATCGTTTAGGCTTGCCAGAGTGAACGATACCGCCGAAATGCGTATGAAGACGTTTGGGGTACGCCCGTAAAGGCTCCTAGCAGACCGAGTCGGTGGGCCTGGGGTTGGATAGCCCAAACCAGGGGCGTAGCCGCAGCCCGGCACCGGTGCCCAGCAAAGCCATGACCAGCCAGACCCAGCCGTGCAGGCTGAAGGAGGCCACCCCCCCGATGTAGGCCCCGATGTTGCAGCCGTAGGCCAGCCGGGCCCCGTAGCCCATCAAGAGCCCGCCCAGCACGGCTGCCAGCAGGGCTTTCCAGCCCAAGCGGGGGTTTTTGCCGAATACCCCGGCAGCAGCGGCGCTGAGCAGCGCGCCCAGCAGGATGCCCAGGTTGGTCAGGGCGGTGGGGTGGCCCAGGGGGGAGCGTTCCAGGGGCGACTCGCCGTTCCAGAAGCCCCAGAAGGCTGGCTGGGCCAGGCCCAGGGCCTCCACGGCCTGTGAGCCCCACAGGGTCAGGCCGTAGGTGACCCCCCAGGGGCGCCCGCTCACATAGAGCACCGCTGCGTTGAGCACGGCCAGCACCAGCGCCGCCACCCACAGCGGCCAGGTGCCGCGCAGCACCCGGGCCCAGCCCTGGGAGCCTCGAGGCTGGGAAAGCGGTGGAGGCTGGCGCTTGCGAATGATCCACTCCGCCAGCAGGGCCAGCCCCCCCACCAAGGCCAGCGTGACGGCCAGGGCCCCCCACAGGCCCAGGTGTTCGGCCAGCGAGATGGGTGGCAGGGTGCCTGTGGCTCCCGGCCCGGTTGTCCAGAAATCGAGGTTCCAGGCCCCCAGCACCGAGCCTCCCATAAAGCTCACCAAGGCCACCAGGCCCAGCAGGCTGCCGCTGCCTGTGGCATACAGCGTACCCGAGGCGCACCCCCCGGCCAGCTGCATTCCCACCCCAAACAAAAAGGCTCCCAGCAGCAGGCCGGGCCCGATGGGGGCCAGGTAGCCGCTCAGGGGCTGGCCGCCCAGTCCCTGCCCCAGGGCAAACAGAAGGGCAAAAAGGGTCGCGGTTACGCCCAGCAGCAGCATATGGGCCTGCAAAGCCCGTCCCTGCCCCACGCTCAGGAGCTGGCGGAAGGCCGAGCTAAAGCCAAACCGCGCGTGAAATAGGCTAAAGCCCAACCCCACCCCCAGCAGCAGCAAAAGGCCCTGGGCTGGGGGCAGTTGCACGTATAGCCACCCCGCTCCCAGCAGCCCCAGCCCAAGCAGTGCGTACTGGGGCCGGGTGGCCTGTTGGGACGGGGTTGAAGCAGCAGGCCTGGATGGTGAACCCTTGCGCAGTAGCGACATCTATCCTCCCCGCTGGCCGGCTTTTTGACGACCAGTGAAGGTTAGATTATCAAAGATTACAAACCTTGTAAACTAAGCGAAAATAAAAAGGCCACCGGCCGGGTTTGCCATGCGGATGACCTCAGGTTTGCGGCTGATGATGGGCCTCGAGGAAGCCCCAAAGGGTGTTTTCCAGATCCCCGATGGCCTTTTTGCTCCCCACCACCAAAAGCGGGGTGGCGTTGCCGTCGTAGAGGTACAGCACCCGGATGGGGAAGAGCCAGTAGCTCACGAAGGCCAGCGCTGCCAGGGCCAGCGCGCCATACTCCAGCAGCACGGGGCTAATTTTTAGGAGCTGGGGGATGTTAAGCCAGCCCAACGAGCGCAGTCCCAGGCTAACCAGGCCCACAAAGAGTCCCACAAACGCCACCGCCAACAGCCAGTCGCGCATCTGGTAGGAGCGCTCGAGTCGTGTGACCTGCGGAAGGTGAATACGAACGGAGACGCTGCCATTCTTGAAGCATAGCCAACCGGTCTCAATACAGGCTTCGCGAAAACGCGAACCGCTGGCCGAAAAGCGATGGGGTAGGGTGATTTTCTGCATGCAACCTCCCGGTAAAGGATACCCTTTGGTAAGCAAGGGCCATCAAGACAGGCCCATTTTGGCATGAGGAAGGGGTTTTGCGTAGGGTGGGCAAATGGGCATTCCCGTGCAAATTGAGGGGCCTGACCTGGGCTAAAATTTCGATATGGTATCGCGGTTCCGGCGCTTCTTTGCGGGCCGCCCCGTGGCGCAGGTGGTGGTGGTGTTGACCGCGCTTAACCTGAGCACGGTGCTGGCGTTTACCCTGCTGGTGCCGGCCAGGCCGCTCGAGGTGCCCACCGTTCTGCCCTGGCAAGACCCAGTGCAGGCTGCCTGGCGGCTGGGGGCAGCCCTGGCTTTGCTGGGGGTGGTCTTTTGGGCGGTGCGGCCCGGCCATCGCCAGGCCTGGGAGTTTGCCGTCCTGATCCTGATAGGGGTGGTGGTGGTGGCCTGGCTTAGCCAGAACTACCTACCTTTTTTGGCGCTGGGCCTGATTCCAGTGGTGGCCCGCTACTGGTTGCCGCTGTGGGCGGTGCTGCTCATCGTGCTGGGTCTGGGCGCTTTATCGGTCTGGTGGGCGCAGCGGGAACCCCTCCAGATCACCTTTGAAATTTTGCTGAGCCCGGGGCCGCAAGGCAACACCTCCTGGAGCGCTTTGCCAACGCCCGCTGAGTACCCTAATCTGAGCCTGGCCTTTTTTATCTTCATCGCGTTTTTATACTCAGGGTATGCCCTGTTTACCCTCGAGCTGCTGATAAGGGAGATTCGGGCCCGCGAGGAACTCGAGCGTACCCGCCGCGAACTCGAGCAGACCTCCCGCCAGGCCGGCATCCTGGAGGAGCGTCAGCGCCTGGCCCGCGAGATCCACGACACCCTGGCCCAGGGGTTTGCCAGCATCGTGGTGCAGCTCGAGGCCGCCGAGATGGCCTCGGAGCACGAGGCTTCGGCCACGCATTACCTGGAGCAGGCCCGCCAGGCCGCCCGGGAAGGCTTGTCGGAGGCCCGCCGGATGGTCTGGGCCCTGCGCCCGGAGATCCTCGAGAACACCTCGCTGCCCGAGGCCCTGCAACGCCTGCTTCAGCGCTGGCAGCAGGAAAGCGGGGTCAGAACCCAGTTTACCCTGACTGGAACGCCCCGGCCGCTGCACCCGGAGCTCGAGGTAGGCCTATTGCGCATCGCCCAGGAGGCCCTGACCAACATCCGCAAGCACGCCAAGGCCCGCCATGCCAACCTGACCCTCTCCTACCTGGACGATCTGGTTTTGATGGATGTGCAAGACGATGGGGTGGGTCTCCAGGCACCCACCACCGGTGGCTTTGGGCTGCGCTTGATGCGCGAGCGGGTGGAGTCGCTGGGGGGGCAGATGACGCTGGAAAGCGAGCCGGGAATGGGAACCACCCTGGCCGTTAGCCTGCCGCTGTACCGGCTTCCCTCGGCAACAAAGGTGGAAGCGCTATGATTCGGATTCTTCTGGTTGACGACCATCCCGTGGTGCGGGCGGGTCTTTTAGGGCTGCTCTCCTCGCAGCCCGACTTTGAGGTGGTCGGTGAGGCCTCCAACGGCCTCGAGGCCCTGGGCCTGCTCGAGCGAGCTGGGGCCGATGTGGTGCTGATGGATCTGCGCATGCCCCAGATGGACGGGGTAGCGGCCATACGGCAGGTGCGGGCGCGTTTTCCCAGGGTTCAGATTCTGGTACTCACCACCTACGACACCGACTCCAAAATTGTGCGCGCGGTGGAGGCCGGGGCTACCGGCTACCTGCTCAAAGACGTGCCGCGCGAAGAGCTCTTCCGGGCCGTGCGGTTGTGCGCAAAGGGTGAGGCAGTACTCTCACCCCCGGTAGCAGCCCGCTTACTGGGCCGGATGCGCGGCACTGCCGAGGAAACCCTATCGGTGCGCGAGCTCGAGGTGCTGGCTTTGGTAGCCAAAGGTTTTTCCAACAAGGAGATCGCCCGCGAGCTCAAGATCAGCGAAGCAACCGTCAAAACCCACCTCCTGCACACTTTTGAAAAACTGGGTGTGGACGACCGCACGGCCGCGGTCACGGTGGCCATAGAAAGGGGTATTCTCCGGCTTGAAGGCTAAAAACTCGGTATTGTGTAGGGGTATGAAGCTCCTGCGCTACCTTGTACCGGTGGGCATTGGACTCCTGATCGCTTTGGCCGACCTCGGCAACGTGGATCTGCTCTTTGCTGGAACCCTGCTGCTCTTGATGGGGTTTGTGGTGGGGTGGTGGTGGCCCCAGCAATGGTGGCTGAGTGGGCTTTTGATGGGGGGAATTCTGCCTTTGGTACAGCTATGGGCCTCGGTGGTGCAGTTTCCCATGCCCTATGTGCCCGACCCGCTGCAGGGCCTGTTGTTGCTGGTTCCCGCTCTGCTGATGGCGGGGTTTGGGGCCATCGTACACAACAAAACGCCCTACACCCCCGCCGCGCTGCGCGCCCGTTTGCGCCGGGCCCAGCAGGCCGACCACCACGACCACGAGCAGCCCTGAGCCCTGCTACCCAGCCTCGGTGGCCTTGCGCACCTCACGCACGAACTGCTGGGTTTTTTCGTCCAGGTCGTGTGTGGCCCAGGGCGCTGTTTTGGCTCCCGGCCAGCGCTCGAACAGGGTATTGAGCCATTGCAGCAGGAGGTCGGGGGTCATGGGCCCCGAGGACTGGTAGTGTGTGTGGGCGTTGTGCAGGGTTACCTTGCTCAGGGCCTCGTAGTGGCTGGGGGAGGTGTGCCTGACCACGATGCGGAAGGTATCGCCCGAGTCCTGCCCCACGCACTCGAGCACCTGATGCTCGGCCAGGCTGTTGATTTTATGTAGCGTGAGCATGCCCTTATGGTAAGGAGCGGCCGGCCTGGTTTCCAGAGGCCCCCCAAAATCATAGGGCGGCTATCCTGCCATAGGGCACCGATAGCCGCCGTGGGCGAAAGTTGTTGGGGAGGGGAGGCCTTTATCCCTTTACCACAATGTTGAGGAGTTTGCCCGGTACATAGATTTCCTTGACCACTTCCTTGCCCGCGATGTGCTGCTGCACGTTGGGCAGCGTGCGGGCAAGGCGCTTGATCTCCTCCTCGCTGGCCTGGGTACTGACGGTGGTTTTGCCGCGCAGTTTGCCGTTGACCTGCACCACCAGCTCGAAGCTATCGGCCACCAGGGCACTTTCGTCCAGGCGGGGCCAGGGGGCCTTGAACACCGAGTCGTCATAAAACTCGTGCCACAGTTCCTCGGCCAGGTGGGGGGCGAAGGGGGCCAGCATCTGGATGTAGCGCAGCACCGCCTCGCGGTAGACCGGGGTCACGCCGTGCTCTTTGCGGTAATCGCCCAGGGCGTTGAGCAGCTCCATCAGGGCGGCAATGGCGGTGTTGAAGCGCAGGGCCTCGAGGTCCTCGGTCACCTTTTTGATGGTCTGGTGCAGCTTCTGGTACAGGGCCTTGTGCGGGCCTTCCAGCGTGGCGGGCTCGAGCAGGTCGGGCTGGGCTTTCAGCTCCACCCGCTGTTCGGCCACCAGCCGGTACACCCGGTTCAGGTAGCGCCAGGCCCCCTGCACCCCCTCCTCGGTCCAGATCATCTCGTTCTCGGGCGGGGCGGCAAACAGGATGGTCACCCGGGCGATGTCGGCCCCCTGCTCCTTGACAAAAGGCCCCACCATCACCCCGTTGCCCAGGCTCTTGCTCATCACCGCCGGTTTCCAGAAGTAGGTTTTGCCCCCTTCTTCGCGCAGCTCGGCCCCGCTCTTCTGGGCCTCCTCGAGGGTGAGGCCCTGCTCGAGCTCGAGCTTGCTGCGGCGGGCGTCATCCAAAAAGTAGATGCGCCCTTCGCGAACCTCCACCTCGCCCACGTTGGTCCAGCCCATCACCATGCCCTGGGTGAAGAGGCCCTCGAAGGGCTCCTCGGCCTCTACCAGGCCCAGGTCGTGCAAAAACTTGGTGAAAAACCGGCTGTACAGGAGGTGCAGAATGGCGTGCTCGATGCCCCCGATGTACTGATCCACCGGCATCCAGAAGTTGGCCTTTTCGGGGTCGAAGGGCGCTTGGGGGTTCTGGGCATCGGTGTAGCGCAGGAAGTACCAGGACGAGTCGAAGAAGGTGTCCATGGTATCGGTGTCGCGCCGGGCCGGGCCGCCGCACTTGGGGCAGGTGCACTCGTAGAACTCGGGGTGCGCGGCCAGCGGGCTTTTACCCTTGGGCCGGATGTCCTCCACATCCTTCAGGGTGGGCAGCACCACCGGCAACTGCTCGTAGGGCACCGGCACGATGCCGCAGCTATCGCAGTGGATCATGGGGATGGGGGTGCCCCAGTAGCGCTGGCGGCTGATCAGCCAGTCGCGCAGGCGGTAGTTGACCTTGCCCTCGCCGATACCCTTTTCCTCCATCCACTCGATGATCTTCTTCTTGGCCTCCTCCACATACAGGCCATTCAGGAAGCCGGAGTTGATGGCCGGGCCGTCCTCGGTATAGGCCTTGCCCTGCCAGCCCGCGGGCGGCTCGACGGTGCGGATAATCTCCAGCCCGAACTTCTCGGCAAACTCCCAGTCGCGCTCGTCCTGGCCGGGTACGGCCATGATGGCCCCGGTGCCGTAGCCCGCGAGCACATAGTCGGCGATCCAGATGGGGATCTCCTTGCCGTTGGCCGGGTTGATGGCGTAGGCCCCGGTGAAAACTCCGGTCTTCTCGCGGTCTTCCATCTGCCGCTCGACCTCGCTCTTCATGCGGGCCGCTGCCACATAGGCCTCCACGGCGGCTTTCTGTTCGGGCGTGGTGATGAGTGGTACCAGCTCGTGCTCGGGGGCCAGCACCATGAAGGTGGCCCCGAAAATGGTATCGGGGCGGGTCGAGAAGACCCGAATTTTGGCGGGGTGGCCCTTCACCTGGAAGTCGAACTCGGCCCCCTGGCTCTTGCCAATCCAGGCCCGTTGCATGGCCTTGACCTTCTCCGGCCAGCGGGGCAGCTTGTCCAGGTCGTTCAAAAGCCGCTCGGCGTAGTCGGTAATCTTAAGGTACCACTGCTCGAGCTCGCGCTTTTCCACCAGCGCCCCACTGCGCCAGCCGCGCCCGTCAATGACCTGCTCGTTGGCTAACACGCTCTGCTCGACGGGATCCCAGTTGACCAGGCTTTTCTTGCGGTAGACCAGGCCTTTCTCGTACATCTTGAGAAAGATCCACTGGTTCCACTTGTAGTACTCGGGCAGGCAGGTGGTAACCTCGCGGCTCCAGTCGTAGCGGATGCCCATCAGGGCCAGCGACTCCTTGGACTGCTTTATGTTGCCAAAGGTCCAGTCGGCGGGGCTTACCCCAAACTTCAGGGCGGCGTTTTCGGCCGGCAGGCCAAAGGCATCCCAGCCGAAGGGGTGCAGCACGCTGTAGCCCTGCTGTACCCGGAAGCGGGCCAGCGCATCGCCCATGGTGTAGTTCTTGAGGTGGCCCATGTGCAGGTCACCCGAGGGGTAGGGGAACATCACCAGGATGTAGGCTTTTTTACCGGCCTTGCCCTCGGTGGCCTTCAGAAGTCCGATTTTTTCCCAGTATTGTTGCCATTTGGGCTCGAGCTCGTGGGGGTTGTACTTGTCGGTCGTGACCATGGCGTTTCTCCGGTTTCCAACGGGTCATTGTATTGTGGCTGGGCTAAAAGGGGAACACCAAAAAAACTCCCCTGTGCTAAGGGGAGCCTCCCGGATGAGGGGCTTCCCTTAGGTTGGAGCTAGCCAAAAGCCACCCTGCATAGCTTCATGCTAGCACATACCCAGGAAACCGGGCGCGGTATGGCGGGGTGCTGGCGATAGGCCAGGGGGCGCGGCTAGATCAATGGGGCCTCCCCGCTGGAGGGAGGCCCCAGGTTGTCGGGCGGTAGGCTAGGGCTTCCGGGCCTGCACGCCCGGCTGCAAAAACTCGTTGGTGAAGAAGGTGCTGGCCGGCAGGTCGGTTTGGATCCGGCCGGTGGATTTTAGCAGGTTGAGGCTGCTCACCCAGGCCTGGGGGTTGCTGAAACCCAGCCCATTCTGCCGGGTGTAGGGCGACTCGTAGAGCCGGATGGAAGCCTGCAAAACGGCCATGCGCTCCTGGCCCAGGTTGGGTACGAAGCGCCGGGCGGCCTCGAAAGCCCGCTGGGGCTCGCGCAGGGTCAGGGCCAGGCCTTCTTGCGAGGCAGCCAGGAAGCGGCGCACGCGGTCGGGGTTTTCCAGCACCCGGTCGGTGGTGATAACGCCGTTGCCGGGGCTGCGGTTGTAGGGGCCGGCGGGTATGACGTTGAGTTTGACGCCTTTTTCACGCAGGAAGACCGGCTCGTTGTTGATAAAACCCATGGCCACATCCACCCGGCCCGAGACCACCGCCTCGGCCTGGGTAAAGCCGATTTGCAGAATCTTGACGTCGCTTTCCTTGAGGCCGGCGGCCCGCAGGATGGCCTGGAGTGAGGTCAGCGAGACCCCGAACATCCCCGGCATCCCGATGGTTTTTCCCTTGAGGTCGCGCACCGAGCGGATGTTTTTCTCGGCCAGGGAAAACAGGGCATTGGGCACCGACTGGTACATGGCCATCACGTACTTGAAGGGGGTGGCCTGGGGGTTCTTTGCGCGCAGCGCGATCACGTCTTCGGCGTCGCCCACCACAAAGTCGAGCCGACCCTGGGCCAGCAGGGGATACAGCTCGCTCACAAAGCCGTGCTGAAACTCGACCTCGAGGCCCTGCTTGGCGTACAGGCCCTCCACCACCGCTGCGTAAAACGGGGCAAACTGCACATCCGGCAGATAGCCCAGCCCCACCCGCACCTTTTGACTTTGGGCCAGTCCCAGCGAGATCAACACAGCCAGCAGTAGTACAAGTTTGCGCATCTTTGTATATCCTCAACACACCGTGCTAACCATCACAGGCTCGAAGCAGGCACGAACTGCGTCCGAACCAACCGACTTAACCCGGGTTGTGATGAGGATTTTTTAGGTGGTATTACACATCCTACTTCGCCCAGGCACAGGGGCACCTGGGCTTCACCCCTTCTCCCATCCGGACTGTTACCGTCGGCTTGCGATTCTCACGCAATCGGGCCTGGATGTACGGCTGGATTTCCAGGCTTCGCGGGCTGAGGCAGACCTGCCATCACCGCCGGTGGGGACTTGCACCCCGCCCTGAAGGAATCGGGCCATCCGGCCCACCCAGAGTTTAAAGGGAAACCCGGCCTGCGCAAAGTAGGGCAGGCCAGCTTTGGAGTTCCTGCTTGCAGTTAATCCACGCCCACCCAGTATGCTGAACCCATGCGTGCCCGGCGCCTACCGCCTACCGCCAACCGGTCGCCTATGCCCGAAAATCCCCCAGGCCTGCCCCCCACGGTGATCCGGCTTACCGGCCTGGGGGTTCAGTTTGATGGGCGCGAGGTGCTTAAGGGCGTAGACCTCGAGGTGCGGAAGGGCGAGTTTATCGCCATCATCGGGCCTTCCGGTGGGGGCAAGAGCACCCTTTTGCGGGTGATTGCGGGTTTGCAAAAAGCCCACCAGGGCCGGGTGGAGGTGGCAGGACAGCCCGCCATGGTCTTCCAGGATTATCGGTTGTTGCCCTGGCGCAACGTGGAGCAGAACATCCGGCTGCCCATCGAGCTCACCGGGCGCGGAAAAATCGAGACCCATCTGGGCATGAAGCCCTACCTGAAGCTTTACCCCCACCAGCTTTCCGGTGGGATGAAGGCCCGGGTCGCCATCGCCCGTGCCCTGGCCCAGGAGGCCGAGGTGCTCCTGATGGACGAGCCCTTTGCGGCGCTGGATGCGTTGGTGCGGGAGCGCTTCAACCTCGAGCTCAAGCAACTGCACGAGCGCACCGGCAAAACCATTCTGTTCGTGACGCACAGCATCCGCGAGGCGGTGTACCTGGCCGACCGGGTGGTGGTGCTGACCGGGGGCCGGATTGACACCATCCTGGAGACCAAAGACCAGGGGCGTATCACCGCCTTTACCGACGGCCTCGAGGCTGAGCTGCGCGAGCGGCTGGGGGTGGCAGACTCCACCTTCATCGAGCCGCCGCCCAAGCCCCTGCGCCCACCCTGGGAAATCTTCGGGGTGCTGGGCCTGGGGGGCCTGTTTTTCCTGATCTGGAGCCTTCTGGCTGCACGTGTTCCGCTGTTTGTCCCCTCGCCGGCGGAGGTGGGGCGGGCCATGGCAACCAACTTCCCCTTGCTGCTGCAAAGCGCCTGGGCGACGCTCGAGGCGGCCTTCTTAGGCATCGCCGGCTCGCTTTTGCTGGGGCTGCCGCTGGGGTATGCCATGGGGCGCAGCCGGGCCCTGGAGCGGCTGCTCTCGCCCTTTATCGTGGCTTTGCAGGCAGTGCCCACCATCATCATCGCGCCTTTGCTGGTGATCTGGTTTGGCTATGGCCTTAGCTCCAAGACCATTACCGTCATTCTCATCTCGATTTTTCCCGTTTTGGTGAGCACCATGGTGGGGGTGCGGGAGGTGGATCGGGTTTACCGCGAGGTCTTCCAGACCATGGGGGCCAGCGCCTGGGGGGTGTTTAGCAAGCTCGAGTTCCCCGGGGCTTTGCCGGTGGTGCTGGGGGGGCTGCGCCTGACCGTTTCGCTGGCCTTGATTGGGGCGGTGGTGGCGGAGTTCGTGTTTGGCGGGGCCGGCCTGGGCTACCTGGCCAACAGTGAGCGGCTCAACTTCCGCTACGCCAACGCCTTTGCTGCGGTGGGGGTTACGGTGGTGCTGGGCATTGCCCTGTACGGGCTGGTGGCCTGGCTGGAAAGCTACGTGCTGCGCTACCGGCGGCGCTAGGCTCCGCTTGCAAACCGGCGGGGTCTGGGTTGAGATAGTAGGGTGCGGCTGGAACTGGAAAGCCTGCTCGAGCTGGCCGATGAGGGGGTGCACACACGGGGCGAGGCGCTTTTTTTGCGGGGGGCGGTGCTCGAGGCCGCCCGGAGCCGGGGCCGCCTGCAGGCGCGGGTACAGGGGAGCGCCCCTTTCCCTTACCGGGTCGAGATTAATCTGAGCCAGGGCGGGTGGGCCTGTACCTGCCCTTATGCCTGGGGGCCGGTGTGCAAGCACGTGGTGGCGGTGGCGTTGGCCGCCCTGGAAGCTCCCGAGATCTTCACCAGGAAAAAGCTGGGCCGGCGCGCACCCGTGAACTTGCAGGCGATACTCGAGCTGTCCGACGACGAACTGCTGCGCTTCTTGTGGCAACTGGCCGAGGTGCGCCCCGAGCTTATGCACGAGTTTGCCTACAACCTAATGCAGCGCTTTGAGTGATGTAAAACCCTGTGGTTCGTGCCGCTTCGGAGGCTGGCCTTATATCGTGTCGCTCGAGCGCTCGGTCAGAGCTTTAGCTAAAACGGCCCCCACCAGCAGGATCCACATGGTTAGGTAAAAGCCCACCAGCGCCAGCAAAAACCCCGCAATGGGCCCGTAAATCAGCTCGTACTGGGTGCGGGGCAGCAGCAGGGGCAGCCCTAAGCGCAGCCCCTCCCAGGCCAGAGCCGCCAGGGTAGCCGCGGCCATAGCGGCCAGCACCCTGGGGGTGGGGATGGGCAGCAGCATATAGGTCAGAAAGAAGAGCAGCATCGCCCCCAGAATGGGCACCACCACCTCTGTTCCATTGCGCAAAAAGCTGAGTTCTGCAGGCAGGTAGCGCAGCACAAAGCCCATGACCAGCCCCAGCAGGGCCAGCAGAATCAAGGCCAGTCCCAGCAGCAAGGGGGCCAGCAGGCCCGCGATGCGCCCGCGCAGGGCGGTCAGCAGGGCCGCCGCCCGCCCGAAAGCCCGCTGCGGGGGCCTGGCTTTAGCAGTGGGCGTTGGGGGGATGGCCGGTTCAGGCCGTGGGGCAACCCCGCCAAAGATGATGCCCAGGGCATAGGCCAGGGCGGCAAAGAAATTGCTGCTGGCCCACAGCAATACCAGCAAGCTGGCCAGCGTGAGGGGAAAGGCCCCTCGAGTCAGAAAGTTCACCAGGGTCTGGGCCAGGTCGGGCTGGGTGGGGAAGAGCAGCACCACCAGTTCGATGAGCCGCACCAGCACCGCGTTGCGCAGGCCCTCGTTGCCGGAGAGCACAAAGCCAAAGACCCCGGCCAGCAGAATCAACAGGGGCATCAGGCTGAATAGGGCATAGTAGGCCAGCGCCGCCGCGAAAAACGGGATGTGCGAGCGCGTGTATAGCTGGTAAACCTGCCCGATGATGTGCAGCATGGGTGGGAATCACGACCGCTCAATACGCAATAAATCCGGGTCTGGATGTTGACAGTGTGTTGTTAGTCGCGCACCTGCCCGCTGCCCAGGGCCACGAACTTGGTGGTGGTGAGCTCCTTGACCCCCATGGGGCCGTAGGCGTGGAGCTTGCTGGTGGAGATGCCAATCTCGGCCCCCAGGCCCAACTGAAAGCCATCGTTGAAGCGGGGCGAGGCGTTCACCAGCACCAGCGAGGCGTCCACCTCCCGCAAAAAGCGCATGGCGTGGGCGTGGTGGTTGGTGCAGATGGCCTCGGTGTGGTGCGAGCCATAGCGGGCGATGTGCTCGAGCGCCTCTTCCAGCGAGTTAACCACCTTTACGGTCAGGATCAGATCCAGATACTCGGTCTGCCAGTCCTCGGGGGTGGCCGGTCTGGCCGGGATGAGGGCGCAGGTGGCCTCGTCGCCGCGCAGCTCCACCCCGGCCTTCTGCATGGCCTGGGCCAGCATGGGCAAAAACACCGGGGCGATGCGCTGGTGCACCAGCACTTTTTCCAGGCTGTTGCAGGTGCTGGGGCGCTGGGTTTTGCCGTTCAGGGCTATCTGCACTGCGCCCCCTGGGTCGGCGCTTTCGTCCACAAACAGGTGATTGACCCCCTCGGCGTGGGCCAGCACCGGCATCCGGGCCTCGCGCTGCACCAGCTCGATGAGTTCCTTGCCGCCCCTGGGGATTATCAGATCCAACAGGCCGGCCAGGTGGCACATCTCCAGGATGGCGCTGCGGTCGGTGGTGGGCACCAGTTGGATGGCTTCCCTGGGCAGCCCGGCTTCCTGCAGGGCGGCTTGCATCAGGCCGACCAGGGCGCGGTTGGAGTGCCAGGCCTCCTTGCCCCCCCGCAGCAGGATGGCGTTCCCGGCCTTGAGGCAGAGGGCGCTGGCCTCCACCGTGGCGTTTGGGCGCGACTCGTAGATGAAGCCAATCACCCCCAAGGGGACGCGCATCCGCCCTACCTGCAGGCCGTTGGGCCGGATCTGCAAGCCTTCAATTTCGCCGACGGGGTCGGGCATCTCGGCGACCTGCTGCAGGCCGGTTCGCAGGTCGCGCAGCACCTTTTCGTCCAGTCGCAGCCGGTCGAGCTTGGCCTTGGAGAGGCCCGCGGCCTGGGCGGCCTCGAGGTCCTGGCGGTTGGCGGCAAAAAGGGCCTCTTGCTGGGCCTCGAGCTTCGCTGCTATAGCCAAAAGTGCGGTGTTCTTGGCCCTGGGCGAGGCCGTCGACAAAGCCCGCGCGGCAGCCCTGGCCGCCTGGGCGTATGCCTTGAGTTCGGGAGAGGTGACCATGGTCATTCCAACATATCACTCGAGCTCCGAGGCCAGGGCAAAGTAGTCGCGGTGGATGGCCTCGTCGGTGTTTTTGTAGCCCAGCAGGGCCTCGATCTCCCTGGTTTTTCGGCGCTTGATGCGGGCGAGCTCGGCGGCGCTGTAGTTGACCAGGCCCACCCCGATCAGGTTGCCCTGCTCGTCCAGGCACCTGACCGCCTCGCCCACCCCAAACTGCCCGCGCACCTCGAGGATGCCCGCCGGCAGGAGCGAGGCCCCGCCCTGGCGTAAGGCTTTCGCCGCCCCGGCGTCCACCACCACCTCCCCCTGGGGCTTGGGGAGCTGGTACAGCCAGAGCTTACGGCCGCTGTAGCGGCGCTGCCCCCCGGCAAACAGCGTGCCCACCGGGGCGCCTTGCAGGGCCTCGGCGATGCTCTGGGGCCGGGTGCCGGGCAGCAGCAGGGTGGGAATCCCGGCGGCCTGGGCTTTTTCCGCGGCCAGCAGCTTGCTTTTCATCCCGCCGGTGCCCACCCGGTTGGGACTGTCGCCTGCCATGCGCAGCACCCCGGCATCCACCCGCTCCACGTAGGGGATGGGCTGGGCTTCGGGGTGGGTGCGGGGGTCGGCCTCGTACAAAGCCTCGATGTCGGAGAGCAAGATCAGCAGATCGGCCCCTACCAGCGAAGCAATCAGGGCCGAAAGCTGGTCGTTGTCGCCAAACTTGATCTCCTCCACCATTACCGTGTCGTTCTCGTTGATGATGGGCACGATGCCCCACTCCAAAAGCGTCTCCAGGGTCTGCCGGGCGTTCAGGTAGCGGTGGCGGTGGGCCAGATCTTCGGCGGTGAGCAACACCTGGGCCACCTTCAGGTCGTACCAGCTAAAAGCCTGCTCCCACAGGAGCATGAGGGTGGGCTGCCCGACGGCGGCCAGGGCCTGTTTGCCGGGCATGGACTTGGGCTTTTCGGTCAGGCCCAGCTTTTGCATGCCGGTGGCCTGGGCCCCCGAGGAGACCAGCACCACCTCGCGCCCCTCGGCCCGCAGGGCGGCCACCTGGGCGGCAATGGCCAGTTGGTGCTGCCGCCCCTGGGGCCCGCTCAGGACGGCGCTGCCCACCTTGACTACCAGCCGGCGATGGGTTTGGGCGGTGAGGGGAAGACGACCGTGCATAGCCTGCGTTATCGTAACGCTTCTTGGGGCATTTCTCACCCAGGCAGGCCGCCCACCCCTCCAGCGCCCGTGCGTGGCTGCTTGGACTCTCATTCCCTGAGGGCATGCAGCCCATCCCTACGGGCTGTTATTCGCAGCGTGTCCATCAGCTCTAGGCCGCGCCCCTCCAGCAAGCCTCACCTGTACCGCTCGGGGTCATAGTTGAGGAGCAGGTCGTAAAGCGCTTGAACCCCCTCCAAGATGACCGGATGACGCTCACCCCAACAGGCCTTGCCCTCCGGGGAGGCAATGTAGCGCACCAGGTCGCTCACGGCCTCGGTGTAAGGCTTTGGCCTGGCTGGGGTCAACGGCCCCTTTCACGTCGAAGGTGGCGGTTCCTTGCCGGAAGTCAAAGCCGTGATGCTCGTACCTTGTCAACACGAAGTTACCTGGCTAATCCCATCCACATCCTTCACCCAACTGCGTAAGTCCTAACCCTTTTTGATGCAGCATAACCGAGCCTCCTGGGTTGCAGGGCGGAAAGAGGATACCGGGAAGGTCAAAAAAACAAGATGGTGCTGGGTGTGTTTACTAAGTAAAAATTGTGGAAGGGAGAAGGCTTGCCCCCTTCCCCCTCTTGGGTGGCCCTGCGCTACTTTCAGCGCGTTGTCTGCAGGTTTGAGTCCACCAGGCGCTCGAGCTCGTCCACCATGCTCGCTAGCACCGCAAACCCCCGCTCCACCGGCTCGGGGCTGTTCATGTCAATCCCAGCGATTTTCAGCGCGTCCAGCGGATAGACCGAGTCGCCGGCCTTGAGGAAGTCCAGGTAGCGTTTGGCAGCGGGTTCGCCCTGCTCCAGTACATCCTTGGCCAGGGCATTGGCAGCGGCGATGCCGGTGGCGTACTGGTAGACATAAAAGGGGCTGTAGAGGTGGGAGAAGTTCATCCAGCCCGCACCCAGGCGTTCTTTGTCCAGCTCCACCTCGCCGCCGTAGCCCTCGGCGAAGAGTTCGGCCAGCCGCTCGATCAGGAAGGGTGCGGTGAGGGCTCCGCCTTTCTCGATGCGCTGGTAGAGCTCGAGCTCGAAACGGGCCAGGGTGGGCATCACAAACAAATAGCGGTGGAAGTTGCTAAAGGCCTCCTCCAGCACCGCCAGCTTGTACTCGGGCGTCGGGGCCTCGCGCAGCAGCATGGCCCGCACCATGGCCTGGTTGAAGTTGGAGGCCACCTCGGCGACGAACAGGCTGTAGCGGGCGTACACGATGGGCTGGGTTTGCCGGGTGAAGTAGCTGTGCATGGAGTGGCCCAGCTCGTGGGCCAGGGTGCTCAGCGAGAAGAGGTCGTCCGACCAGCTCATGAAGATGTAGGGGAAGGTGCCCTTGAGCCCTGAGGAGAAGGCCCCGGCCCGCTTGCCCTGGTTCTGCCCCCAGTCCACCCAGCGCTCCTCGAACAGGCCCCGGCGCATGGGCTCTACGTACTCCCGCCCCAGGGGTTCCATGCCCCGGCAGATGGTCTCGGCGGCCTCCCAGAAGGTGATTTTGGGGCTTGGCACCAGGGGGGCCGGCGCGTCGTAGCTTCTGAGCTGGCCGCCCATGGCCTTTTTGCGGATGCGCCAGAAGCGGTGCCAGGTGGGCAGGTGGGCCTGGAAGGTGGCCAGCAGGTTGTCGAAGACGGCTTTGGGGATGTTGTCACCGCAGGTGCGGCTTACCGCCAGGGCCATCTCGAGGCTGCTGGCATAGCCGCGGGTGCGGGCCTGGAAGGCAAAGCTCTTGACGCTACCCTGCAGGGTGGAGGCCAGGGTGTTTTTGAAGGCCAGATGCCCATCGGCGTAGGACTCCCAGGCAGCCCGGCGTACCTCGGGGCTCTCGTGCACCAGAAGCTCGCCGATGGTGCTGTGGGAGACCGGGAGGGTCTGGCCCTGGTACTCCACCGGCCTGAACTGCATATCGGCGTTGGTGGCCGCCGCAGCGGTGGCGCTGTGCCCGCCCAGGGGATCGGAGACGGCGGCCAGCACGGTCTCCACCTCGCTGCTGCGCACGTGGGGCCTGCGGGCTTGCAGGGCTTCGAAGTAGTGCCGGTAGACGGCCAGGCCCGGTTCGGCCTGCATGAAAGTCTCGAGGGTCTCTTTGGGCAGGCTCAATAGCTCGGGCTCGAGGTAGGCCCCGGCGGCGGCGAGCGCTGCAACCACGGCGCGGGCCTCGCCCACCATGCGGATGAAATGGGGGTTGGTGCCCTCGGTCGAGAGCTGCAGCGAGGCGTACTGGGCCACCTTCATGGCCTCCAGCATCCGGGTGTAGTAGGTTTCCAGGGCCTGCAGCAGCACCTGCGGCGACTCGGCCAGCCGCCCGGCAAACGGCTTGACCTCCTCTACGCTTTGGGCCGCTTTTTCCAGGGCGGCCCGCCAGTGGTCTTCGGAGGCAAACAGGGCTTCCAGGTTCCAGGTCTGTTCTTTGGGTAGCTCCGAGCGTTTGGGTAAGGTACTCATCCAGGGCATTCTAGCTGACCCGCCGGTCAGTTGGCTAGAAACTCCCGGAACCACTTGCCGGAGTCCTTCAGAACGCGCTTCTGGGTGGGGTAGTCCACGTATACCAGCCCAAAGCGGGGCCGGTACCCCTCGGCCCACTCGAAGTTGTCCAGCAGGCTCCAGTAGAAATACCCCTCCACCGGTACCCCCTCCTGTTTGGCCCGCAAGACCTGGGCCAGGTGATCCTGGATGAACTGGATGCGCTGGGGGTCGTGCACCTGCTCGCCCTCGAGTTTGTCGGGGAAGGCCGCTCCGTTCTCTGTAACGATGATGCGTTTCACCCCGCTATAGGCTGCAAATTTCTTGAGTAGGTGATAGATGTTTTCCGGCCAGACCTCCCAGCCCATCTCGGTAAGCTCCTTGCTGCCCCGCTCGGCGTGGGGCACTTCCCGGCCCCAGGTGCCGGGGTTCAGCAGGTCGAAGCGCACCAGTTGGCGGAAGTAGGTCTGCAAGCCGATAAAGTCGAAATCGAAGGCCAGCCGCTCCATATCGCCCGGACGGATGTAGCGCTGCAGGGCCAGCAAAAAGGGGGTGGTTTTCCAGGGATAGCCCAGCCCCAGGGCGGGCTCGAGGAACAGCCGGTTGGCGATCACGTCGTAGTTGGCGGCGGCCATGCGGCTCAGCCAGGTGGGGCCCGCCGGCTGCACATAGGAGGCCGAGAAGGTGGTGCCGATCTGGGCATCCGGCACATGCGCCCGCAGAACCCGCCCCCCTTCGGCCTGGGCTAAAGCCACGTGGTGGACGGCCGGCAAAAAGTTGCCAAAACCTTTGCGGCCCGGGGCGTGGGTGCCTTGCAGGTAGCCCAGCACGGTGAACACCGTGGGCTCGTTGAGCACCATCCAGTGCTTGACCTTGTCGCCAAAGGCCTTGCTGCACACCTCCACGTACTCGCTAAACCAGCCCACAATGTCGCGGTTGGTCCAGCCGCCCCTGTCTTCCAGCACTTGCGGCAGATCCCAGTGGTACAGGGTCACCCAGGGCTGCAGGCCCAGCTCGAGCGTCCGGTCGATCACCCGATGGTAGAAGTCCAGCCCCTTCTGGTTGACCGGGCCGGTTCCACCGGGCAGGATGCGCGGCCAGGCCAGCGAAAAGCGGTGCACCTGCATGTTCATCTCCCGGATAAAGGCGATGTCGTCGTGGTAGCGGTGGTAGAAGTCGCAGGCTACATCGCCGTTCTCGCCGGTTTTGATCTTGCCGGGGGTATGGGAGAAGGTGTCCCAGATGGAAGGGCTGCGCCCGTCCTCGTTCACCGCGCCCTCGATCTGATAAGCTGCGGTGGCCACCCCCCACAGGAAGCCAGGGCCAAAGTCGCTTTTGCTAAAGGTGGTCATTGCATCAATCTACCCGCTCGGGCTGGAGTGGTACAACCTGCACCTGTGCCCCGTTGGGGTCGGTGAGGGTTTGGGGAGGGCGATTTCGCAGGGCGATTTGATAGGCGAGCAGCCCGGTTGAGTGGGCCGGTGCGGTGCGGCCCCTGGCCCACAGGTTGATGCCGATGTGGTGGTGGTAGCCGTCGGCGGCCAGGAAGCGGGCGCCGGGATAATCCCCCTGCATGAGCCTCATCCCCAGCCCCTCGAAAAAAGCCTGCGCTTCGTCCAGATCGCGCACATGCAGGTGGATGTGTCCCAGGGCGGTCTGGGGGTCGAGCCCCTGAGCGGCCCTCGCTTCGGCCAGGAGGGCTTCCAGGTCGAGCCTTCTGGAGACCATGGCCAGACGGCCTTCCCGGAAGGGCCATTGGGCTCTGGGGCGGTCGCGGTAGAGCTCAATCCCGTTGCCCTCGAGGTCGGTCAGGTAGAGCGCCTCCGAGACCCCGTGGTCAGAGGCCCCCTGAAAATGGGGATAGCGGGCCTCCACCAGCCGCCGGAAGACCGCGGCCAGGGCGGCCCGGCTGGGGAGCAAAAGGGCAAAGTGGTACAGCCCCAGGGTGGGCTGGGGGCGCAGGGGAGCACTGGGCTCATGCTGCAAGGTGAGGGTGAAGCGGCGGCCTGGCAGGGCCAGCTCGGTCTGCAGCCCCTGGCGCTGGACGACCTCGAGGCCCAGCAGATCGCGGTAGAAGGCCAGTTGGCGCTCGAGGTTCTGCACCCGCAGGGTCAGGCCGGTGAGGGCCAGGGTTTTGGTGGCGTCAAGAGTCACTGTTTTATGATATCCAAAGTGCTATGAAAAGTAAAGCATAAGAGGGGACAAGATTCGGATATGCTGTTGGGGTGCGGGTTTTTGTGACCGGGGGAACCGGTTATTTAGGGAGTACGCTGCTGCGGCTGGGGTCGGGTCGGCCCTGGGTTTTGGGTGCCAGTTACTGGAGCCAGCCGCCGGCGGTGCCGGGGGTGGCCTGGGTGCGGCTGGATGTACGGGATGCGGCGGCGGTGGAGCAGGCCTTGAAGGAGTTTCGTCCCGAGGTGGTCATCCACACCGCCTACAGCAAGGCCAGTCCAGCGGCGCTCGAGGCCATCACCGTACAGGGCACGGTTCATGTGGCCCGGGCCTGCCGGGCTCTTGGGGCCCGGCTGATCCACCTCTCCACCGACCAGCTTTTCGATGGCGAAAACCCGCCCTATGCCGAGTCGGCTGCGCCCAACCCCCTCACCGAGTACGGCCAGGCCAAGCTCAGGGCCGAACACTGGGTGCAGGCGATACTCCCCACCGCCACCATCGTCCGCACCTCGCTCATCTGGGGCCTGAACCCCCTCGACGTGACCAGCCAGATGGTGCTGGAGTTGGCCGATGGCAAGCGGGAGGGCGGGCTTTTTAGCGACGAGTACCGCTCCTTTGTGTACGTAGAGGATCTGGCCCAGGCCCTGGGGGAGCTGGTGGGTCTGGACTATGCGGGCATCCTGCACCTGGGGGGTGCGGAGGTGTTGAGCCGGCTCGAGTTTGGACGACTGATTGCCCCTTTCCACGGACGCGACCCGGCCCGACTTCCGGCCCAGCGCCGCGCCGAGTTTCCCGGCCTACGTCCCGGTAATTGTGCGCTGGATAGCTCGCTGGCTCAGTCCCTGCTCCAGACCCGGCTGCGCGGGGTGCGGGAAGTGTTGCGCGCGCACCGCCCTGTGGGATAACCCTCGCCGCTTTGCGTTATCCTGGGCCTGATGCTGAAACTTGGCGTGGATTTTGGTCTTTCCAACACCGATGTGGTGCTGCTCGAGGGCGAGACCATCCTGGCGCACCAAACCATCAAAACCGGGCCGGCCAGCAGCCAAGCCCTGGCCGCCGTGTTGCAAAGCCTGGGGGTGCGGCCCGCCGAACTCGCCACCATCGCCAGCACCGGGGGTTTATCGCGCCGCCTGCCCGATGCCCTCGAGGGGATTCCCATCCAGAAAATCGGTGAGGCCCAGGCAGTGGGGCGGGGGGCGCTGCGGCTGGCGGGCCTGGACGAGGCCCTGGTGGTCTCGGCGGGCACCGGCACAGCCATGATTGCTGCCAGGGGTAGTGAAGCCCAGCACTTCACCGGCTCGGCGGTGGGGGGTGGAACCTTGCTGGGTTTGTCCCGGCTGCTGCTAGGGACGGCCGATCCCCTCGAGGTGGCCCGCCTGGCCGAACGGGGCAACCCCAGCGGTGTGGATTCAACTTTGGTGGACGTGATTGGCGGTGGCATCGGCCACCTGCCCCCCGATGCCACCGCGGTCAACTTTGGCCGGCTGGTGGATGGTGTCAACCCCAGCCGCGAGGATCTGGCCGCCGGCCTGGTGACGCTGGTAGGCCAGGTTATCGCCATGATTGCCCTCAACGCGGTGCAGGCTGCGGGGCTCAAGCAGATGGTGATCGTGGGCCACCTGCCCGACCTGGCGCCCGTGCGCAAGGCCTTTGAGCGGGTCTGGTACTTTTACCAGGTTGAGCCCAGACCCCTCATTCCCCCCTTGGCCGGCTGGGCCACGGCCTACGGGGCCGCGCTTTTGGCGCAGGAGGTTTGACACAAAAACCTGTCGTAAACTGAAGCCATGAAACCCCCTGAGGGCTTCTGGGCCTACCTCGAGGACGACAACAACTACGACAACCTCAAACTGGTTTTGTCGGATGGGGTGGGGGAGGAGGTGCTGTGGCTCTCGGCGCTCGAGCTGGCTGGGGGTCTGGCCCATCTCGAAGAAGATGAACTGCTTGACCCCAACGAATCAGCCTGGCTGCACGAGGCTGTGGAGGTGGCCGAGGCGCCGGCGGCCCCCCTCGAGCTGGCCCAGCGCCACCCCCGCCTCGAGGGCGCTTACTGCGCCGCCCAGGTTGAACTTTATAACCCGCCAGGCCTTCTGCTTTTGCGCCGGGTGGTAGAGGAGGGGGGCGATCTGCTGGAGATCACCACCCCCAACGGCTCGGTTTATACCTTCGAATACGATCGGGTTCGCGCCTACCTGCGCCCGCTTTTGCCCCACTAGCCCACCGAATCAACCCATGCGCATTACCTCAACGGCCAACCCCCGCATCAAGGCGGCTGCTGAACTCAAAGAACGCAAGAACCGCGAGCGAACGGGTACGTTTTTGATTGAAGGCGCTCGCGAAATCGAGCGGGCGTTGGCAGCCGGCCTCGAGGTCATCGAAGCCTACTGCGGCGAGCCTCTCAGCCCCGAGGAGGCCCGCGCCGTTGCTCATTTATCTCGAGCCCTCGGCCTGGAGGTGCACGAGCTTTCCGAGGCAGCCCTCAAGAAAATCAGCAGCCGCGAGCACCCGGCCGGGGTGCTGGCGGTGGCCCGGATGCCCCGCCCTTCCCTTGCGGCCTTCCAGCCTTCTTCCAATGCTTTGCTGCTGGTCTCGGTGGGGCTGGAAAAACCCGGCAACCTGGGGGCTTTGCTGCGCTCAGCCGACGCCGCCGGGGCCGATGCGGTGCTGGTGGCGGGGGGGGTAGACCTCTACAGCCCCCAGGTCATCCGCAACTCCACCGGGGTGGTGTTTTCCTTGCCTACCTTTGCCGCCCCCGAGCAGGCCGTGCTGGACTGGTTACTGCAGCACAATATCCCCATAGTAGCCACCACCCCCCACACCCACCAAACCTACTGGGACGTGGATCTGCGGGGGCCTGTGGCCATTGTGCTGGGCACGGAACACCAGGGGTTGAGCCAAACCTGGCTCGAGCGGGCCGCACGAAAGGTCAGGATTCCCATGCAGGGCCAGGCCGACAGTCTTAACGTCTCGGTAACAGCCGCCCTGATGCTATATGAGGCTGTACGGCAGCGCCAACCCCGCCCGTTGCCTTAGGGAATCCCTCGAGCTTGTACCGGGTAAAACAGGGAGTCGCTTAGCTGAAGCTACTTGATATAATCAGACTCAAGTGTCTTGGGTCTTTCTTCCCAGCCCTCTTGACATTCTTATGGAAAGACCCGAATAATATAGAGCTGGGTTGACACTCAAAACCCACGACTGTCAATAAACCCTGTAAGGAGGAAATTCTATGGCAACCGCAACCATGCTCAGACCCCTCGGTGATCGTGTGGTGGTCAAGCGCATCGAAGAAGAAGCCAAGACCAAAGGGGGCATCGTGTTGCCCGATACCGCCAAGGAAAAGCCCCAGCGGGGCAAGGTAATTGCCGTGGGTAGCGGGCGGGTGCTGGACAACGGCACTAAAGTGCCTCTAGAGGTAAAAGAGGGCGATACCGTGGTGTTTGCTAAGTACGGCGGCACCGAGATCGAAATCGACGGCGAGGAGTACATCATTCTCTCCGAGCGCGATCTGCTGGCCGTTTTGTAAACCGACAGAAGTCGTTTATTAAGGGTGTTTTGAAAGGAGCAGAACCATGGCGAAAATGCTAGTTTTTGATGAAGCTGCACGCCGTAGCCTCGAGCGCGGCATGAACGCGGTAGCCAATGCTGTAAAGGTGACCCTGGGCCCCCGTGGGCGCAACGTGGTGCTGGAGAAGAAATTCGGCAGCCCCACCATTACCAAAGACGGGGTTAGCGTAGCCAAGGAGGTCGAGCTGGAGGACCACCTCGAGAACATCGGCGCCAAGCTGATGATCGAGATCGCCTCCAAGACCAACGACATCACCGGTGACGGTACCACCACTGCTACCGTGCTGGGCCAGGCCATCGTGCGTGAGGGTCTGCGCAACGTGGCCGCCGGGGCCAACCCCCTCGACCTCAAGCGCGGCATTGAGAAGGCCGTGGATGTGGCCATCAAGAGCATCCAGGAGCTGGCCGTACCCGTCAACGACCGCAAGGCCATCTTCGAAGTGGCTAGCGTATCGGCCAACAACGACGCCGAGATCGGCAACCTGATCGCCGATGCCATGGAGAAGGTGGGCCGCGAGGGTGTCATCACCGTTGAGGAGTCCAAGAGCCTCGACACCGAGCTCAACTTCGTGGAAGGGTATCAGTTCGACAAGGGCTACATCTCGCCCTACTTCGTCAACAACCCCGACACGATGGAGGCCCAGCTCGATGAGCCCTTCATCCTGATCACCGAGAAGAAGATCAGCAACGTGCGCGAGCTGCTGCCGGTGCTCGAGCAGGTTGCCCAGACCGGCAAGCCCCTGCTCATCATTGCCGAAGACGTCGAGGGTGAGGCCCTGGCAACCCTGGTGGTCAACCGCCTGCGCGGTACCCTCAACATCGCTGCTGTCAAGGCCCCTGGCTTTGGTGACCGCCGCAAGGAGATGCTCAAAGACCTGGCGGCCATCACCGGTGGTACCGTGATCAGCGAAGAGCTGGGCTTCAAGCTGGAGAACGCCACCCTCTCCATGCTGGGCCGCGCCGAGCGGGTGCGCATCAACAAGGATGAGACCACCGTGGTGGGCGGCAAGGGCAAGAAGGAAGACATCGAGGCCCGCATCAACGGCATCAAGAAGGAGCTCGAGACCTCCGACAGCGAGTACGCCAAGGAGAAACTGCAGGAGCGCCTGGCCAAGCTGGCTGGTGGCGTGGCTGTGATCCGCGTGGGTGCTGCTACCGAGACCGAGCTCAAGGAGAAGAAGCACCGCTACGAGGACGCCCTCTCCACGGCCCGCGCCGCAGTGGAGGAAGGCATCGTGCCCGGTGGTGGTGTGGCCCTGCTGCGCGCCGTGCCCGCCATCAAGAACCTGATCAAGGAGCTCGATGGTGATGAGGCCACCGGTGCCAAGATTGTGCTGCGCGCCATCGAAGAGCCCGCCCGCCAGATTGCTGCCAACGCCGGCTACGAGGGCAGCGTGGTGGTCAACAACATCCTCAGCAAGAAAGAAAAGAACTACGGCTTCAACGCGGCCACCGGTGAGTACGGCGACATGATGGAGTGGGGCATCGTGGACCCGGCCAAAGTGACCCGTACGGCCCTGCAGAACGCCGCTTCCATCGGCTCGCTGATCCTCATGACCGAGGCTGTGGTGGCCGAGAAGCCCGAAGAGAAGAAGGCCCCTGCTGCGCCCGCTGGCGGCATGGGTGGCGACATGGACTTCTAAAGCGATTTACAGTTCGAACCCCCTCTTCGCGCAAGGAAGAGGGGGTTTCTTGACGTGAAACGGTCTATTCCCAGTGGCCCTGCTGGAACTGCGTTGTGCGTCAGGGGGTTTTCAGGGCGGTTTGGCTCCAGGCGGCCAGGGCCTCGAGGGCCGGCTGCAGGGCCTCGCCCAGGGGGGTGAGGGCATACTCCACCCGGGGGGGCACCTCCTGGTACTCGGTGCGACTGATGAGGCCCATCTCCTCCAGATCCCTCAGGCGCAACGATAGACTTCTTGGTGGCAGGGCGGTGGCTTGCTGCAGGGCCCCAAAGCGCAGCGCACCCTGCTGCAGCGCGCGCAATATGGAGTAGACCCCACGCTGGCCCAATAATTCCAGCACTTCCTCGAGGGGCTGTTTTTTAGATTGGACCATACATATACCGTATCCAAGAGATTTTCGAACCAAATACACCAGCACTACAAAGCGACCATATGGTTAGTTTGGGAAATTTTCCAGAATAAAGGTGAAGACCGGCTTATCGCTCGGGTGGTTTGGGAAGGTACTGCCGGCCCCAGCGATCTATGGCCTCGATTACCGCCTGTAGGGCCTGCCCCGCCTCCGTCAAGGCATAGCTGGTGCGCGGGGGCATGGTGGAGTGAATTGTTTTGGAGATGATACCCAGGTGCTCAAGCTTCTCCACGCGCTGGGCCAGGGTGGCCGGGTTGCAGCCGCCCACGGCCCTGGAAAGCTCGTTAAAGCCTTTCGAACCATCCAATAAGCTGCGAATAATGTGTAGCGTCCACTTCTCCTGCAGTACGTTGATGGCTTCGTATACAGGGCAAAAGCTGTGGTCTACTTCGGTGGTTTCCGGGGCAATGGCTTTAGCCATACTGCTTTTCATCTTAGCACACTATTACTTTCTTTGCCCAAACGCTTGACATAACAAACTGCTATAAAATAGTATGCGCTTGTTGATCCGAAGCATGAGCCGGATCAAGCTGGAGGAGAAGCACATGAATTGGAACCTGGACAGCAGTCATACCACCGTGGCCTTTGCCGTAAAGCACATGGGCTTCTTTACTGTGCGCGGCCAGTTCAAAAAAGTGGCCGGTACCGTTACGACCAACGAGCAGGGGGTGCCAAGCCAGATTAGCGTTTCGATTGAGGCCGCCAGCATCGAGACGGGCGAGGCCCAGCGGGACGCTCACCTGCGTTCGCCCGACTTTCTAGATGCCGAGCAGTATCCTCAAATACGCTTTGAGAGCAGCCAGGTTGAAGCCCTGGGGCAGAACAGATACAAGATTCACGGCAACCTGACCATCCGGGACACCACCCGTCCAGTGACCCTCGAGGCCGAGGTAAGCCCTGCCATCAAAGACCCCTGGGGCCTCACCCGTATTGGGGCAACGGCCACGGGTGTGATTAACCGCAAGGACTGGGGGCTCACCTGGAACCAGGTGCTCGAGTTTGGCGCTTTGCTGGTAGGCGAAGAGGTAAAACTCAACATCGAGGTCGAGGCGGTTGCGGCGCAGGCCGAAGCAGCGGCCTAAATCCCTCGAGCCCTGCCCGGCACCTGCCAGCAAAGGTGGGTGCTGGGCTTATCTGGGCCTCGCCTTGCGGCAGGATCGTGCTTTAGGTTGATGTGAGAAGCCGGCCGCGGCGCTAACTTAAGCTATGCGCTTTACGCTGGCGCTGTTTGTGTTATGGTTGGCGGCCTGCGCCCCGACTCACCTGGGGAGCGTGCCCTACTACCCCTACAACCTCGACGATTTTCCCATCTTCACCAGCCCCGCAGGCCAGCCCCTATATGGCTGGCGGCGCTATGAGGAGCGCCGCTGGACGGCTGTGGCCCGTAGGCCGCCTGGCGCTTTTGACTTCTCCATCATCCTGGAGCTGGGCCACCCGCACTGGCCCAGGCCTCCTTTCCCCAACCCCGTGGACGCCTGTCGCTTTGCTAGGGGTGAGGCGCAACCGGCCTCCATACGCTTGGTGCTGCTCGAGGCCCCGCCGGGTTTTGGCGTGCGGCTGCAAGAAGCCAATTACAAATTAAGCTGCGGCCGCCTCGAGCGCGACCCGGAGGGTTTTGAGGTGCTGCGCTACGCCACCTGGCTCGAGGTGCTCTACCGCTTCGAGATACCCCCGGTGGCCCCCGGCACCTACGGTTTGCGCTGGCAGCTTTGGGAGGGGGAGCGGATGCTTGCTGAGGAAGACCGGCGCTTTACTTTAAGCGCAGGCCGTTAGCGCTGGAAGTGCATGGTGGGTATGTGGTAGGGCCGATTGACGGCTTTAGGCTTTGCCGCTAAACTTTGACTCAGTATAACTTTGTAATGAGTCAAAAAAGGCGTGGAGGTTGGCTGTGATTGCAGACAAAAAACTCTCAACCAAAGGCGGTGGCTGGCTCCTGGAGAAGCCCGAGCAGATCTTCACCCCCGAGGACTTCGACGACACCACCCGCATGATTCAAGAGACCGTGCGGCAGTTTGTGGAGAAAGAATACCGCCCGGTGGCCGAAGCCCTGGAGCACGGCGAGCTCGAGCACAACATCCCGCTGCTCCGAAAGGCCGGTGAGCTGGGCCTGTTGGGCGTAGAGGTCGGTGAGGAGTACGGCGGCCTCGACCTGCCCAAAACCGTCAGCACGGTGATTGCCGAGGCCCTGGCCGGCACCGGCGGCTTCAGCGTGACCTACGGGGTGCAGACCTCCATTGGCCTGCTGCCGCTGGTCTACTGGGGCACCAAGGAACAGAAAGACAAATACCTGGCCAAACTGGTCTCGGGTGAGCTAATCGCGGCCTACTGCCTGACCGAGCCGCAGTCCGGCTCCGACGCCATGGGGGCCAAGACCCGCGCCGAGCTTTCCGCCGATGGCAAATACTACATCCTGAACGGCACCAAGATGTGGATCTCCAACGCCGGCTTTGCCCACCTCTTTACCGTCTTCGCCAAGACCCCGGAGGGCCTGACCGCTTTCCTGGTCGAACGCGACACCCCCGGCCTGCGCCTGGGCGGCGAAGAGAAGAAGATGGGCATCAAGGCTTCCAGCACCCGCCAGGTCTTCCTGGAAGACGTGAAGGTGCCGGTCGAGAACGTGCTGGGCGAGCTGGGCAAGGGTCACAAAATCGCTTTCAACGTGCTCAACGTGGGGCGCTACAAGCTGGGGGCGGGGGCCATTGGCGGCGCTAAAGGGGCCCTGGCGCTCTCGGCCAAGTACGCCCAGGAGCGCGTGGCCTTTGGAAAGCCCATTGCCCAGTTCGGCCTGATTCAGCAAAAGCTGGCCGAGATGGCCGCGCGCATTTTTGCCGGCGAAAGCGCGGTCTACCGCACCATGGGCATGATTGACCAGGCCCTGAGCAACCTGGACAAAGCCAACGCCGCCGAGGCGGTGCTCGCCGGCATCGAGGAGTACGCCATCGAGGCCAGCATCATCAAGGTGCTGGGCTCCGAGGTGCTGGACTACGTGGTGGACGAAGGGGTGCAGATCCACGGCGGCTATGGCTACTCCGCCGAGTACGAGATCGAGCGGGCCTACCGCGACAGCCGCATCAACCGCATCTTCGAGGGCACCAACGAGATCAACCGCCTGCTGATTCCGGGCATGCTCCTGCGCCGGGCCATGAAGGGCGAACTGCCCCTCTTCGATGCAGCCATGAAGCTGCAAAAAGAGCTGCTGGAGCCCAGCTTCGAGGAGCCCGAGGACAAGGAGCTGGCCCAGCTCGAGGGCCTCAAAAAGCTGGCCCTGGCGGTGCTGGGTCTGGCCGCCCTCAAGTACGGCAAGCAGATCGAAGAAGAGCAGGAGGTGCTGGCGGTGGCCGCCGACATTCTGATTGATGTGTTTGCGGCTGAAAGCGCCCTGCTGCGGGCCCGCCGGCTGGGCGGTGGGGTGTATGCCGAGATGGCCGCGCTCTACCTGTACCAGGCCCTCGACCGGGCCCAGGCCGCGGCGCTCTCGATTCTGCCGCGCCTGGCCGAGGGCGACGATATGCGTCTGATGGCCTCGGCGGCCCGCCGCCTGACCAAGCACGACCCCGCCGACCTGGTGGCGCTGCGCCGCCGGATTGCCCAGAAGGTGCTGGAAGCGGGCGGCTATCCCCAGCCTAAAGCCTGAATTCTCCGATATCCTTTGGGGGCGCATGGCCATGCGCCCCCTGTCTTTTCGATGCTACAATCACCCTAACGCAGCCTCGAGGTCTTCGAACGCAGCCAGGGCTGGCAGGGCGTGCGGCTGGGGTCGGGCGGCGCGCAGGTGGCCTGCCTGGGCCTGGAGGTGCGCCTCGAGGATGTCTTCGGTGTGGCCTGAGCCTGCCATTACCAAACTCCACGCGGTAGACTAAGGCCAAATGACCGCACAAACCACCGACCTGGCGCTGGAAGTTCGCAGGTTCCTCGAGGCCGAGGTGCTGCCCCTCGAGCCCATCTTCCTGAAGCACGGCTTCAAGGCCGTTCTGCCCGAGCTGGAGCGGGTTCGGCAAAAGGTGAAGGAAAAGGGCTGGTGGCTGCCCCCGCTGCAAAAGCCGCTGGGTATGGGCCTGGGCCTGGGGGTCTTTGCCCGCCTGAGCGAGGAGCTGGGCCGCAGCCCCCTGGGCCACTACGTCTTCAACACCCAGGCCCCCGACATCGGCAATATGGAGGTGCTGCTCAAACACGGCACGCCGGAGCAGAAAGCGCGTTTTCTGGAGCCTTTGGCAAAGGGCGAGGTTCGCAGTTCCTTTGGCATGACCGAGCCCGGGTACCCCGGTTCCAACCCGGTCTGGATGAACACACGGGCGGTGCTCGAGGGCGACCAGTGGGTTATCAATGGGCACAAATGGTACACCACCGGCTTCGAGGGCTCGAGCTTCTGTATCGTGATGTGCATCACCGACCCCGAGCAGCCCAACCCCTACGCCCGGGCCAGCCAGATCATCGTGCCCACCGATGCCCCCGGCTTCCAGCAGGTGCGCAAAATCTCGGTGATGGGGGAGGAGGGCGAGGACTGGATGAGCCACTCCGAAATCCGGCTTGAAAACGTGCGGGTGCCCCAGGAGAACCTGCTGGGTGCGCGCGGCAAGGGCTTCGCCATCGCTCAGGAGCGGCTGGGGCCGGGGCGCATCCACCACTGCATGCGCTGGATTGGCATCGCCCAGCGCAGCCTCGAGCTGATGTGCGCCTACGCCGCCCGGCGCGAGCTTGCCCCCGGCAAGCCCCTGGGTTCGCGCCAGGCCATCCAGCACCTGATCGCCGAGTCCCAGGCCGAGATTCACGCGGCCCGGCTGATGGTGCTGGATGCTGCCGAGAAGGTCGAGCAAAAAGGGGCCGAGGGGGCTCGAGTGGAAATCTCGCTCATCAAATTCTTTGTGGCTGGGGTGTTGCAGCGGGTGCTGGACCGGGCCATCCAGGTGCATGGGGGCCTGGGGATGTCCGACGACCTGCCGCTCTCGTTCTTCTACCGCCACGAACGGGCCGCCCGCATCTACGATGGGGCCGACGAAGTCCACAAGACCGTGGTGGCTCGAGCCCTGCTCAAGGACTATGGCCTGGATATCTCGCTCTGACCCAAGGGTACTGCCATGACCGACCAACTCGCCCCCATCCGACCCGGCGAAGAGCTGGACATCGCGCGGCTACAGGCCTACCTGCTGGAGCACCTGCCAGGGGCCGAAGGCCGCCTCGAGGTGCTGCAGTTCCCCAGCGGTTTTTCCAACCTGACCTACCTGCTCAGGCTGGGCGGGCAGGAGCTGGTGCTGCGCCGCCCGCCGTTTGGGGCCAACATCAAGACCGCCCACGACATGGCCCGGGAGTACCGGATTCTCTCGGCCCTCAAGCCGGTCTACCCCAAGGTGCCCCGGCCCTTGCTCTACTGCCCGGATGATTCGGTGATCGGTGCGCCCTTTTACCTGATGGAGCGCCTGCACGGGGTGATTCTGCGCACCCAGCCCCCGCCCGACCTGACCCCCGAGCGTATGCGCAAGATTTGCGAGGCCGCGCTCGAGGCCCTGGTCGAGCTGCACAGCCTGGACTATCAGAAAGCTGGCCTGGGCGACCTGGGCCGGCCCGAGGGCTATGTGGAGCGGCAGGTGCGGGGCTGGACGGAGCGCTACCAGAAGGCCCGCACCGAGGCGGTGCCCGGCATGGAGCAGGCCATGGAGTGGCTGGCCGCCCACATCCCGCCAGGCTCGAGCGCCGCCCTGATCCACAACGACTTCAAATACGACAACCTGCTACTGAACCCCGCCGACCTAACCCAGGTAATGGCCGTGCTGGACTGGGAGATGGCCACCCTGGGCGACCCCCTGATGGATCTGGGCACCACCCTGGGCTACTGGGCAGAGCCCGACGACCCGCCGGGCCTGCGGCGCTTTGGCCTGACCCACCTGCCGGGCAACCTGCGCCGGGCCGAGCTGGTCGCGGCCTACGCGGCCCGCAGCGGTCGTAATGTGGATAACATCGTGTTTTATTACGTGTTCGGGCTCTTTAAGGTGGGCGTGATCATGCAGCAGATTTTTTTCCGCTACCAGAAGGGCTACACCCGCGACCAGCGCTTCGCGGTGCTGATACACCTGATCCGCGAAATCGGTCAGAAGATACAGAAAGCCATCGCCACAGGCGAGGTTTAGAGGTATAAGGTACTTTGTATGGCGTGTTGCTGGGCGCTACTACAAAAGCCCAGCAATTCAAACTAGGGATATACCTTATGCGATACACCGAACTCGCCTTTACCGGCCCGGCCACCTTTTTCAAAGCCCCCTACCGGCCCCTTACTGAGCCCTGGCAGGCCGAGGTGGGGCTGTTGGGCCTGCCCTACGACTTTGCCGTGGGCTACCGCCCGGGCGCCCGTTTTGCCCCCAATGCCCTGCGCGAGGCCAGCGGACGCTACGCACCGGGGCCGGAGGGGTGGTTCGACCTCGAGACCGAGACCTACCGCCTCCAGGGGGTGCACCTTGTGGACGCGGGCGACGTAGACCCGGCCCAGCTCGAGTACCACGAGACCTTCCGCCGCATTACCGAGGCGGCCCGCGCCCTGCGCGGGCGGGTGAAACTGCCGGTGTTTGTGGGGGGCGACCACTCGGTTACCTACCCGGTTTTACGGGCCTACGACGACCTCGAGGAACTCCACATCGTCCAGCTCGACGCACACCTGGACTTCTCGGACAGCCGCAACGCCACCCGCTTTTCCAACAGCAGCCCCTTCCGCCGGGCGGTGGAAGATGTTCCGGGGCTCAAGCAGATCACCGTGGTGGGGCTGCGCGGCCTGCGCACCAACCCCGAGGCCTACCAGGCCGCCAAAAACCGGGGCCACACCCTGATTACCGCCCGCACGGTGCGCGAGAACCTGCATGGGGTGCTCGAGCGGCTCCCTAAAGGCCAGCGGGTTTACATCAGCTTCGATGCCGACGTGCTCGACCCCTCTATTCTGCCCGGCACCAGCAGCCCTGAGGTGGAGGGCCTGAGCTACACCCAGGCCATGGCGGTGGTGCGGCAAACGGTTACGCAAAACCAGCTTGTGGGCTTCGACCTGGTCGAACTGGCCCCCAACCTCGACCCAGGGGGGCTTTCGGCCCTGGTGGGGGCGCGGCTCTTGGCCGAGGTGCTGGCCTGCTGGGCCGGCTGAACAGGCGGGTTCATGCAGCCCGGGTGTTGCCCCGAAAAACCAGCAGCGCCCATAGCAGCAGGTGCAGGCCTAAGGCCACACCGGCTAGCACAACCCCCCAGTCGTTGCCCAGCCGCCACAGCCATAGACCGCCGCCGAATGCCAGCAAGACGAGCAGGCCCCAGCCCTGGCTGTAGGTAGGGCTGCCGGGGAAAAAAAACTGCACTGCTCGCCGCCAGGCCGGGCTGGGGGCCGCGCTTTGCGGCTTGGGGAGGAAGAAACACAGCAGGTGGTAGGCTGCGAACAGCAGGATGAGCGCAGCAGCAGTCCAGGCCCACAGCGGGCTGGGCCAGATGGGCAGGTTGCGCCAGGTGGCCGGGAAATCTGAAGCCAGGGCCTGCAAATTGCTCAGGCCCACCGCTGCGGCAATGATTCGGGGCGTGGGAACAGCCTCCCGCGCCACGCCAGCCTGGTGGTAAACAGCCGTCCAAAAGTCGCCCCCAAGGCCCAGGGCCTCCCGCACGGCCGCCGAGGTGGGGGCCCGCTGATAGGCCTGGGCCAGGGCTTCAGGGGTGCCGCGCCCCACCAGGACGTAAGTCCAGGGGGGGGCTTCCTGGTAGAGCCGCTGGGACTCGCTGGGGTTTTCTTTGGCCAGGGCATAGGCCAGCAGGCCGCGCAGTGGTGCGGTGTTGGCAAAACTGCGCAGGGCTTCTGCAGCAGCGCTCGAGCGCAGTGTACCCCGCATGAGGCTATCCTGGGCCAGGAGGGCTTCGGAGCGGGCCATAACACCCCAGGCCAGCAAGGCTGAAGCGGCCAGTAGAAACAGCAGCAGCAACACAGCCCGCTCGCCCAGGGTGGTGTAGGCTAGCACGCTGTGGCGCAGCCGCAGCAAAGGATGCCGCAACCAGCCCAGCAGCCAACCCCCGCTTGGGCGTACCCCGCGTAGCTGAGCCGGCAGGTAGATCAGGGTCAGGTACAGCAGCACCAGGCCGTACAACCCGAGCAGCACCCAGGTTGCCAGGGAAAGGTTGGCGGAGGTCAGGGGGGTCTGCCAGCCGGCCACCTGTCGCAAGGCTGCGCGGTAACGCTGGCCCAGATCGGGGCGACCCTGGGCCTCGAGCCAGCCCACCTGCTCCCATAGCATGGCTTTGGCACCGGGTAGCTGGGGTAAATACTTTAGGAAAAAGTCCGACCACAGCAGGCTCTGCTCGAGCCCCTGCCGGCGTGCAACCCGGATCTGCAACAACCAGGGCTCGAGCCAGCGCATGACCCCTTCTCCCCAGGCCAGCTCGGGGCGGTGGCCGCGCTGCAGCAAGTCCCGGCCGACCGCCTCGAGGTCGGCCGGGTGGAGGCTGTTGGCGTCGAGGCTAAAGTAGTACCAGTAGGGGCGGTTGGATTCCGGGCTCTGATCCAGCCCGCTGGCATTGGCGGCGGCCAGCGTGTCGCGGTACTCCCGAATGACCGCCAGGCTTTCCCAGCGCCCTTCGTAGGGCCTGCCAGCAAAAGCCCCGAGGCCCAGCCGCCGACCATCCTCTAACAAAACGGTCAGCTCGCTATCGGCCTCCAGGGCCCGAACCTCCCCTGGCGGGTAGTGCTGGGCCACCACCCTCGGCGTTTGCAGGTCAATTTCCAGCACCAGCGGGCCGCGAGCGATAAAAGCCCGCTGGCCCACCACCTTTGGGCCGATCCAGCTCCCCTTGAGCGGGAGCTTCCAACTGCCCACCACCAGCCCATCGGGGGCTAGGGTTGGTGGCCCTGGCTCGGTCTGCGCCGGTGGGGTGGACTGGGTGGCGGGGGGGGATGGGGCAGCGCGCACCGTGGTTCTGGCCTCGAGGGTGCGCTCGCCTATCTGGATGCTGATTCTGTACTCACCCGCGGCCGGGGGCGTCCAGGTGGCGGCCAGACTGCCCTCAGGGGCCTCGAGGTCGAGTTCGGTGGAGGTGTTTTCGGAAGCGATCTTCAAAACATAGCGACCTGGAGGGAAGTCGGCCCCTCGGATTTCCAGGGGCTGCCCAACCTGGGCTTCAGGCGGTACGGTTAGGCTCTGGGCCAGCGCCATACCCAAAAGGAGAACACCCGCTATCCAGCGCATGGCGCCATTTTATTCCACGGAAAAGTGAGTTCGTAAAACCCATCTCGAGCAGCCGCGGCAACCAACTGCGATAAGATCGGGCAAAACCCGTGTTTTATGCTGGTCGGGCGTGGGCTGTACTATACTGGGATGGGGTCTACCTTGGGTAGACTCTTGGAGGTTTTGTTGAATGGCCGATAAAAAACCGGTATACCTTACCGCAGAAGGCAAGGCGCGGCTCGAGCAGGAGCTGGCCTACCTGAAAACCGAGAAGATGCAGCAAATTGCCGAAGAGATGGGCCGGGCCATCGCCGAGGGCGATTTGCGTGAGAATGCCGGTTACGACGAAGCGCGCCGGGCCATGTGGCAGAACAACAGCCGCATTGCCGAGCTCGAGGACATCCTTAGCCGGGTGCAGATTGTGGAGTCGGGGAATGGCATCCCCACCGAGGTACAAATAGGCGTAACGGTGGCGCTTGAGACCGCTACCGGCCAGCGCATGAGCGTAACCATGGTGGGCAGCCATGAGGCCGACGTGTTCAGCGGCAAGATTTCCAATGAATCACCCCTGGGCCAGGCCCTGATGGGCAAAAAGGTGGGCGATGAGGTGCAGGTCAAGGGCCCCAAGGGCAGCCAGACCTATGTGGTGGTCGAACTCGTATACGCTTAGAGGCGCTTCGGGACAGCATTGAGTAAAAAGGTTGGGTGATACCCGGGCCTACCGCCCTGGGGCTGTAGCCCTTAGGCTGTTTGAGTATGCGAATTTTAGTAGCCAACGACGACGGTATCTTTTCGCCTGGAATCAAGGCGCTGGCCTTTGCTTTGCGCGAGCTGGCCGAGGTTAACGTGGTGGCCCCCGATGTGGAACAGTCGGGGGTGGGGCATAGCATCACCTTCCGACGTCCCCTGCGCTTCAAGCACACCGCCTCGGCGGGCTTTGGTGAGATTCCGGCTTACCGGGTGGATGGCACACCGGCCGACTGCGTGGTGCTGGGCAGCCGGCTGCTGGGCTGGCCGGATCTGGTGGTCTCGGGGATTAACATCGGGGTCAATATGGGCCTGGATCTAACCCATTCGGGCACGGTGGCGGCGGCTTTGGAGGGGGCCTCGTTGGGCATTCCCTCGATTGCCTTCAGCCTGGACGCCTCCGGGGAGGAGCTGCGCTTTGAGGAGGCGGCCCGGTATGCGGTGCCAATTGTGCGCTGGGTGTTGAAGCATGGCCTGCCCAACAAAACCCTGCTCAACGTAAACTTTCCTAACCGCACCCCACAAGGGGTCAAGGTAACCCGTCTCTCCACCCACCGCTATGAAGACTCCATCGTCGAACGGGAAGACCCCGATGGGCGGCCTTACTACTGGGTGGCCGGCAAGCCCACCGCCGAACTGGAGGAAGGTACCGATTACTGGGCGGTGCAGCAGGGATTCATATCCATTACCCCCATCTCCCTGGACTACACCAACTACGCATTTGCGGAAGAGCTCGAGCGAAAGTTCAGGGTGCGCGCCCCCAAAAAGACAGCCAGAGGTTGACCTGGCTGCGGGCACACGAGGAAACCCCGGCCTGCTCATAGGATGGGCCTAGGCCAGTTGGGGGTGGGGGGCTGTGGCCTTCTTAAGGGAGATGCTGAAAACGGAGCCTTTGCCCGGCTCGCTCTCGGCCCAGACATGGCCCCCATGGGCCTCCACAATTGAACGCACGATGGCCAGCCCCAGCCCGCTACCACCGCGGGCGCGGTCGCGGGCTTTATCAACGCGATAAAAGCGCTCAAACAGGTGGGGGAGGTGCTCTTTGCTGATGCCCTCACCGTTGTCCTCTACCCGGATAACAACCCGCTCGGCCAGGTCAAGCGCGATGAGCCTGATCCGGGTAGCACCGGCTTTGATGGCGTTGGAAACCAGGTTGGCCATGACCTGGTGCAATCGTTCAGGGTCGCCCAGCACCCATACGTGCTCGGGGGCCTGCACCTCAATCTGGCCTTCGAAGCTTTTGCTGTATTCTTCCTCAATCTCGTTGAGCACGGTTTTTAGGTGCACCGAACCCAGCTCGATCTTCCAGCTTCCGCCGGTTTTGGAGAGTTCGAGCAGATCCCCCACCAGCTTTTGCATCCGCTCGGACTCACGCTTGATGATCTCGAGGCTTTCGCGCTGCTGCTCAGTAATCTGCGTGCGCCGAAGCAGGTAGTTAACGTGCCCCAGAATGGCTGTTACCGGTGTGCGCAGCTCGTGGGAAGCGTCGGCCAGAAAACGGCCCTGGGTTTCCCAGGCGCTCTCGAGCCGCGAGAGCATGCGGTTGAGTGACTTAACCAGCGAGGCCACCTCGTTGTTGCCTTCCAGCTCCGGGAGTTTTTCGGGTTTATTGCTGACCTGTTCGGCTTTTTTAGCTACCCACTCGAGGGGCTCGAGGGTTTGCCGAACCAGCCGGAAGGCCAGCAGACCACCAAAAACCAGCACCAGCAGCGCGGTGGCCGTATAGGTACGGGCAAAGTCGGTGAGGGTGCTCTGGATGCCCTCGGTGGACTTGCCCACCATCAGGATGACCAACTGGGGGCCTTGGGGAATGCCGGCGATCTCGGTTACCAGGCGCTCGGCCCGCAAGCGCAAGGGGATCTGGCTGCCATCTGGACGGGTGAGGGTGGTTTGGGTGTAAAAACCGCCGGAGCGCAACACCTCCTGTAAGCCTTTTTCCGAAAGGGCCAGGGTGGCATCGCCCATGGCCAGCGACTTGGCGATGGGGATGGCAGCCCCTTGCAGGATGTCGCTGGGGGTGGGGTTGGGGTAGGGCACCCATAAGGCCTGGCCGTAGACGGTGAGTGGCAAGCCCTCCAGGTCGCCCTGTTCGCGGATGAGGCGTTGGGCTGTTTGCGAAGTCTCGATTAGTTCCCGGCGCAGATTATCGTAGAGGGTAAACTGCAAGCTGCCGTAGACCGAACCCCCGATGAGCAGCAGGGAAAAAGCCAGCAAAGCCAGCGTGAGCAGGGTAATGCGGGTGCGGAGGGTCATGGGTGGGCCTTGGTGCGCTGAACGGTACCGTCGAGCATCGCGCGCTGCTACGGCAATCATTGTATGAGCAGATCGCCCGACTGTGCGCGCCCCAGGGTGCTGGCGGTGGAAGAGATCGCGTGTTCTGGGTTCAGTCTTCCCGTAACACGTAGCCCACACCCCGCACGGTGTGTATCAGGCGGCGCTCACCGGCGCCCTCGAGCTTCTTCCGCAAGTAGCCGATGTACACATCGACCACGTTGGAGCCGCCCTGGTAGCCGGGCCAGACCTTTTCCTCGATTTCGAAGCGGCTGAACACCTTGCCGGGGCTCTTGGCCAGCAACTCCAGGAGCTCGAACTCCTTGTTGGAGAACTCGATGCGCCGGCCTGAACGGTATACCTCGCGGCCCTCGAGGTTGATGATCAGGTCGGAGACCCGAATTTCGCCGGTAATGGCGGGGGTTACCCGGCGCAGGTGGGCGCGGATGCGGGCCAGCAGCTCCTCGATGCTGAAGGGCTTCACCAGGTAGTCGTCGGCGCCGGCATCCAGGCCCTCCACCTTGTCTTCGACCCGGTCTTTGGCGGTCAGGATAACGATCGGTACATTGGAGGTCTTGCGAATCCGGCGGGCCACCTCGAGGCCGTCCATGACTGGTAGCATCAGGTCCATCACCACCAGGTTGGGGTTGGTCTCACGAAAGCGCGATAGGCCGGTGATGCCGTCGTAGGCCACCTCGGTACGGTAGCCCTCGGCCTGAAGCTCGAGCTCAATAAAGCGGGCGATATCCTTTTCGTCTTCGACGATCAGGATCAGGGGTTGATCCATGCTTTCCATACCAGCAGGGTAGCCGCACTTCTCATGAGAATGATGGCTATCTAACTAAGTATTTTCTCATTTGTAGGCATCTTTATGAGAGCAGGCGCATGCCTTTTTCAGATGCGCAGATGCACCACGGTGACCCCATGGCCGCCCTCGTAGGGCACTGCGTCGTGGAAGCTCTCCACCCGACGGTCGCGCTTGAGCGACTCCCGCAGCGCGTTGCGTAAAGCCCCGGTGCCCTTACCGTGCAGCAAGCGGACGGGGGTGGTGGCGGTGGCTTTGGCCTCGGCCAGGTAGTCGTCCACGGCCAGCAAGGCTTCTTCAACGGTGAGGCCGCGCAGATTGAGCTCGGTGGGAATTTTGGCTTTATGGGCTACACGGCCGGCTGAGGGCTTGGACTGGTGGGCCGGCTGGGGCTGGAGGCGCGCTACCGGAACGGTGAGCCGCACAGCCCCCATCTGCAAGACGGCCTCCTGGCCCCTAAGCTCCACCACGGTGGCCTGGCCCCCATACTCGGGCACCTCGACGATGGCCCCTACCTGCAAGCCGGGGTTGCTGGGGGCGGCCTTCTCCGGGCGCTGGTAGCGGCTTCGGAGCTGAATAAGCTCTTGCAGGGCCTGGCCCTGGCCCTGGGTTTTGCTGCGCTCGCGGGTCTGTCGGATGCGCTCCTGGGCTTCTTTGACGATCTGTTCGGCCTGGGCTTTGGCCTCCTCGATCAGGCGCTCTTTGTGTTCGGCCAGCTCGGCCAGTTGCCGCGCCAGTTCCTGCTGGAGCCGGGCGGTTTCCTGCTGCTGGGCCTGGGCCTTTTGATGGAGGGTGTACAGGCGTTCACGTTCGGCCTCGAGCGCGGCCAGCAGGCGTTCCAGACGCCCTCCCTCGGGCCCCAGCAGGGCTTCGGCCCGCTCGAGCTGCTCGCGCGGAAAGCCCAGCCGGCGGGCGATTGAGAGGGCGTAGCTGCGTCCAGGAGCCCCGACCACTAGCTGGTAGGTGGGGCGCAGGCGCTCCAGGTCGAAGCGCATTGAGGCGTTTTGCACACCGGGGGTGTCCTGGGCAAAAGCCTTGAGGGGGGAAAGGTGGGTGGTGATCAGGCCGCGCACCCCTTTGGCTAGCAGCCCTTCCACGAAGGCCTGGGCCAGGGCGGCGCCTTCCTCGGGGTCGGTGCCCGAGCCCAGTTCGTCGATCAGGGCCAGGCTGTGGGGGGTGGCGGCTTCCAGCACCTCTTTGAGGCGCAGCACGTGCGCGGCAAAGGTCGAGAGGCTCTCCTGCAGCGACTGTTGATCGCCGATGTCCACGAATAATCTGTCCGGAAAGGCCAGCTCGGCCTGTTCGGCGGCCACATACAGCCCACACTGGGCCATCAGCACGGCCAGACCCAGGGTCTTTAGCAGCGCGGTCTTGCCCCCCATGTTGGGGCCGGTGATGAGCAGGATGCGGTTATGCGGGGTGAGTGTAATATCGTTGCTAACGGGATTGGCAATCAGAGGGTGGCGGGCGGCTTGCAGCCGGTACAGCCCATCCCGGTTCAGGCGGGGTCGCACCAGCCCCCAGTCCTCGGCCAGGCTGGCCGCGGCCCGGGCCATGTCGAGCTCGGTCAGGGCCTGCAGGGTGGCCTCGAGCTCCGGGTCGTTGGCCAGAGCAGCCGAGAGTTCGAAGAGCACCCGGTTTACCTCGGCCTCTTCCTCGAGCCGCAAACTGGCCAGCTCGTTGTTCAGCGGCACCACCGAGGCGGGCTCGAGGTAGACGGTGAGTTTGGAATCGGACTGATCCAGCACGATGCCGGGGAGTTTATTCTGGTGGCTGGCTTTGACTGGAATAACGTAGCGGTCGCGTCGGAGGGTTACGAAGCGCTCCTGGATGGCCTCTGGGTGTCGATCCATGAGCTGGTAGAGCCTGTCCTGAATCCGTTCGCGCACTGGGTTGACCCGCCTGCGGATCTCCCGCAGCCGGGGGGTGGCCTCGTCGCGCACGTTGCCGGCTTCGTCGAGCGACTCCCGGATGCGCCGCAAAAAATAGGTGTGTTCGCCGATCCGGCCCGCCAGGGCTTTCAGATGCACACCGATCTCCAGCAGCTCGTGCTTGAGCGCCACAATGGCCTCGAGGCTCGCTGCCACCTCCCGTAGCTGGGGGCCTTCCAACCGGAGGCCCTCGCGGGCGGCGGCCAGGGGAGGGCGCAGGTCGACGATGCCCCCCAGCCGATAGGGATAGGCCAGGGCTTCGGCTACGATCTCCTGTTGCCTCTGGGCTTCCTCGAGGGTGCTTTTGGGCTGCAGGGCTAGCAGGGCTTCCCGGCCAATGAAGGTGGCGGCCCGCTCGGCCAGGGCCTGGCGAACACGGTCAAAGTCCAGCGATGCGGTGACCTCGAGCATACCTAACCCAAAGGGCCAGTATAGCCCAGCCGGCTCGACAGGATAGGATCTATCTCAGGTTTTGGGGTGAGCGGCCCGGGCCTACTCCTGTAGGGGCTGTTCTTTGCGAGCCCGTCCGAGCTTGTGGGCCTCGAGCAGTTGCCGCAAGGCCTTGCCCCGGTGGGAGTATGCAGCCTTTTCCTCGAGGGTCATCTCTGCAAAAGTCTTACCTGCTTCGGGTAGATAAAATAAAGGGTCGTAGCCAAAGCCCCACTCCCCACGGGGGGCCTCGAGGATCTCTCCCTCGGTCTCACCCCGGTAAAGTTCCATGTAACCATCGGGGTAGGCCATCACCAGCACGGCTACAAACCGGGCCTTGCGCTCGGCCCGGGGGACGCCCTTGAGACGCTCGAGCAGGTACACGTTGCGCTCAGTGTCGGTGCTTTTGTTGCCGTAACGGGCCGAGTAGACCCCAGGCTCCCCGCCCAGGGCGGCGACCTCGAGGCCCGAGTCATCGGCCAGGGTGGGCAGTCCGCTATGCTTAGCAGCGAAGGCCGCTTTAAGCACGGCATTGTCCTCAAAGGTAGAGCCCTCCTCAGGCGGCAGCTTGAAGGGGTAATCGAGCAAGGAAAACAGCGTCCAACCCAAAGGCGCGAGCCCTTCCCGAATCTCACGAAACTTGCCTGGGTTGGAAGTGGCGATCAGCAGGTGCATCTATACTATCTTATCCATAAAAAGCCGAACGAACGGGTTGTTGTGGCATTGATGAGGGGTTTGAGACGCTCCCTCAGACGCGGTTCTTGAGCTGGGCATGCACCCGCCGCACCAGCTCGGGTATATGGGCTAGACCCATCTCCAGCATGGCCTGGTAGGTGCTTCTGGGCACTGGACGGCCTTCCCCTGCGCCGTGCAACTCGATAATATCGCCGGACTGGGTCGCCACCACGGTCAGGTCGGCCCAGGCGTTCTCGTCTTCGATCTGGGTTAGGTCGAGCAGCAGGCTATCGTCGCTCATCCAGCCCACGCTCACCGCGGCGAACTCGGTAAGGGGCCACTCATCCAGCTTGCCCTGGTTGACCAACCGATCCATGGCCATATGCAGCGCCGCATAGCCCCCCAAGAGCGAGGCCACGCGGGTGCCACCGTCGGCCTGAATTACATCGGCGTCAATCACCACGGTTTTGTTGGGCAGCAAACTCAAATCCAGTGCAGCGCGGAAAGCCCGCCCCAAAAACCGCTGAATCTCCGCTGTGCGGCCCGAAATTTTCTGGCGTTCGCGTTCCTTGCGCTCTTTGGTGGAGCGGGGCAGCAGGTTATACTCGGCCATGAGCCAGCCTTCGCGGCCCGAGACGTGCCGGGGCACCCCATCCGTCAGCGAAACGTTGACCAGCACCTTGGTATGCCCCAGCTCTACCAGCGCCGAACCCTCGGCGTAATGCACATAGCCCATGCGTAGTGTGAGGGGGCGCAGCTCCTGGGCCGCGCGGCCATCCTTGCGTTTCATCGCCGAGACTTTACCACATGCGCTCTTGCCGCTAAAATAACCAAGGCCTGCCGGTGTAGCTCAGCGGTAGAGCACTCGATTCGTAATCGAGCGGTCGTCGGTTCAAATCCGACCACCGGCTCCAGTCCAGGACGCAAAAAACCCGAGGGTGCGAATCCTCGGGTTTGCGTTTTGACCCCAATAAAGTTTGGGTCGTGCCTGGAGGGCTGGCTTGAGGAAAAGTTGTCTCCTGAGTGAAACCGATCCCGGCGGCTACGCCTCGAACTGTCGCTTGATCCAAGGCGCCAGGTCGGTCAGCGAGTGCATGGCTGGAACCTTTCCTGCCAAGGCCCCATAGACGATGAGGGGCACCGGGTTGAGGGTGTGCTGGGTATGCCAGGGTTCTTCGGCGTTGCCGTGGTCGGCGGTAAGAACCAGGGTGGCGGTGGGATTGGCGTTCAGGAAGCCCTCGAGGAAGCGATCCAGCTCGAGCCAGCGCTCGTCCAGCTTTTCCGGCATGCGATGGGCTGCGTAATCCAGCGCCCAGTATTCCAGGATGGTCAGGTCGTGTTGCTGGGCTATCTGGGCAAAGCGTGCGCCAGCGGCCTCGGGTTCGGGCCAGAAAGCCGGTAAGAGGGCCTGAGGGTGGTGCATGGGCAGAAGCTCGAGCCGGGCGGCCCTGGCCGCGAAGCCAAAAGCCGAGAGCAGGTTGCGGCGGCTGGTCTGTACTCTTTCCAGGTATTCCGGGCGGTAGGCGTTGGCGTGCAGTACCCGCAAACCCCGCTGGGTGGCCCAGACCTGCAAGCTATCCTGCTGCAGAAGGGTTTGGAGCTTGCTTAATGGGTGCGGCCCCTGGTGGTATCCCAGCACCTGGGCCGCATTGAGCCCGGTCAGCAAGGCGGTCTGGCCGGTGCCCGACTGGGGCAGGCCCTCCACCCCCAGCCGGGCGTCCAGGACGCGGTAAGCCAGGCCGGGCCGACTGAAGGGCCCCTGGCTGAACCCGCCGCTTAAAGCCCTTAGCGTGGGCAAGTCCAGGCGCTTTAGGGCGCTGCGGGGGTCGTGGGAAAGCCCCAGCCCATCCACGAATAAGAAGGCCAGCACGAGGGCATTGTGCGCTCACGAGCCAGAAAGGTCAAACCGCACCCCAACTTGCAACCTGCGACACATCCAAACCTGAAGGGCTAATTGCATGATAGGGGTCGAAAGGAGCTGGTATGCCTGTACGTTCGGCCCAAGCGGTTTGGAAAGGTACGCTAAAAGAAGGTCAGGGACACCTGAAGCTGGAGAGCGGGGTTTACGAAGGGCCTTACACCTGGGCCTCGCGTTTCGCCGAGGCCGGCGGAACCAACCCGGAGGAGCTAATTGGGGCGGCCCATGCTGGGTGCTTTGCCATGTTTTTGTCGGCCCTCCTGACCAACAACAACACCCCCCCCGAAGAGCTGCACGCCACCGCCAGGGTGCACCTGGGGGAGGGGCCGACCATCACCAAGATCGAGCTACACCTCGAGGGCAAGGTACCCGGCCTTAGCCCGGAGAAGTTTCAGGAGCTGGCCCAGGAGGCCAAGGCCAAATGCCCCATCTCCAAGGCCCTGGCCGCGGTGCCCGAGATCAGCCTGGAGGCCAAGCTGCTCTGAGGCCCTAAAAGATCGTGGTAAAGCGCACAGCGCCCTTGCTTTGATCCACATTTCACTTAAACATCTATAGCACCAGGGCCCACCGTAGTGTTGAATGGAGGCGTGGAGCCGGACGCCGAACTGATGGCGCGACTTGCCAAAGGGGATGAGCGTGCCTTGGAAGAGTTATACCGCCGCTATAGCCCCTCGCTGTACGCCCTGCTCCTGCGGATGCTCCAAAGCCATGAGGAGGCTGAAGAGATCTTGCAGGACAGCTTTGTACAGCTTTACCGGGAAGCCGCCCGCTACCAGCCTGAGCGCGGGGGGGTGGCGGCTTTTCTGTTCACCATCGGGCGCAACTTTGCCCTATCGCGTCTGCGTAGCCGCAAGGCCCGCCCACAAAAGCTAGAAGGCCACGACCTGCACAACCCCGAGCAGGAGCTGGGTCTTTGGCGGGAGGACGACCCCACCGATCGGATTCTGGTGAGGCGGGCCTTGTGTAGGCTCGAGCCCACCGACCGTAAGCTGCTGGAAGAAGCCTTTTTCGACGGCTACAGCCACAGCGAGCTGGCCGAGCGCCACAACCTGCCCCTGGGCACGGTCAAAACCCGGCTGCGGCGGGCCCTGCTCAAACTGCGCGCGTACCTGGGGGGGAAAGCGGTCTCGGAGGAAGCATGAACGACCTCCGCGAACTGCTCCCCGACTACGCCCTGGGCCTTCTGGAAGGCGAGGAGAAAGCCCGGCTCGAGCAGGCCCTGCAAACCTCGCCCGAGCTACAGGCGGAGCTGGCTGAGCTCAGGGCGGTCTTGTACCGGCTGCCGGAAAGCCTCCCACCGGTTGTGCCGCCCCCGAGGGTCTGGGCCCAGGTGCAGCGCAGGGTTTCTCCCAGGCGGGATTTCCTGCGCTGGGCTGCGGCGGGCCTAGTCCTGCTGGGGCTGGGCGGCTTCGGGGTGGAACAGTACCGTCGCTATCAGGCTCTGGCCGAGGAGCAGGCCAAGCTGGCCCGCTGGCTGAGTGATCCTGAGGTCAAGTGGCAGCTCATCCGAAACGACCAGGGCCAGGCCTTTGGCACCATGCTCTGGCGGGAAGAGGGGCCCTGCCTGATGGTAATGCGCGAGCCGCCGCCTCGCGGCAAAGTCTATCAGGCCTGGGGCCGCAAGCACGGTGCACCCCCGGTCTCGCTGGGGGTCTTCACGGGGCGGGTTTTTGAGACCAACTACGAAGGCTTCGACCTGATGGGGGTAAGCCTCGAGCCCCCCGGCGGTAGCCCCACACCCACCCAGCCGCTGGGCCGGGTGCCTACTTCATAGCCGGTACCACAGGCGGTAGAGCCACTTGAGGGCCCTGAGCGCGGCGGTTGCGATGCGCCCGTACCAGCCCCTGGGCAGCCAGGCCGGGCCGGTGACGGGCATGAGGCGCTCAATGGCAATGGTCTGTAGCTCGGTAAAGCGGTACAGCCCCTCCTGGCCGTGCCGCCGCCCCAGGCCCGAGGCCTTGAACCCCCCCATGGTCGCGTCCATCGAGGCCCAGGCCGCGGCGTAGCTCTCGTTGATGTTGACCGTGCCGGCCTGGATGCGGGCGGCCAGCGCGCGGGCTTTGCCCAGGTCTTTGCTCCAGATGCTGGCGTTGAGGCCATACTCGCTGTGGTTGATCTGGGCCAGCACCTGCTCGAGGTCGCTAAACTTGTACAGGCTGACCACCGGGCCAAAGGTTTCTTCGTGGTATACGCGCATCTCGGGCGTTACATCGGTCAGGATGGTGGGCTCGAAGAACAGGGTCCCCAGGTCGGGCCGGGGTCGGCCCCCGGTGAGCACCTTGGCCCCTTTCGCCACGGCGTCCTGCACGTGGGCCAGCACGGTATCGAACTGCCGCTGGACTGTGAGGGAGCCCATCTGCGAGCGGTGATCCAGGGTGGCCCCCAAACGCAGGCTCGAGGTTTTTTCCACGAAGCGCCGGGTGAAGGCCTCGAAGACCTTTTCGTGCACGTAGATGCGCTCGAGGGAGACGCAAAGCTGCCCGGCATTGGCGAACGCTCCGCGAACAGCGCCCTCCACGGCGGCCTCGAGGTTGGCGTCCTCCAGCACCAGCATGGGGTTTTTGCCCCCCAGCTCCAGGCTCACCCCAATAAGCCGTTCTCCGGCCTGGCGGGCCACCTTGCGCCCGGTGGGGGTGCTGCCGGTCAGGGCAATGAAATCCGCGGTAGCCACCAGGGCCTCACCCACCTCGCCACCCCCGGTCACAACCTGAAAAAGATCGCGCGGCAGCCCGGCCTCCTCCAGTAGGGACTGAATCCAGAGGGCCGTAAAGGTGGTCTGCAGGTCGGGCTTGAGCACCACCGCGTTGCCCGCCATCAGCGCGGGAATGGGCTCGCTCACCGCCATCACCAGCGGATAATTCCAGGGCGAGATGACCCCCACCACCCCCACCGGGTGGCGGTACTCCCAGGTCTGGGTCAGGCCCAAAAAAGTACCGCCCACCCGCCGGGGACGCAGCCAGCCCGGGCTGCGGGTGGCGTAGTACTGGGCCACAATGGCCGTGTCCAGCAGCTCTTCCTGGGCATCGCGGCGGGCCTTGCCGGTCTCGTACTGGGTCAGGTCGAGGATCTCGGCCTGCCGCTCCAGCAGCAAGTCGTGGAAGCGCAGCATGATGCGGGCTCGAGACCTGGCATCCATTCGGGCCCAGGCCGGCTGGGCCTGCCGGGCACGCTCCACGGCCTGGCGCACATCCTGGGCGTTGCTCAGCGGAAAGACACCCAGCACCCTTCCATTGAAGGGGGAGTACAGGGTGTAGGGGGTGTGGGGCTTCGACGCAGAGACTCGCTGCGCCAGCCGCTCGAGCAGCTCTGGGGTGAACAGGGGTGTTTCCCGCGGGGGATTGATGGCGCGCAGCCGGCCTGTTTCGATCATCCTGAGCCCATGTTGGGATGCAGGGGTTGTCCAGTCAAGCCCCCGGATTTATAAAAGCGCTTCCACATCGATTAGAAGCCCGTATTCGCACTCCAGTGGTCTTACAAAATGGGGCCTTCGAGTATATGCTATGGGCGTTCAAAAAGGTACGTTGGTTGGGCAATCCCAAGCAACGCCCACGACGGAGGTCTATATGCATCGTTCTCCACCTGGCGCTCGAGGTTTTTTGATCGCTATTGGGCTGTTGGGCGGGGCCCTGACGGTGGCTGCGCTGGCGGGGCTCCTGCTGTTCTGGGCCTTGCAGGCGGCTTTCCCCAGGCCGGTAGAAGAAGGTTATCCGGGCTACCTGATCCTGATTTTTGGCGCGCTCGTCCTGATTCCCATTCTGGTTGTACTGGGGCGCAGGGTGCCCTACCTCACCGACTGGTACTACCTGCTTCCAGCCATCACGTTCTTGCTAGCGTTCACGGTATTTCCCATCATCCTGACCACTTATTACGCTTTTACCGATTACACCGGCCTGCGCAACGGCAAACCCGACCGCTCCACCGAAACCGCCATCGTGCGGGTAGAGGGGCGGCAGTTATTCGTGGAGGGCAATGCCCACGACCTCTTGCGCTGCGATGAGCCCGACTGTGCCGGCCAGGCCCTGGAGATCACCACCCGCACCCAACGGGCCCGTGTCCGGGTCGAGCAGGCCAGCGGCAATACCATCACCCTCACCGCACCCCCACCCTTCGCACCCACCCTGGTCTACAAGATCAACGAGTTCCGGTTCATCGGCTTCCGCAACTTTGTGGAAATCTTCAGCCGGGCTGGTACGGTGCTGATTCCCGTGCTGGTCTGGAACATCATTTTTGCGGCGGGGGCGGTGGTGGTGGGGGCCATCCCCGGGCTCATCCTGGGCCTGATGCTCAACAACAAGAACCTGGCCTTGCGGGGTTTTTATCGCACGGCCCTGATTATCTCCTGGGCCATCCCGGTGGTGATCAGCGTGCAGATTTTTACCGCGATGCTCAACGTGCAGTTTGGCCCCATCAACCGCCTGTTGGGGTTGCTGGGCGCTTACCCCATTCCCTGGCTGACCGACCCCGAGTGGTTCAAGGTATCGGCCCTGCTGATCTGTCTATGGTTGAGCTTCCCTTACTGGATGACGGCTACCCTGGGCGCGCTCTCCACCATCCCGGATGACGTCTATGAAGCAGCTAAAATTGACGGGGCCAACGGTTTTCAGACCCTCACCGGCATCACCCTGCCCCTGTTGCGTCAGCCTTTTATTCCGTTGCTGCTGGGCTCTTTTGCCTATAACTTTAACAACTTCGGCCTGATCTACCTGATGGGCCCCCAGCCAGGGGTTGAGGGGCGGCCTTCCACTGCCCAGGCTGGCGATATCCTGATCACCTGGGCCTATAAAACCGCCTTCCAGGCCGATGGAGGACAGGCGTATGGCCTGGGTGGGGCCATCTCCATCCTGATTTTCTTCCTTACCATGGCGATTAGCCTGATCAACTTCCGCTTTACCGGGGCTTTGCGGGAGGTGCGCTGATGGCCGCCATTTTGCGCTACCTCGGTTGGGCCCTGTTTGGGCTGCTGGTGGCCTGGGTGCTTTTTGTTTACTTCCCTGGCCTGCTGGCCCGCATCCAGCCCAACACCCCCCCGGGCTTCATTCGCGTTGAGAACGGCTGGGTCTATGCCCTGGGCGGTCTTTTGGTGGCCGTGGGCCTGATTGTGCTGTACGCCTGGCTGGCCACCCTGGTGTCCAACCGGCGGGCCCAGCGCAAGCGCAGTTTCTGGCCGCTGGTGGGGCAGGGGCTTACGCACCTGTTCATGTTCCTGGTGCTGGTATTTGCCTACTACCCGGTGCTGCAGATTCTGGCGGCTTCGTTTGACCCCCGCAACACCCTTTACCGCATCCTGCCCCCCGCCAGCGACAACCTGCTGGTGCGGGCTCGAGTGGTACCGGACTTTTCCCAGCTGAGCTGGGAAAACTACGCCAAGCTGTTCGATGGTTTTATTCTCTACCCCTACCAGGCTTTTTTGCTCGTGGTCGCGGCGCTGTGCTTGTTGTTGGTGCTGGTGCTGGCCGCCTACCGCCGCCTTATCGGCGATACCGATAGCGACAGCAGCCTGGGGAAGCTGCAGGGGCACAGCCTGGCGGCTTTTGCTATCCTGAGCTTCATCCTGGTCATTTTCCTTTCCCCTGAGCAGTTCACCGGCCAGGGCACCGAGGCCAAATTCGTGCTCTGGGTGCGCAATACCCTGTTTGTCTCGGGCATTACCGGCATCCTGGCAGTGCTGCTCACGGCCACGGCGGGTTACGCCTTCGCCCGCTTCAACTTTCCGGGCCGTTACCCCATGCTACTGGTCTTTATTTTCATCCAGATGTTCCCCGGTTTCTTGGGGCTGGTAGCCACCTACGTTTTGATCTCCAACCTGGGCCTGCTGAACACCTTTACCGGCCTGGTGCTGGCCTACTCGGGCGGGATTATCAGCTTCGGCACCTGGGTGTATAAGGGGTTTTTGGAGAGCATCTCCAAAAGCCTGGAGGAAGCCGCCCTGATCGACGGGGCCAGCAAGTGGCAGGTGTTTACCAAAATCCTGATGCCGCTTTCGGCCCCCATGTTCGTGTTCATCTTCTTGTTGCAGTTTGTGGGTACTTACTCAGAGTTCATCGTGGCCAACCTGTTCCTCACCGGTGTGGACTCCTGGACGGTGGGGATGGGTCTGCGCAACTTCACCACCGGGCAGTTCTCCACCCGTTGGGGGCTGTTTGCGGCGGCCTCGGTGCTGGGTTCGCTGCCCATCTTGCTGACCTTCTACGGCTTCCAGCGCTACTTTGTTTCGGGGTATACCGCAGGCTCGGTGAAAGAATGAGACACTACCACGACTGGGAGCCTTTTTGCGTAGACCCCCTGAAGCCCGAGCTGGGGCAGGAAATCACCCTGCGCCTGCGCACCCCGGCCCGGGCTGGTTTTCTGATCCTCGAGCGCTACGGCGAGGTGGAGCGGCGGCCCATGAAAGCCGTGCCGGGCGGGCTGGAAATCAGGCTCCCGCTTCACACCTCCCCTTTGCGGTACTGCTTTTTTCTGACCGAGGAAAAGGCCTACCTCGCAGCAGATGGGCTACAGGGCCCCATGCCCCGCTACGACAAGTTTTTTCACCTGCTGGCCCAGCCCACCGTGCCCGACTGGGCGGTGGGGGCGGTGTTTTATCAGATCTTTCCCGACCGCTTTCGCAACGGCAACCCCCACAACGACCCCCAGAGCGGTGAATGGGTGTATATGGGCCGGCCCATCGTGCGCAAAGAGTGGGACGAACCCGTGAGCTACGGGCCCGGCGAGGGGCCTATCCAGCACTATGGGGGCGACCTCGAGGGCATTCTGGAGAAGCTCGACTACCTCGAGGCGCTGGGCATCGAGGCCCTCTACCTCAACCCCATCCTGCCCTCGGGCTCCAACCACCGCTACGACGCCAGCGACTACCACAACGTAGACCCCCACCTGGGGGGCAACCCGGCCTTCGAAAAGCTGGTCGAGGCCCTGCACCAGCGCGGTATGAAGCTGGTACTGGACGGGGTTTTCAATCACATTGGCAACACCCACCCCGACTTCCAGAAAGCCCTGCAAGACCCCACCTCCCCCGAGGCCGGGCAGTTTACTTTTTACGCCGACGGCTCGTACGCCGCCTTCTACGGGGTCAAAACCCTGCCCAAGCTGGACTACGCCAACCCCCTCACAGTGGAGCGCTGGATTGACGGCTACCACGCCCCGGTGCGGCACTGGATTCGCAAGGGGGCCGATGGCTGGCGGCTGGATGTGGCCCACCAGATGGGCGAAGGGGGCACCGACCGGCGCAATGCGGAAATCCTGCGCCTGATCAAACACAACAGCATGGAGGAAAACCCCGAGGCCTTGGTGTTTGGCGAGCTGTTCTTCGACACCCTGCCCACCCTGCGGGCCCACACCCTGGATGGCTCCATGCACTACGCCGGGTTTGCCAACCCGGTGATGGAGTGGTTATCGGGCAAAAACGTGTACGGCTGGGAGGTGGCGGTCTCGAGCCAGGCGGCGTGGGATACCCTGTGGGACCATTACACCGCCCTGCCGCTGCAACTCCGCCAGAGCATGTACACCCTGATTAGCAGCCACGATATTCCCAGGGCCCTGTGGCGGCTCTCGGGGGATGTGCAGCGCTTCAAGCTGGCGTTGGGGCTTCTCTTTACCTTTCCCGGCGCGCCGGGCCTCTACTACGGCGACGAGATCGGGCTCGACCAGGCCAACCCCTACCACGACTGGAACGGCGACCCCATGTGCCGGGGGACGTTTCCCTGGGATGAGCGCCGCTGGAACCACGAGGTGCTGGCCTGGGTCAAAACCCTCATCCGGCTCAAAAAGAGCGTACCGGCCCTGCGGCGGGGGGGCTTGCTGCCCTTGCAGGTTACGGAGCAGTGCCTGGCCTTCAGGCGCATGTATCAGGGTGAGGAGGTCTGGGTTTACGCGGCCTTGGAGCCCCTCGAGGTCGTACTGCCCAGGGTGGAAAACCTGCTAACCGGCCAGACCCAGACCGGCCGGGTTCGCCTTTCGGGCCTGGGGGTGTTTCGCCTGTTGCAATAGCTGGGTGCTCAAAATACTTCGGGTCTTTGGGCAATAAAAGTTTGTTGGCTCGAGGTTGTGGCCGACCGGGTGTTCAGCTTATGAATCCGATCCGGTGGTCTGTGCGTAGCTAGGGGTGGAGGTGAAAGATGCGCGGGTCGAGACCCCCTTAAGGGAAGCCAGGGTTGTTTTGAGGGCTGGTGCCTGGTACAGGATGTACACTGGGTTTGTGCGGTGGTTAGGAGTGTTTGTGCTGCTGATTGGGCTGGTCTCCTGCCAGCCTGCTGCGCCGAAGGCCTGCGTTGTGATTCGGGCGGTGAGCGTGGAGGCGGGCTTTAAGGTGGGCAATACCGATAGCCCGGATGTAACCATCCAAAGGGGCGACTGCATCGAGTTTGTGAACGCTGATCCCAGTTCGTCCCATACGGTGCAGACGAAGCCTTTTTCCAATCCACCAGAGGAAATCCCCGCAACCAACTTACCCTACGAGCCCAATAGATTCAAAAAAGTGTTCAACATCGCGGGCGAGTACGAGTACATCTGCTCGTTGAGCACAAACAACGTGGCGCACGCCCGAACCATGTACGGCAAGATCACCGTTCGATAGTGACGCGGCCCCAAAGGAGGGCATTGTGCGAAAAATCAGTTTTTGGGTTTTGATGTTGGTCGTGGTTGCGATGCCGCTGGTGCAGGCTCGAGGCCCCTATCGCTTGCAGGCCATTGCGCAGTTTAACCTCGTGGCCGACAATGGCGAGGTGCGTACGGTAACCTGCCAGTACTGCCATGTGAGCCCCAACGGGGGCGCACCCTGGAATGCCTTTGGCAATCAAGTGCGGGCAAACTTCAAAGGTAGCATTGGCGAGGCCCTATACGAGGCGCTCAAGGCTATGAAAGACTCGGACGGGGATGGCTATGCCGATGTGCTCGAGGTGTTTGCCGGCACCCTGCCGGGCGATGCCAGCAGCAAACCCCTGGTAACCGCGCAGTTCCTCATGCAGAACCTGGAAAAAGCGGGTGGGGTGGATATCTATAAACCCAAATAACCGAGCCTGTTGGTGAGGGCGAACACAAGGTTCGCCCTGTTTTTTTTGCAGTATGAGCGCATGAGTGGTTTGCGTGGGAAAGTGGCCCTGGTTACCGGGGCTTCCTCTGGAATTGGCCTCGAGGTCGCTAAGCAACTGGTGGCTAACGGTGTGGGGGTTGGTTTGTTTGCCCGAAGCCAGGCCAGGCTGGCCCGCCTGGCGGCGGAACTGGGTAACAGCCTGGCCCTGCCGGGCGACGTGACCCGCTACGAAGACCTGGAGCGGGCTGTGCAGCAGCTCGAGGCCCATTTTGGCGGCCTGGACTTTCTGATCAACAATGCTGGAATAGGTATTTTCAAACCCGTGCACGAACTGACCCCAGAGGAGTGGCAGCAGGTGCTGCAAACCAACCTCACCGGCTCCTTCTATGCCACCAAAGCCGCCGTACCGGCCATGCAGCGCCGCGGCGGGGGGTACATCATCAACATAGGTTCGCTGGCTGGGAAAAACGCCTTTGCCAACGGAGCCGCTTACAACGCCAGCAAGTTTGGCCTGCTGGGCTTTTCCGAAGCGGCTATGCTGGATTTGCGCTACCACGGCATTCGGGTGAGCAGCATCCTGCCCGGTTCGGTGGACACGCCCTTTGCGGGCAACAGCACCGGGGCCCCCTGGAAGATTCAGCCGCAGGATATTGCGCAGGCCGTGCTGTACCTGCTGCAAAGCGATCCCCGCATCATCCCCAGCCAGCTGGATCTGCGGCCCAGCCAGCCACCCAAAAAATAAAACCCGTCTCCGGCTGGTTTTTGCGCTTTCCCTTGGTGGGGGCTGGTATGGCACCTGGCGGAAAATGTGCGGCTGGGCCTGTGCTTGGCTTTGGAGCAATTCCGGGCCCTTTACTTGCAGATTGGATGTAGTAAGATACCTCTGACGCAGAAGGTAGACTTCCAAGAGCGACGTTGTGGACAACGTGGAAGCGCTGCCATCGAGTGTCGTCGGAGCGGCCAGGGTCTGTGCTTGAACCCGGCCAAGGAGGAAGACATGAAGAGAGGTTTTTGGATTGGGGCTGTGGCGGCCTTGAGCCTGCTAGGCTCCGCTATGGCGCAAGGTAAGCTGACGGTCTGGACTCATTACGGCGGCCCTGAGCTGGCCTGGCTCAAGCAGACCGCGGCCAGCTTTGCCAAAAGCAGCGGTACCCAGGTTGAGGTGGTGGAGGTACCTTTTAGCGATATCCAGAATAAGTTCATCCTGGGGGCGCCCCAGGGTCAGGCGGCCGACCTGGTGGTGAGCATCCCCCACGACTGGGTGGGGGCGATGGCGGCTGCGGGGGTGCTCGAGCCTATGGGCAAGTACGCTACCCGTAGCTACATTCAAAGCCTCTCGGATGTGGCGGTGGATGCCCTCACCTACCGCAACCAGCTTTTCGCGCTGCCCATGTTCGCCGAGGCCGTGGCCCTCATCTACAACAAAAAGCTGGTCAAGGAAGCCCCCAAGACCTGGGACGAGTTCCTGAAAATTGCCCAGGACAACACCAAGGGCAACTCCTTTGGCTTCCTCTACGACCTGGCCAACCCCTACTTCAACTACGGCTGGTTCACGGCCTATGGGGCCAGCGTGTTTGGCCGCACAGCCCAGGGCGTGGATGCCAGCCAGACCCGTCTGGGCGGGGATGCGGGCAACCGCGCGGTGAGCTTTATCAAAGACCTGCGCTACCGCTACCGGCTGGTTCCCGAGGGGGTGGATTACGGCGTGGCCGATAGCGCCTTCAAGGAAGGGGCGCTGGCCATGATTCTCAACGGCCCCTGGGCGGTTGGCGAGTATAAAAAAGCCAACATCGACTTTGGCATCGCCCCCATGCCCAACCCCCCCGGCGGTGGGCAGTGGCGCCCGTTTGTGGGGGTGCAGGGCGTGGCCATGAACGCCTACTCGCGCAACAAGACCGCGGCGGCTAACTTTGCCAAGCTGCTGGTGAGTACCCAGAACCAGGTGGCCTTTAACAAGGCCGGTGGCCGCCTGCCGGTTTCCAAGCAGGCCGTGCAGCAACTGCGCAACGACCCGGTGGTGGCCGGTTTCTCGGCGGTGATCGCCCTTGGCACCCCCATGCCCAACATCCCCGAGATGGGTAAGGTCTGGGGGCCCTGGGGCAACGCGCTTTCCCAGGCGGTGCAGAAGTCGGACACCAACGTGGCCCAGATTGTGACCGCTATGGTGGCTGAGATTAACCGCGGTCTTTCCGGCCGATAAACCTTACCTGCCGAACCCCCTTCCTGGAAGACGGGAAGGGGGGTGCTGTTTGTATGAGAGAAAAGAATGTGCATCCCCCCATCGTCAAAAAGTGACCATGCGCTACCCTTGTCGTATAACGCTGTCTTCAGGAGACCGAGATGCGGCGTTTTGGGTTGCTTGCTCTGATCCTCGGCGCGGTGGGCTGGCTGGCGGCTGTGATTCAAGCCCAGCCGCTGCAAGCGCCCCGCGCCCTCACCTCTGAGGTGCGCGCGGCCCTCGAGCGGGTCTATACCCAGGCCCTTCCGGCGGCGGTGCGCATCGAAACCGTGCCTGAGGGCACGGGCTCCGGCTTTTTCATCAGCGCCGATGGCCTGGTGATGACCGCCTACCACGTCATCGAGGATACCCGCAGCTTCCGGGTGATCAACTCCAAGAACCAATCGTTCGCCGCCGAACTGGTGGGCTACGACGAGTTTCGTGATATCGCCATTTTGCGCGCCAGGGTAGAGGAGCCGGTGCAGTTTTTGCCCCTCGAGACCACCCTCGGCCCACGGGTGGGCGAGCCCTTGCTGGCTATTGGGAACTCGAGGGGCCAGTTTATCGCGCCCCGATACGGGCTGGTTAATACCGTCGAGCGCGATATTTTCCCCTTTTTCAACTCCATTGCCATCTCCACCACCATCCCTTTAGCCCCCGGCGACTCGGGCGGCCCGGTGCTGAACCTGGCGGGGCGGGTGGTGGCGGTGGTGGTGGCGATTGGACAGCCCAATGGGGTATTCGAAAGCTACCTTTCCCCGTTGCAAGGCTTGGATGAGGTGATTGCGCAACTGCGGGCCGGCCGCAGGCGCGATGTGCCCTACATTGGCGTGCAGCTTTTCCAGATTGACGATGAAACCGCAGCCACCCTGCGCATCCCCAGGGAAGGGGTTTTGATCCAGGGCCTGCTGCGCGGTGGAGCCGCCGAGCAGGCGGGTTTGCGCGGCTTTGCTATTCGGCGTGAGAACGGTCGAGAGGTCTACGAGTTTGACGTGATCCTCGAGGCCGATGGCCGCCCCTTCAACAACGTCACCGAGTTGCAGCGCTACATTCGCAGCAAAGAGGTGGGGGACACCGTTGTCCTTACGGTGCGGCGGGGGCAGCAGATACTAAAAGTTGAGCTGCGGCTAACCCCAAACCCCACACGGCGCGGTTAGACCGGCGGGCTTACAGACCGGTTTTTGGACACTCTGACCATTGCCTCCCCCCGCTGTGAGGGCTACCATTGAGGCAACCAGATACCTAAGGGAGGCTCGGGTATGGAACGCTCGTCCAAGGAAGTTATCCAGGAAAACCGCGACTACACCTTGTTTTCGTGGTCGGTGCAAAGCGCCGCCAATCCCATCCATATGACCCGCTCCAAGGGTGTGTGGTTCTGGGATGGTGAGGGCAACAAGTGGCTGGACTTCAGCAGCCAGCTCATCAACATCAACGTGGGCCACCAGCACCCCAGGGTGCTCGAGGCCATCAAGAAACAGGTTGACGAGCTGTGCTTCGCCGGCCCCAGCTTTGCCACCGAGCCTCGAGGCCAACTGGGCAAAAAGCTGGCCGAGGTGACCGGGCTGGCCAAGTCGTTTTTCTGCCTGGGCGGGGCCGAGGCCAACGAGAACGCCATGAAGATAGCCCGCCTGTATACGGGCCGGGACAAGATCATCACCCGTTACCGCTCCTACCACGGGGCCACCATGGGGGCCATGACCGCCTCGGGCGACCCCCGGCGCTGGCCGGTGGAGCCGGGTGTGCCGGGCATTGTGCGGGTTTTTGATCCCTACTGCTACCGCTGTCCTTTTGGCAAAACCCCGGATAGCTGCCAGCGGGAGTGCGTGAGCCACATCGAGGAGGTTATCCAGCTCGAGGGCCCCCACACCATCGCGGCCATTATGGTAGAGGGGATTACCGGCTCCAATGGGCTTTTGGTACCGCCCGACGACTACTACCCCAAGCTGCGGGCTTTGTGCGACAAGTACGGCATCCTGCTTATTACCGACGAGGTGATGAGCGGCTTTGGTCGCACCGGCAAGTGGCTCTCCACCCAGCACTACGGTATCAAGCCCGACATCGTGACCTGCGCCAAGGGCCTTACCAGCGGCTATATGCCCTTGGGGGCGGTGATTGTTTCCAAGCCCATCGCCGACTTCTTCGAAGACCACATGCTCTGGGGCGGGCTGACCTACTCCGGTCACCCGGTCTCGTGTGCAGCAGCGGTAGCCAACCTGGCGGTGTACGAAGAGGAGAACCTGTTTGAAAACACCCTCGAGCAGGGCCGCTACCTGGGGGAGCGCCTCGAGGCCATGCGCAAGAAATACGCCTGTGTGGGGGATGTGCGCTATATCGGGTTGTTCAGCGTGCTCGAGCTGGTCAGGGACAAAACCACCAAAGAGCCCCTGGCGCCCTTCAACGGCACCTCGCCCGAGATGCAAAAACTGGCGGGCTACCTCAAGTCCAGGCACATCTACGCCTTTAGCCGCTTCAACATGCTGTGGGTCTGCCCACCCCTGGTGATCAACCGCGAGGAACTGAAATACGGCCTGGATGTGATTGAAGAGGGGCTGGCCCTGGTAGACGAAGCCCTGGGCGTGGTCGGGGCCGCTGCCGACTAACGCACAGCTTCTCCCCGCCTGCCCCGGTTATCTTTCGCTGGGGCGGGTCAGTTATTGTCTGGAGTGAGGCCAGCTGCGCTAAGGAAAGCCGGAGTATCCGTGATCAACGGACTACAACGTTTTGTAGAAGGCGTGGAGGGGTACATCGCAGGAAGCTAAAAGCAGCCTATCGGTTTTGGGATTGATTTCCTGGCCCCTTTACGGTTTGATTTTCCCCATAGAAGCGCTTCCATAATGTGCCGGTCTGGGTATAGACTAGCCTTGCTATGCAACTCCAACGCGCTTTTGGAATTTTGCTCCACCCCACCAGTTTTCCGGGTCGCTGGGGGATTGGGGCTCTGGGCCGCGAGGCCGAGCGGTTTTTGGACTGGCTGGCCGATGCGGGAGCCCGCTGGTGGCAGGTCTTACCGCTGGGCCCTACCAGTTACGGCGACTCGCCGTACCAGTCCTTCTCGGCTTTTGCCGGTAACCCGTATTTGGTTGACCCCGAGATGCTGATTGAAAAAGGCTGGCTGGAACAAAGCGAAGCGCCCCCGCCGTATCCGACCCAGCGCGTGGATTATGGCTGGCTTTACCAGACCCGCTGGCCCCTGTTGCGGCGGGCTTTCGCGGGGTTTCGGGCAAGGGCTTCGGCCCAGGATAAGACCCGACTGGAAGCCTTTATCGAGGCCGAGCGCTTCTGGCTGGAAGACTATGCGCTCTTTATGGCCCTCAAGACCCGGTTTGACGGCAAGCCCTGGAACGAGTGGAGCCCCGAGCTGCGCGACCGTGAACCGGCTGCCCTGGCCAGGGCCCGTGAGGAGCTGGCCGAGGAGGTGGCCCTTTACGAGTGGATTCAGTGGCTTTTTTATCTGGAATGGGGCCAGACCAAGGCCTATGCCGAATCCAAGGGGATTCAGATTATCGGCGATATGCCCATCTTTGTGGCCTTCGATTCCTCAGATGTCTGGGCCAACCCGCAGTACTTCTACCTCGAGGCCGATGGCAACCCCACGGTGGTGGCGGGCGTTCCGCCGGACTACTTCTCCGAAACCGGCCAGCTCTGGGGCAATCCGCTCTATCGCTGGGATGTGATGGAAAGGGACAACTTTGCCTGGTGGATTGCCCGCATAAGGCAGTCGCTCAAGCAGTGCCACCTGGTGCGCATCGACCACTTCCGCGGGTTTGAAGCCTACTGGGAGGTTCCGTTTGGCCGGCCCAATGCTGTGGAGGGGCGCTGGGTCAAAGCCCCAGGGGAGAAGCTGTTTGCTGCGGTGCGGGCCCAACTGAGCGATGCGCCCATCATTGCCGAAGACCTGGGGGTGATCACCCCCGAGGTGGAGGCTTTGCGCGATGGCTTCGGGTTCCCCGGCATGAAGATTTTGCAGTTTGCTTTTTCCGGTGAGGACAACGCCTTTTTGCCCCACAACTACCCCGCGCACGGCAATGTGGTGGTGTACAGCGGAACCCACGACAACGACACCACCCTGGGATGGTTCCGCACCGCGCCGGAGGCCGAGCGGGCCTTCATGCGGGCCTACCTGGCCCGCTATGGCATCCGTTGTTTGTCGGAATACGAGGTCGCGGGCGCTTTGATCGAGCTGGCCTTCAAAAGCCCGGCCAAGCTGGCTATTGTGCCTTTGCAGGACGTGCTGGGGCTGGGCCCCGAGGCCCGCATGAACTTCCCCGGACGGCTGGGGGACAACTGGGCGTGGCGCTACGCCGAAGGCGACCTCGAGCCCGGTCTGGCCGCGGGACTGCGGGCCCTGGCCGAGGCCAGCCAGCGCGCTTGACCGTGAGCCGGCAGATGGGTTTTGATGGAGCCAGTATGGGCATTGCAGGGGTGCTCGAGACCTGTGTCTACGCGGGCGACCTCGAGGCCGCCCGGGGCTTTTACCAGGGGTTGCTGGGCCTGGAGCTTTTCGCCGAGCAGCCGGGGCGGCATCTGTTTTTTCGGGCCGGGCCGGGGGTTTTTCTGGTCTTCAACCCCCAGGCCACCCAGCAGGAAACCACCCTGCCGCCGCATGGGGCCTTAGGCAGCGTGCACGTGTGTTTCCGGGTGGCCGCAGAGGAGCTGCCAGGCTGGGCGGAGCGCCTCGAGGCCCACGGCTACCCGGTCACCTGGGCCGAGTGGAAAGCCGGCCCCAGCCTGTACGTGCGCGACCCGGCCGGCAACCTGGTGGAGCTGGCTCCTGCCGCGATCTGGGGTCTGCCCGACGGCCACCTCAAACCCCAATGATCTGATGGGGGGTGGCGATCAGATCTACCCTTCGTTCGGGCGGGCAGGGCAGCTCATCAAAAATCATCAGGGTGTGGGCCAGGGTAACCCAGGGCGCGGCCACCTGCAGGTCTTTGTAGGGGAAGCCATAGCCTTTGCCGATCCAGTGTCGCTGCTCGTCCACCGCCACGCTCCCCACCAGCACCAGGTCGATGGTGGTCTCTTTTAGCTCGATGGGTTTGCCTAGCTGGGCCACCTCCCGCACCCGCTTGAGTTGGTGGGGTAAGAGGCCCTCGAGGCTCAGGTACCGCCCGGCTTTGTCGGGGTGGGGCATGAGGACGATTTTGCCGGACTTCAGGGCGGCCTCGCGCAGCGGCTTGAGCACCTGGTCGGGCCCGGCCAGGATCACCGTCGCCAACTGCCACAGCCGGAGGCCCATCAGGCGCTCGGCGGCGCGGCTGGCCCCCACAAAGTTGGGATGATGCCCGTGCGGTGGGGTGGGGTAGGTGGCGGCCCGGTGCTGGGCCAGGGCGTTCCAGACCAGTTCGCGTACTTCACCTTGCGTCACGGCGGCAGTCTAGCGCATCCGGCGGCTTTGGGCTAACCCTGCCCGGTCAGGAGCAGGCGCAGAAAAACCGCATCGGAGAAGCCGGTTCGGCGCCCGGCCAGGCTTTCCACAATGCCCTCGGCCTGCCGCACCACCACCAGCCTGAGCTGGCGGCTGATGTAGAGGCGCTGGTCGCCCGCGCCAGCGGCGATGACCAGGTCGTCGGGGAGGCCGGGGATACCGGCCAGCGAGTCGATCTCCCGTCCTACGCGTCCAATGGCCGCGCGCTGGGCTGGGCTGATGGGCCGTCCCAGCCACCAGGTCAGGCCGTAGATGGGGTTGACCCTCGAGGGCTCAAAACACTTTTGCAGCAAAGCCTCGTCCACCACCTGCCGGCCCTGCCAGCGCCCGCCCTGGCGTACCAGCTCGCCAAACCGGGCCCAGTTGCGGGCGGTGAGAAAGGCCCCGGAGGGCAGGTGGGGGTGGCCGTCGGGCCCCCGGCGCCAGAAGGCGTACTCCAGGCCAATGGGCTTGAAGATGCGGCGCGTGAGGTACTCGAGGGGGTCACCCTTCAGCTTGCGGCGCATCAGCTCACCAAAAATCTGAAAGGGGATGGGGCCGTAGGAAAAACGGGTGTCGGGCGGGGCCTCGGCGGGGGTCTCGAGGGCGGCCTGGTAGGTGGGGGGGCGGGCCAGGTTGCCGCCGGGAATGCCGCTGGTGAGGTGGAGGAGCTGGCGCAGGTTGATTTGCGAACGCCAGGGGTCGTCCTGCCACTCGGTCAGGGTCTGGGCCAGGGGTTCTTCCAGCGAAAGCAGGCCGTCCTGCACAGCGGCCACGGCCATGACGCCGCTGAAGCTTTTGGTGCCGCTGGCCAGTTCGTGGGCGCGGCTGGGGCGGCCTTGGCCCGGATAATCCTCGAACAGGATCTGGCCGTCCACCATCACCAGCAGCGCGATGCCGCGGTGATGGGCCGAGTACGAGGCGGCCAGTTGGTGGTGGCGGGGGTTGCTGGGGTCGGGGGCGACTTGCGCTAGCACAGAGGGGCCGGCCAGCAGGGCCGAGGCCAGGCCTTTGAGTACGGTGCGACGGTGCATGGGGGTAGCCTAGCCGTTATGGCTTAAGTCGAGCTGAAGCGCAGGGGCTCGAGCTCGGGGAGCCTTTTGAGGTGCTCGCGGAAGGCCTCGAGGGTGGCTTTACGCTCGGCCTCGCTCATCTCGCCCGGCCCGTAGGCGATAAAGGGGGGCAGCACCTCCAGGCCGCAGTAGGCAAAAATGCCGTAGTGGATGGGCTCGAGCACCCGCATCAGGTCGCGCTGGGGGGCCTGGCGGAAGTAGTCTTCGCGGGCCCCCACGGTCAGGCTGAGCATGGCTTTCTTACCCCGCAAAAGGCCGTTCTCGAAACTGTGCTGGTCGTCGTAGGCAAATCCGTAGGCAAATACCCGGTCAATCCAGCCTTTCATGATGGCCGGCATCCCGTACCACCAGTCGGGAAACTGAAACAGCAGCAGGTCGGCCCGCCGCACCTTCTCGATCTCGGGCTGGATGTCTTGCAGGTCGCCCTGCAGCTCCTGGGCGCTCAGCACCGGGTTGAAGCGCATGGTGTAAAGGTCGGAAAGCAGAATGCTGTGCCCGGCCTGGCTCAGGGTGCGCACGGCCAGATCCCGCAGGGTGGCGTTGAAGGAGCTGGGGTTGGGGTGGGCATAAATGATCAAGACATTCATCGGCTCAAAGCCTACGGCCAAGAGCCCCAGGGCTGCAACCGGGCGGGTTTAGCGGTAAAGCTCGCGAGTGATTACCAGCTTCTGTATCTCGCTGGTGCCCTCGTAAATCTCGGTAATCTTGGCATCGCGGTAATAGCGTTCCACCCGGTACTCGCGGTGGTAGCCATAGCCCCCCAGCACCTGCACGGCCTCGCGGGTTACGTTCACGGCCACATCGGAGGCAAAGAGCTTGGCGGTGGAGGCCTCGAGGGTGTACTTTTCGCTCCGGTCTTTTTTAGCGGCGGCTTCCAGCACCAGGGCCCGGGCGGCGGCTATGCGGGTGTGCATCTCGGCCAGCTTGAAGCCCACCCCCTGGAATTCCCGAATCTTCTGACCGAACTGGGTGCGCTCATCGGCGTACTGCTTGGCAATCTCGAAGGCCGCGCGGGCCATTCCCACGGCCTGGGCGGCAATGCCGATGCGCCCCGAGTCCAGTCCGGCCAGGGCCTGGGCCAGCCCGCGCCCCTCCTGGCCCAGAAGGTTCTCTTCAGGCACGAAAACCCCCTCGAAGCGCAGCTCACAGGTGTGCGCGGCGTGCAGGCCCATCTTTTCCTCGGGGCTGCCGAAGCTGAGGCCGGGGGTGTCTTTTTCCACAATAAAGCTGCTGATGCCGGCCTCGCTGCGGGCCATCACCACATACACCTGGGCCTGTCCGCCGGAGGTGACCCAGCTCTTAAGTCCGTTTAGCTCCCAGCCGCCGGGCACTTTCTGCGCCGAGAGCTTGAGGGAGGCCGGGTCGGAGCCGGCGTGGGGCTCGGTGAGGGAGAAGGCCCCAATCCACTCGCCGCGGGCCAGGGGCACCAGGTACTTCTTTTTTTGCGCCTCGCTGCCAAAGCGGTTCAGCATGTACTGGGGCAGGCCGGAGGTGACCGAAAGAATTACCGCCACGCTGGGGTCGGCGGCGGCGATCTCCTCCATGGCTAAAGCCCAGGTGACCGAGTCGAGCCCGGCCCCGCCCCAGGCCTCGGGGGTGGTCATGCCCAGGAGCCCGAGCTGGGCGAGCTGTTTGAGCTGGGGCCAGGGGTACTGCCCCGTGCGGTCGTACTCGGGGGCCATCGCCCACAGCACCTCGCGGGAGACAGCTCGCACCATGTCCAGCACCATTTTCTGGTCGGTGGTCAAAACGGCCATGAATATATCGTATCACGCGTTTTGTGCATAAAAAGCGTCATAAAAAGTTGCCAGATAACCCTGTCCAACAGCCCGGCAGGCGGTTTTTCTCGAGGCTGGGTCGGTAATCGGTAAGATGATCACGATGCCCGGATTATCGCTACGGTTACTGATGGCTGCGGGACTGAGCCTGCTGCTCTTACCGCTGGGGCTGGTGATCAACCCCGAGCTGGGCCTGGGGCCGCTGGTGGGGCTGTGGCTGGGCGGAACGCTGCTGGGGGGGTGGGGCCCCACCTTCCGGGTTTTGCTTGGAGGGGGTGTGTTGTGTGCGCTGCTGGTTGCGGCGGTGGTGTTTACCCCGCTCACCCGGACGCTGGCCGAGGGGCTGATTGTGAATGAAGCCCCGCAAAAAGCCGACCTGATTGTGGTGCTGGGGGGCGGGATGCACTGCGGGGCGGGGGAGCTCGAGGCCTCCTCGCTGGCCCGGCTGGAGAAGGGCCTCGAGCTCTGGCGGGCCGGGTATGCCCCCCGCATCACCCTCTCCGACACGGTGGGGGAGATTTTTGGCGACGCCCGCTGCCCTTCGCTGGGCCGGGTGGCCGCCCAGCGCGTGCAGGCCTTGTACGGGGACGAAGGCCCGGAGATCCTTTTTTTGCCCCAGATGCGCACCACCCGCACCGAGGCCCTGGCGGTGGCTGAGCTGGTACAGGCGCGGGGTTGGCAGCGGGTGCTCCTGGTTACCACGCCCGCCCACAGCCGCCGGGCGGCGGGGGCTTTTCGCAAGCTGGGCCTCGAGGTGCTGAGCGTGAACTCGAGCGAGCCCCGCTTCGATCGGGCCCTGGCAGCCCCCGCCGACCGCTTGCAGGCCCTGACCCCGCTTGTCCGGGAGTACCTGGGGCTGCTGGTCTACCGGCTGCGCGGCTGGTTGTAGTCCTGCTCGAAGGCCTATCAACGATAGGCCTGCAACAACTGCTCCAGAGCGGCCGGGCTGGGGCGCAGTTGCTCGGGGGAAAGCTGGGCCAGGGGGGTGCTCAGGCCCTCGAGCTCGGCCAGGCTGGGCCGCTCGGGGTTGTAGTAGATCAGGCCGGTGATGAACTCCCCGGTCTCCTGGGCCCGCTGGAGGCGCTCCAGGGCTGCTAGCTTGTTGGTGGGGTCGTAGTCGTGGCCCAGGTTGCGCAGGCTAATCAGGGAGCCGTCGTGTAGCCGCACCGTGCGGAACTCGCCGGGCTCTAAAGGCTCGATGGCAATTTCCTCGGCGTAGGGTATAAAGCCCAGCTCGTGCAGGGGCTGCTCGTGCTTGGTGCCATAGCCGTAGCTCTTGGGGCTGTCGTCCTCGTTGTTGAAGGCCACACAGGGGCTGATGATGTCGAGCAGGGCGGTGCCCCGGTGGGAGAGGGCAGCTTTGAGCAGCTCGCGCACCTGCTTGGCGTCGCCGGCAAAACTGCGGGCCACAAAGCCGCACCCGGCGATGATGGCCTCCATGCACAGGTCGACCGGGGGAAACTCGTTGTGACCAGCGTATTTGAGCTCGAGGCCCTCTTCCGCGGTGGCCGAGAACTGCCCCTTGGTGAGGCCGTACACACCGTTGTTCTCCACGATGTAAACCATCCGCAGGTTGCGGCGCATCAGGTGCTTGAACTGCCCCATCCCGATGCTGCCGGTGTCGCCGTCGCCCGAGACCCCAATGGCTTTCAAGGTGTGGTTGGCTAGCAGGGCCCCTGTAGCCACGCTGGGCATCCGCCCGTGCAGGGCGTTGAAGCCGTGAGACATGCCCAAAAAATAGGCCGGCGACTTGGACGAGCAGCCGATGCCCGAGAGCTTGATGATCTGGTGGGGCCGTAGGTTGAGCTCGAAGGCGATTTGCACGATCTGGCTGGCAATGCTGTTGTGCCCACAGCCTTTGCACAGGGTGCTGGGACTGCCGTCGTAGTCTTTTTTGCTGAGACCCACCGCGTTGAGCTTGATGGGGGAGGCTGGGTTGAGGTTTTCCATAGGATCATCCTCCGGCTTGCTTTTATGCGCCGGCTTCTGCTTGCAACAGGCGTTCTTGCACCCAGCGGGCCGTGAGGGGCAGCCCGTCCAGGTGTGCGATGGAGCGAATCCGCGCGGCGTAATCGGGCATCTCGGCCCGTAGGATGCTGCACATCTGCCCGTCGTGGTTGAGCTCGATGACGTAGACCCGCTCGTGGGCCGCCACGAAATCGCGCACCTGCTGGTTGATGGGCAGGGCCCGCAGGCGCAAAAAGCTGGTGGGAAGCTGGGAGGCCAGCCGGTCGCGGGCTTCCTCGATGGCATAGCGGGTGGTGCCGTAGGCAATCAGGCCCACCTTGGCCGCGGGGTGGTGGTCTATGGCGGGGGCTGGCACCAAGCGGCGGGCGGTCTCGAACTTGCGGGCCAGACGGGCCATGTTGCGCGCCCAGTCGTCGGCCCGCTCGCTGTACTGGGCTAGCTCGTTGTGGCCGCTGCCGCGGGTGAAGTAGGCGGCCAGGGGGTGGGGGGTGCCGGGCAGGGTGCGGTAGGGGATGCCATCGCCGTCCACGTCCTTGTAGCGGGCGAAGCCGCCTAGGGCCTCGAGCTGCTCGGCGCTCAGCACCTTGCCGCGCTGCATGGGCTGGTCGGGGTACTTGAAGGGTCGGCCCATCCAGTTGTTCATGCCCAGATCCAGGTCGGAGAGTACAAACACCGGGGTCTGAAGCTGCTCGGCCAGGTCCAGCGACCTCCAGCCAAACTCGAAGCACTCCTCAATCGAGGAGGGAAATAGAATGGGGTGTTTGGTGTCGCCGTGGCCCAGGGTGTAGGCGAAGGCGACATCCCCCTGGCTGGTGCGGGTGGGCAGGCCGGTGCTGGGGCCTACCCGCTGGATATCCCATATAACCGCGGGAATCTCGGTGAAGTAGCCGTAGCTGACGAACTCGGCCATCAGGCTGATGCCGGGGCCGCTGGTGGCGGTGAGGGCCCGGGCCCCCGCCCAGCCCGCGCCCATCACGATGCCCGCCGCGGCCAGCTCGTCCTCGGCCTGAATCACGGTGTAGGTGGGATGGCCGTTTTCATCCTTGCGGAGCTTGGGCAAGAACTCCCGCAGGGCATCCATAAAGCTGGTGGAGGGGGTGATGGGATACCAGGCCGCCACGCTCACCCCGCCGAACACCGCCCCTAAGGCCCCGGCCTCGTTGCCGGTCATGATGATCAGGCCCTCGGTCTTGTTCATGGGCTCGAGGCGGAACGGGTCTTGTTTGTGCAGGTTCTCGGTGGCCCAGGCGTGGGCCCGGCGCACCACCTGCATATTGCTTTCCACCAGCTTTTGGCGGTAGTCGAACTGCGCACCCAGGGCTTCTTCCACCACCTCCAGCGGCACCCCCAGCATCCAGGCCACCACCCCCACGTAGGTCATGTTGGCGATGTAGGGCTTGCGCTTGACCGGCACGTCAATCCCAGCGATCAGCTCGTTGACCGGAACCGGGTAATAGGTGATATCGTTGCGCTTGGGCAGGTTCTTCAGGTCGGCGTTGTAGATACACACCCCGCCACTGGGCAGCTCCTGCAGGTCTTCGTGGGCGGTGGCGGGGTTGAAGGCTACCAGAATTTCCGAGGGCTTGCGGGCAATGTAGCCCTCGTGGCTCACCCGGATGTGATACCAGGTAGGAAGCCCCTGGATGTTGGAAGGAAAGATGTTCTTGCCGTGAACCGGTATGCCCAGCTTAAAAAAAGACCGCAACAGCGTGAGGTTTGCGGTCTGACTTCCGGTTCCGTTGGCGGTGGCTACCACTAGCGAAAAGTCGTTGATGATGGGTGTAGGGGTTGCCAGGCCCGCCTCCTGCTGTCGTTCCAGAACGTTCATAGCACCTCCTGTGCTTGCCCATATCCTATCGGAAAACCATGCGGTAGTTGAGTGACTTTAAGCCCTATTTCATGGGAAAAATAGTACAAACGCATGGGGTGTTAGACTTGCCTGTGTTGCCTATAACCCTCCTCCAAAACGCCAGCGTGCTGGATGTACAAGCTGGCCTGCTTTTGCCCAATCAGCGGGTGGTGGTTCGGGACGGCCTGATCGAGCGCCTCGAGCCCATGCACCTAGAAGCCCCCGAGGCCCGGGCTGCCGGGGTGGTACAGATTGACCTGGGGGGTAAAACCCTCCTGCCAGGGCTGATTGATGCCCACGTGCACGTGCTGGCCTGGACAGCCAACCTGCGTGAACTGCACAACGCCTCCCCGCACTACAACGCCCTGCAGGCCGCCGAGATTATGCGGGCCATGCTCTTGCGCGGCTTTACCACCGTGCGGGACGCGGCCGGGGCCGACTTTGGCCTCAAGCGGGCGGTGGAGGAGGGGCTGATTGTGGGGCCGCGGCTTTTCATCTGCGGGCGGGCCCTGAGCCAGACCGGGGGCCACGCCGACAGTCGGGCGGCGGGTGAAATCGCAGTCGAGACGGTTAGCACCCCGGTAGCCTTTGGCCGGGTGGTGGACGGGGTGCCCGAGGTGCGGCGGGCGGTTCGCGAGGAGATTCGCCGGGGGGCCGACCACATCAAGCTGATGCTGGGGGGCGGCATCGCCTCGCCCACCGACCGCCTGACCAACGACCAGTTCTCCCTCGAGGAGATCCGGGCCGCGGTGGAGGAGGCCGAGATGGCCGACCTGTACGTCATGGCCCACACCTACACCGTCCGCGCGGCCAACCGGGCCCTGCGCGCGGGGGTGCGGAGCCTCGAGCACTGCAACCTGATTGACGAGTCCAGCGTGGAGCTGTTCTTGCAGCACGATGCCTGGATGGTGCCCACCCTGGTCACCTATCAGGCCCTGGCCAAAGAAGGGGTCGCGGCGGGTCTGCCCCGGGAGGTGGCCTACAAAATTGACCTGGTGCTCGACAAGGGGCTGGCCGCGCTGGAGATGGCCTATAAAGCCGGGGTGAACCTGGCCTACGGCACCGACCTGCTGGGGGCCATGCACCGGCACCAGCTCGAGGAGTTCACCATCCGGGCGCAGGTGCAGCCCAACCTCGAGGTCATCCGCGGCGCGACCCTGTATGCCGCCCGGCTGCTACGGGCCGAGGGGCGGCTGGGGGTGGTGGCCCCCGGTGCCTACGCCGACCTGATTGCGGTGGAGGGGAACCCGCTCGAGGACATCCGGGTGCTTACCCGCCCCGAGCAGCACCTCGAGCTGGTGATGAAGGGCGGCGTGGTGTATTACCGGCGGGACGGCGGAACAGGGGTGTGGAAGTCTGGAGCGTGGTCATAACGGTCTGGCTAGGTGTATTTATCACCCCGCACCACCTCGACGTTCTCCACAAAGGCAATCACGGCGTAGTTGGCAAAATACACTTCGGCCAGGTGGTTCAGGATTCTCTCAGCCACAGCGGGGCTTACGATGGTCTCGAGGCGGATGTTGCTGCCCTCCCACTCGCTGGCCCGCACCCCCCGGCTGCCCTCGCCCCGGGCATCCGTAATGGTGTAGCCTTTGGCCCCGAGCCTCTTGATGTCCCGCACCAGCTTTTCTTCTAGAAACCCCTCGGCGATGATGGTGACCAGTTTGAGTGAAACCAAGGCCATTAGCTACCTCCATGCAGCCAGCGAGAAATGGCGTAGTAGATGGGGATGCCCAGGGTCAGATTGAAGGGAAAGGTGATGCCCAACGAGGCGGTCAGATAATAGCTGGGGTTGGCCTGGGGCAGGGCGATGCGCACCGCTGCTGGAGCGGCAATATACGAGGCGCTTGCGGCCATGGTGCCCAGCACCATGGCACCGCCCACCGACATGCCGGCCAGGCTGCCCAGCCACACCCCCAGGCTGCCCTGGATTAGCGGCATAACAATTCCAAAACCAACCAAAAAGCCCCCCACCGAGCGCAAGTCGCGCAGGCGTTTGGCCGCTATCATTCCCAGCTCGAGCAAAAACAGCACCAGCACACCGCGGAAAGGATCCACGAACACCGCTGCTACCTGCTTGAGGCCCTCGGGCCCGGTCAGGAACCCCATCACCGAACCCCCTACCAGCAGCAAAACGCTCTTGCCGGCGAAAATTTCCCGTACCGCCTCGGCCAGCGAGCCACCCCCCAGGCTTCGACGGGCAATTAGCAGGGCAATTACGATGGCCGGAACCTCCAAAATGGCTACCAGTGTGGGCAGAAAGCCTTCCACCGGCTGTTTTGCGGCTTGCATGAAGGTGGTGGCGGCAATGAAGGTAACCGCCGAGACCGAGCCGTAGTGGGCGGCGATGGCCGCTGCGTTGACCACATCAAAGCGCCCCAGGCGGCGCAGGACAGCATAGGAGAGGAGTGGGGTGATCACGCTTAAAGCCAGCGTGGCCAGCGCGGGCTTCCATACCTCGACAAAAGGTGTGGTGGCAAGGGCAGCTCCTCCTTTGAGCCCGATGGAGAGCAGCAGATAGATTGAGAGGGTGGTGTAGAGTGCATCGGGAATTTTTAGATCGGACTTGACCAGGGTGGCCACGATGCCCAGAGCAAAGGCCAGCACGGCAGGGGAGAGTAGGTTGATACGGAGCAATTCCAGCGTATCCACGCCAAAGATTCTAAGGCCACTGGGAGCGCTCGAGCGCTTTGTACCAGATTCAAACAGGAGGGCACGCTTTACTTAGAAAGAAACAATAGAGCGGCTTCCCGCTGCTTGCGGGGTAATCAGGCCAGCCCAAACGCCTCTTGAACCTCCAGGGGCGCCGATTTGGGGCGCTGGCGCAAGGGGTCGATCCAGACCCAGTCGGTCTCGCACGAGACCAGCAAGACCCCGGCGCGAACTATCCGGTTGTGGCGGGTGGCCCGGAAGCTGCTGAAATTTACGATTTCAGTGCTGACCTCGAGCTCTTCGCCTAGATGGGCCGGGCGGTGGTAGGTGATGGTATGCCGGTGCACCACTGGAACAACCCCCAGTTGGCGCAGACGCGATAGACTCATGCCCACGCTTTGAGCGTGGGCTGTTACGCAATCTTCGATATAGCGCAGGTAGACGGTGTTGTTGACGTGTCCCAGGCTGTCTATATCACACTCCTGCACCGTGATTCGATGACTGAATCGCCTTCTGGACTCCATCCCCGATAGTCTAATCCAGCCTGGCCCATATGAGTTCTGCCCTGAGAAAGCTGGGTTTCCCTACTGCCCCTGCCCCAGCGAGTACCCCGGCTTGCCGTCGAAGTTGTAAAGATGTTCGGTTTTGATGAAGTCCATGCCGGCAGCAGCAATTTTGCCTAGCAGTTCCACAATGTCGTGGTGGTTGGGGGTGCCCTGCTGGGCCATGAACCGCCCGCGCCAGTGGTCGGTGCGGAAGGTTTCGGGAAAGCCCCCCGGCCATACCTTTACGCCCCGGTTGGTGATCAGGGTGAGCTTGAACTTCTCGGTGGAGAGGGGCTCGAGCAGCTTGGCCAGCTCCTCGGGTTTGGTGCCGCGCCAGTTGAAAAACACGTCAATCCCAACCAGTTCTTTTTTAGCCGGCTTGGGGTTGCGAACCATCAGCGGTACCATGGGTTGTTTGCTGGCCTCGCCAAACTTGGCCGGGCGCAGGCGCTCGGGTTGCTGGCCCAGCCGTTCAATCACGGCCTGGGCAAACTCAGCGGTGCCCACCTTTTTGACACTGACCCGTTCGTCGTAGATATCGGCGGTGTGGATGCCGTCCTCCAAGGTCTTGAGCCAGGCGTTTTTGATGCGGGCGGCGGCCTCAGGCTGCCCGATGTGCACCAGCATGAGGATCGCCCCCTGCAACAGGCCGGAGGGGTTGGCGATGCCCTTACCGGCGATATCGGGTGCGCTCCCATGCACCGCCTCGAACATGGCGCAGTCGTCACCCACATTGGCGGAGCCGGCCAGCCCCACCGAGCCGGCCACCTCGGCGGCGATGTCCGAGAGGATGTCGCCGTATAGGTTGGGCGCCAGAATTACGTCGAAGCGCTCGGGCATCTCGGCCAGGCGGGCTGCGCCGATATCCACAATCATGTGCTCCTTTTGCAGCTCGGGGTACTCCTGCCCAATCTCGTCGAAGACCCGATGGAATAGCCCATCGGTGAGCTTCATGATGTTGTCCTTGGTGATGCAGGTGACCTTCTTGCGCCCATTGCGCCGGGCAAACTCGTAGGCATACCGCACGATGCGCTCGGTGCCGGGGCGGGAGATGAGCTTCAAGCACTGCACCACCTCGTCGGTCTGCTGGTGTTCGATGCCGGCGTAAAGGTCTTCCTCGTTTTCCCGCACAATCACCAGGTCGATGGATTTGTGCTTGGTGGTGACGAAAGGCTCGTAGCTCTGTACCGGGCGCACGTTGGCATATAGCCCCAGGGTTTTGCGCACCGTCACGTTGAGGCTCTTGTAGCCCCCGCCCTGGGGGGTGGTGATGGGAGCCTTTAAGAAGACCCTGGTGCGACGTAAGCTTTCCCAGGCCCTCTCCTCGATGCCGCTGGTGTGCCCACGCCGGTAGACGCTCTCGCCGATCTCGATAACCTCGGGCTCGAGCTGTGCCCCTCCGGCTTCTAGGATTTGCAGCGTGGCTTGCATGATCTCCGGGCCGATACCATCGCCATAAGCTACCGTAATGGGTGTTTTGCTCATGCTCTCTCCTTGCGCCTTTTGGCGCACGAAGAACAATCTAGGTCAAGGAAGTATGGGAAAAACAGGGTTGCGTCATGGTGGTTTTTTGCTAAACTGACCAATACCCTGGGGAATAACAGCTTTTTTGCAGGCCGCGGTAAACTGAGCCAACATGGAGCTACCTCGTCATCCTTTGGTGGGCCTGATTATGGGCTCGAGGTCGGACTGGGAAACCATGCAGCACGCTGCACAGGTCTTAGAGCAGCTACAGGTGCCGCATGAGGTGCGGGTGGTCTCGGCCCATCGGACTCCGGACTTGCTTTTTGAATACGCCGAACAGGCCGAGGCGCGGGGCCTCGAGGTCATCATTGCCGGGGCCGGGGGCGCGGCGCACCTGCCGGGCATGACCGCGGCCAAGACCCGCCTGCCGGTGCTGGGGGTTCCGGTGGAGTCCAGAATCCTCAAAGGGCTGGACTCGCTGCTGTCCATCGTGCAGATGCCGGCTGGGGTGCCGGTGGGTACCCTGGCGATTGGCCGCGCCGGCGCGATTAATGCGGCGCTGCTGGCGGTCAGCATCCTGGCCAATAAATATCCCCGCTGCAAAGAAGCCCTCGAGCGGTTCCGTAAGACCCAGATGGAGGCGGTGCTGGCCGAGCCGGATCCCCGCACCGCCCGATAAAGCTCTTAATAAAGCGAAATTAAAGAGAAATTTGGGCATAATTTTTCAACCCAATGCACTAGACTAAGCGAGGTGAGCAAGAGCAAACGCCCCCTGGACTGGGCCTGGCCGGTGGTGGTGCTGCTGGCTGCGTCCCTGGTGGTGTGGGGTGCGGTGGCCCGCCTGTGGGGGGTGTCCTTGGCGGCCTTGTTGCTGCTGGTCTGGCTGTGCTGGCGGTGGGGCGTTTGGGCTGGCGAGCGTCGAACCGAAACTTGGTTCGAGAACCTGGAACTGCTGATGGTCAGGCTCGACCGCGAGGGCCGCATCGTCTTTTGTAACCGGTATTTGCTCGAGCTCACCGGCTGGAGCTGGCCGCAGGTGGCTGGCCGTAACTGGTTTGAACTGTTCGTGCCTGAGGAGGAAGGTCTTAGGGCGTTGTTTGAGCAACAAATGGCCCAGGAAACCATCATGCCCCAGCACAGGAACGCCATCCGGACGCGCAGCGGTGAGCTTCGGCAGGTGGTTTGGAGGAATGCCCTGGCACGCGATGCGCACGGGCGGGTGGTGGGCGCCACCTCCATTGGTCAGGACATTACGGCCATTGAACGGGCCGAAGAGGGGCGTTTGCGCAGCGAGAGGATACTTCACCAGATCGTCGAGACCGTGCAAGATGTGGTGTTGCTGACCGATGCAGAGATGCGGATTCAGTACACCACCCCCTCGATGTACCCTGTGGGCGGCTGGAGGCCAGAGGAACTGGAAGGGCGTTCGGTGTTTACCCTGCTCGATCCCGAGCAGCAGCGCATCTTCCAACGAATGATCCGCGAAGCGACGCCCCAGAACCACACGAACCGGGCGCGCTTTTCCTACCAACGCCCCGACGGCCAGCGGCGGATTTTAGAGGCCTCCATCAACTTCCTGTTCTCAGCAAAGGGGGCGTTCCAGGGGGCTGTGGTGGGCATCCGTGACGTTACCGAGCACTACCAGGCCGAGCAGGCCGTGCGGGAAAGCGAGCAGCGCCTGCGCGAGCTGGCCAATTCCATGCGCGATGTGGTCATGATGCTGGATCCCAAAGGCCTGATTGAGTACGTCACCCCCTCGGTGCGGGCCGTGCTGGGCTACGACCCGCAGGAGCTGGTGGGCCGCAGCGCTTTCGATTTTTTTGAACCAGAAGACCACAGTTGGGTACTGGAGGCAGTACGGGCTGCGCGGGAGGGGAGACGGCCACTGCGGCTGGAGTACCAGCACCGCCACAAGGATGGCTCGAGGGTCTGGCTCGAGACCCAGCTTGATTTTGTTTACGACCTCGAGGGCAACCCTATCCGGATGGTGCTGGGGGCGCGGCAGATCCAGGATCGCCGCGAGGCCGAAGAGCAACTGCGCAAAAGCGAACAGATGCTCCGTCAGGTGACCGATGCCATGCAGGATATCGTGCTCCTGACCGACGAGAACGCCATCGTTCGCTACATTACCCCTTCGGTGCAAAAGGTGACAGGAATTCACCCCCAGGCGCTGGTGGGCCGCTCGGCTTACGAGCTGCTCGACGCCGAACAGTCCAGGCGCTTTAAGGAGCTTTCGGCGGCCGCCACACCCGAAAACCCTACCGCACAGTCGAGCTTTGTGTTTGTGTGCCCGGATGGCCGCGAGCTTTACATGGAGGCCTCCATCAAATTCCTGTTTGACGAGAAGGGCCTGGATCGGGGTGCGGTCACCGGGATTCGCGACCTGACCGAGCGATACCGAGCCGAGCAGGCCGTGCGCCAGAGCGAGCAGATGCTGCGGCAGATCACCGACGCCATGCAGGATGTGGTGGCCCTGACCGATCCGCGCGGCTACTTTCGCTACTTGACGCCTTCGGTTGAGCGCCTGCTGGGTTACCGCCCGGAGCAGATGCTGGGCCAACTGGCCTTCGATTATCTGGCCCCCGAAGACCGCGAGAAAGCCATGCGTTTGGCTGAACAGAGCCTGGCCGGCGCCGGTTCGTACCAGCTCGAGGGCCGCTATCGCCACGCAAAGGGGCACTACGTCTGGATCGACACCCTGGTTACCTACATCTACGATGGGGAGGGAAGGCTTGTGGGCAGCGTGGTAAGCGGCCGGGATGTCACCGAGCGCCGCCAGGCTGAGGAGGCCTTGCGGGAACGGGAGTACCGCTTGCGCCAGATCACCAACTCCATTCGCGACGTGGTGGTGCTGCTGGATCCCCTGGCCAGGGTGCAGTACGTGACCCCTTCGGTTGAGCAGATTCTGGGATACCGCCCGGAAGAACTGGTGGGTAAGCCGATTTCCATGCTGGCCGGTAAGGCCCAATGGGCTGAGATCCGGCGGCGGGGCTTGCAGGCCATCCGGGAAAAACGGGTCTACTCCACCGAGTGCGGCTGTAAGCACAAAGATGGCCACGTGGTCTGGATCGAGAGCCTGGTTAACTTCGTATGGGATGACGCGGAGGCCTTACAGGGCATTGTGGTGGGGATGCGCGATATCAGCGAGCGCAAGCAGCAGCAGGCCTATGTGGAGTACATGGCCTACCACGACGAGCTCACCAAGCTGCCCAACCGCCGGGCTTTGCGCCGGGCGGCCGAGGAACTGCTGTCCAGGGCAAGCCAGCGGGAGATACCGGTCAGCCTCCTGTACCTCGACCTCGATAACTTTAAAACGGTCAACGACACCCTGGGCCACGATGTGGGCGATGAACTCCTGGTAGAGGTATCGCAGGTGTTGAGCAAGCAACTGCGCGCGGAGGATATGCTGGCCCGGCTGGGCGGCGACGAGTTCGCCTGCATTCTGTTCAACACCGATACCGAGCAGGCCCGGCAGGTGGCTTCGCGCATGTCCAGGGCCATTCGCAGTGCGCTGGGTGCGGGCAACCCTGCCCACAAGCTGCCCAGCCTGGGGGTGAGCGTGGGCATCGCCAGTTTTCCCAAGGATGGCCGCACTTTTGTTGAGCTGCTCAAGGTGGCCGATATCGCCATGTACCAGGCCAAGGGCTCGGGCAGCCGGGTGGTCGTGTATGATCCGGCCAAAAGCCCCTATACCGAAGAACGGCTCCAGTTTGAGGCGGCCATGCGCAAAGCCGTCCAGGAACAGCAGCTCCAACTGCTGTACCAGCCCATCTGGCATCTGCGGGAGCGGCGCATAGAGGAAGCCGAGGCGCTTTTGTGCTGGCCTTACCAGGGAACAATACTGCGGGCATCGGAGTTTGTGCCCCTGGCCGAAGAGGTGCATCTCGTTGAACAGATGGACTGGCTGGCCTTGCAAAAAGGGCTCATGCAGCTCAAGCTCTGGCATGAGAGGGGCTATTTGTACCGCCTTTCCATCAACCTCTCGACCCAGTCGTTGGTGCAGCCCGAGGTGATGCGGGAACTGCTGGCCTTGCTGAAAGATGCAGCGCTGGATCCCCAGTGGCTGACCCTCGAGGTCACCGAGAGCGTCTTGTTGCGTGAGCCCGAGCAGGCTCGAGCGGCCCTCGAGGGTTTCAAGGCCCTGGGGGTTCAGATTGCCATCGACGACTTTGGCAGCGGTTAAGCCTCGCTGGGCTACCTGCGCCAACTACCCCTCGACCGCCTCAAAATAGACCGTAGCTTTATCAGCTACCTGGGCACCAGCGTGCGCGACGAGAAGCTGATTCGCGCGGCCATTGACCTGGCCCACAGCCTCGAGGTCGAGGTGGTGGCCGAGGGGGTTGAGACCCAGGAGCAGCTCGAGTGGTTGTGCAAAAACGACTGCGACCTGGTACAGGGTTATCTGGTGGGCCAGCCGGTGCCGGCCGCCGACTGGCCGCCGTCGCAACCCCTCGATCACCCGCTGCTTTCCCTGCCGAGGCTGGAAGGCTAGGCCCGACTAGAAAGCAACGGGTTGGCCCTTTCTCCAACCTAAAGTAGGCTATAGGCGTGCAGATAGGGGTTCTGGGTGGTGGACAACTCGGGCGCATGCTGGCCCTGGCGGGGTATCCATTGGGGCTGCGCTTCAAGTTTTTTGACACGACGGCGGAGGCCCCGGCGGGCCAACTGGCCGAGCTGGTGGTGGGCGACTATGCCGACGAAGGGGCGCTGGCCCGGTTTGCCGAGGGGCTCTCGCTTCTGACCTACGAGTTCGAGAACGTACCGGTGGCGGCGGCGGCCCGGCTGGCCCAGCACCGGCCGGTGTACCCCCCGCCCGGGGCGCTGGAGGTGGCCCAGGATCGGGTGGCTGAGAAGACCTTTTTTCAGGAACTGGGCATCCCCACGCCTTTGTTTTACCCGGTGCAGACGCGCAACGACTTGCTGGACGGCCTCGAGCGCACCGGATGGCCGGCCCTGCTCAAAACCCGGCGGCTGGGCTACGACGGCAAGGGCCAGCGGCTCCTGCGCTCACCCGCCGACCTCGAGGCGGCCTGGCAGGAGCTGGGTGGGCAGCCCTTGATTCTGGAGGCCTTCGTGCCCTTCGAGCGCGAGCTTTCCATCTTGGCGGTGCGCGGTAGAGGCGGCCAGGTGGCCTTCTACCCGCTGGTGGAGAACCACCACGCTGGGGGTATCCTGCGCAAAAGCCGGGCCCCCGCCCCGGCCACCCCGGCCCGCTTGCAGCACGAGGCCGAGCGTATCGCCACACGGGTGATGGAGGCGCTGGACTACGTGGGGGTGCTGGCCATCGAGTTATTCGAGGTGGAGGGCACCCTCTGGGCCAACGAGATGGCCCCGCGGGTGCACAACTCCGGCCACTGGACCCTCGAGGGGGCCGAGACCAGCCAGTTTGAAAACCACCTGCGGGCCATTCTGGGCCTGCCGCTGGGCTCCACCGCCCCCCGCGGCCAGGCGGCCATGCTGAACCTGATTGGCCTGAAGCCCGACTTTGCGCGGGTGCTGGCAATTCCGGGGGCCCACCTGCACTGGTACGGCAAAGAGGTGCGCCCCGGGCGCAAGGTGGGGCACATCACCCTGCGGGCCGATACCCCCGAGGCGCTCGAGGCCCACCTGGGCCGGCTCGAGGCGCTGCTGGCGGAAACTAAAGATTGAAATACTTGGCCGCCGGGTGGTGCACCACAATGGCGCTGGTGGACTGCTCGGGGTGAAGCTGGTACTCCTCGCTCAGCTCCACCCCAATCTCCTGCCACTGCAAAAGCTCTTGCAGATACTTCTGGTCTTCCAGGCGGGGGCAGGCCGGGTAGCCGAAGCTGTAGCGGCTGCCCTGGTAGCCCTGGCGGAAGAGTTCTTCTAAGCTGGTGGCGTCGTCCTGGGCGATGTCGAGCTGCTGGCGGATGCGCTTGTGCCAGTACTCGGCCAGGGCTTCGGCCATCTCCACCGAGAAGCCGTGCAGATAGAGGTAGTCCTGGTAAGCATCGGACTGGAATAGCTCCTGGGCCACCTGCGAGACCTTGCGGCCCATGGTGACCACCTGGGCGGCCAGCACGTCGCGCGCCCCGTTGGCCCAGGCCGCCGGCGGGAACCAGCCCTGCTCGTCCCCGATGGGAGGGGCATGGCGGGGGCGGAAGAAGTCGGCGATGCACAGATGGCGCGAGCCGGCCCCCATCTGGCGGGGGAAGTTGAAACGAAACAGCTCGGCCCCCGAGTCGGGGTCGAAGACGATCAGCTCGTTTTTGTCCGAGGCCACCGGCCAGTAGCCGTAGACCACTGCGGGCTCGAGCCACCCCTCGGCCATGGCCTGCAAGACCATCTCCTCGAACATGGGCTCGGCCAGCCGCTCGAGGTAGGCCTCGTACTCGGGCTGGCTCATCTCGCCCTTGCGGAAGCCCCACTGCCCGCGGAAGAGGGCGTTTTTGTTGACGTAGCGGGAGATGACCCCAATCTCCAGTTCGCTCTTGTCCACCACCCGGCGGCCCCAGAAGGGCGGCCTGGGGATGCGGGGGGCGGGGGGGGTGTTGGAAGGGATGTACTCTGAACCGGCCATCAGCTTCTCCTGCAAGATTTCATAGGCGGTTTTGTATTTGTGGCCGCTCACCTCGCGGCTGGTAAGGCGGGGCGGGGCATGCCCGGTCAGCTCTTCCATGAGCTGCAGGCCATCGAAGGCATCGGAAGCATAATAAACCTGGCCGGTGGTGTATACCCGGCGCAGGTCGTTTTCCACGTAGTGCCGGTTGAGCGCGGCCCCACCCAGCACCACCGGCAGGCTGATGCCTCGAGCCGCCATGTACTCGAGGTTCTCCTTCATCACCACGGTGCTTTTGACCAGGAGCCCGCTCATCCCCACCACGTCGGGCCGGTGCTCCTCCACCGCGGCCAGAATCTCCTCAATGGGCTTTTTGATGCCCAGGTTAATCACCTTGTAGCCGTTGTTGGAGAGGATGATGTCCACCAGGTTCTTGCCGATGTCGTGCACGTCCCCCTTGACCGTGGCGATCACCATGGTGCCCTTGTGAACGCCCTCGAGCTTTTCCATGCGGGGCTCGAGGTAGCGCACCGCAGCCTTCATGGTCTCGGCGGCCTGCAGCACGAAGGGCAGTTGCATCTTGCCCGCACCGAACAGATCGCCCACCACCTTCATGCCTTCCAGCAGAATCTGGTTGATGATCTCCACCGGGCTGTACTTTCCCAGGGCCTGTTCCAGGTCGGCCTCGAGGCCCACCTTGCGCCCCTCGATGATGCGCTTCTTGAGGCGCTCCTCGAGCTCGAGGCCGGCCAGCGGGTCGCGGGCTTGGGCCTTGTCCACCTTGTTTTTGGCGAAGTAGTCGACGTAAGCAAAAAGCGGGTCGTGGATCACCTCGCCGGCGGGCCCAAACTGCCGCCGGTCGTAGATCAGGTCCAGGGCCAGCTGGTACTGCTCCTGGGGAATCTGGTTGATGGGCAGAATTTTCCCGGCGTTCAGGATGGCCGCGGTCAGGCCGGCCCGGATGCACTCATCCAGAAACACCGAGTTCAAGACCACCCGGGCCTGCGGTGAGAGCCCGAACGATACGTTGGAGATGCCCAGAATAAAGCCCACCTCGGGAAGCTGCTGGCGGAGCTGGCGGATGCCCTCGATGGTCCAGAGGGCCAGCTTGCGGGTATCCTCGTCGCCCTGGGTGATGGGGAAGGTGAGCAGGTCGAACAGAATGGACTCACCCGCGATGCCGTGCACCTGGGTCAGCCGCTCGTAGATGCGCAGGGCGATCTCCACCTTGCGCTCCACGGTTTTGGCCATGCCGGCTTCCTTGTCCTCGTCAATGGTCAGGGCCACCAGGGCCGCGCCGTGCCGCTTGGCTAAGGCCGCCACCCGGTCGAACTTCTCCAGGCCGTCCTCCAGGTTGATGGAGTTCAGAATGGCCCGCCCCCCCAGGTGCTTGAGGGCCTCCTCCATCACCTCGGGCTGGGTGGTGTCCACCATGATGGGGATCGGCACGCTGGTGGCAAAGCGCTTGAGCACCTCGCGCATGTCGCGCACCTCGTCGCGCCCGGTCCAGGCCACCGAGACGTCCAGCACGTGGGCCCCTTCGGCCACCTGTTCGTTGGCCAGCGCCTCCATGCCGTCGAAGTCGCCCGCAAACAACAGCTCGCGGAACTTCTTGCTGCCCGTGGCGTTGGTGCGCTCCCCCACGATCAGAATGCCGGTGTCCTGCCGCAGCGGCACGCTCTGGTAGAGGCTGGCCACCTGGCCCAAGGGGGAAGGGGTCTGCGCTTGCTGGCTGCTGCGCAGCGGGGGGGTGTGGCAACCCCCCAGCGCTTCGACCAGGGCCCGGATGTGCTCCGGCCCGGTGCCGCAACACCCCCCCACCACGTTCAGCCCGTACTCCCGCACGAACTTGAGCTGCCAGCGGGCCAGCTCGGCGGGGGTCAGGTCGAAGACGGCCCGGCCCCCTTCGTTGCGGGGCAGCCCGGCGTTGGGCAGGCAGGCCACCCAGCGGGTGCTGTGCTGGCAGAAATGGCGGATGTGGCTGTCCATCAGGTCGGGGCCCACCGCGCAGTTAATGCCCACCACGTCCACCGGCAGGCTTTCCAGCACGGTCAGGGCCGCCCCGTCGTCGCTGCCGACCAGCAGGGTGCCGGTGGCCTCGAAGGTGACCTGCACCTGCAAGGGCACCTCCCGCCCCAGGTCTTGCATGGCCTGGCGGCTGGCCAGCACCGCGCAGCGCACCTGCAGCACGTCCTGGCAGGTCTCGATGATCAGCAGGTCCACCCCGCCCCGGATCAGGCCGCGGGCGGCGGTGCGGTACGACTCAAACATCTCTTTCCAGCCGATCTGCCCCAGCGAGATGAGCTTGGTGCCCGGCCCCAGCGACCCCGCCACAAAGCGGGGTTTTTCGGCCGACTTCTTATCGGCTTCGCTGCGGGCAATCTGGGCGGCGGCATAGGCCAGGTCTTCGGCCTCGGCCTCGAGGCCATACTCGGCCAGCACGTGCGGCATGGAGCCGAAGCTATTGGTCTCGATCACGTCGGCGCCGGCCTCGAGGTAGCTCCGGTGAATGGCGGCAATCACGTCGGGCCGGGTGCGGTTCAGAATTTCCGGGCAGCCGTTGTACTGGGGCCCACCAAAGTCGGCGTCGCCCAGGTTGTACTTGAATATCTCCGTCCCCATGGCCCCGTCGTAGACCAGCACCCGTTCCGAGAGGGTCTTCAGATAGGGGAAAGCCTGGGCTCGAGCCTCCCGGGCGTAGCCCTGGGCCGTGAGGGGCTCAACCCCTTGTTCCGCAAAAAAGTCACGCGGTGCGCTCACACTCACAACGGCTATTGTAGAGCACGGTATACCAAATGTATGCAGCGGGCTTCCTGGCTTGTATTTACCTGTTGAACCCCAGACAATTGGCGTGTGCAGGTGGCTGAAGCGCTTACCCAAGCAGCGCAGGAGCGGGGCTTTTTAACCGCCTGGGCCGGCCTGGACTTGCCGCAGGAAACCCAGCAGCGCTACCGCGACTGGCTGGCCGAAGGCAAGCAGGCTGGGATGGCCTACCTGCCCCGGAACCTGGAAACCCGGCTTAACCCCTCCCAGCGCTTTACATGGGCCCGCAGCGTGCTGGTGCTGGCTGCGCCCCACGCCTACCCGCCGCCTCCCAAACCCCCCGGCGGTCTCCGCCTGGGTCGGGTGGCCCGCTACGCCTGGGTGCGTGACTATCACCGCTTGATGCAACCCCACCTGGAAGCCCTCGAGCACCTGGCCCAGCGCCTGGGGGCGCAGGCCAAGGGCTACGTGGACACCGGCCCGCTGTCCGAGCGTTCCTATGCCGCGCTGGGGGGCCTGGGCTGGATTGGCCGCAACGCCATGCTGATGCGGATGGGGGAGGGCACCTACCTTACGCTGGCGGTGCTCCTCACCTCGCTCGAGGCCCCCCCCGCGGAGCCCTACCCCAACCGCTGCGGACGGTGCAGCCGCTGCGTAGCCCACTGCCCCACCCAGGCCCTGCTGGGCGACGGAACCCTGGACTCGAGGCGCTGCATCAGCTACTGGACCATCGAGCACCGCGGCCCGATTCCGGGCGAGCTTTGGGCGGGCATTGGCGACTGGCTGTTTGGCTGTGATATCTGCCAGGAGGTGTGTCCCTGGAACCGCAAGGCCAGGTCTTTCTGGCAGGATTTTGTCCCCGAACCCGAGCTGGCCTACCCCAACCTGGAAGACTTTTTCTTTCTTTCTTCAAAAGCCTTCGAACGCAAATACGCTGGAACAGTGTTCCTGCGTCCGGGCCGCACCCGCATGGCCCGCAACGCGCTGGTGGTGCTGGCCAACCTGGGCAACCCGGACTACCTGCCGCTGGTGCGCCGGGCCGCCCAGGACGTCAATCCTTTGGTAAGGGCCACCGCCGCTCGAGCCCTGGCCCGGCTGGGTGATTTTGTTTCGCTTGAGCCGCTGCGCCGCGACCCGGTGTTGCAGGTGGCGGGATTGGCACGGGGTCTGCTGGAAAGACAGGGCTGAGTATTACTGAGGAAACCGCCCCTGCCGCACCACTTCTGCCAGCACCTCGGGTAGCTCCCAGGCTGCCAGGTCGAAGGTCACCTGGCCGTAGTCGTAGGGTAGTTTCAAGAAGCGGTGGAGCACCTCGCCGTGGATATCGTCCTCCAGAATCAGCACGTCGGCCCCCGGCTCACCCCCCAGGCTCAGGCCCACCGAGCCCGGATCGAAGACCACACCCCTGTGCACCACCCGGCGAAAGGGGATGTGTTTACCGGCCACCACCGCGTAGCGCGAACGGATGGACTCGAGCATCTTCAAAATTTCCTGGGGATGGGCTTCGTTCAGGTCAATTTTGTTCTCTGGATCTTCCGGCGAGCCGTGGAAGGCCATCAGGCGGCCCCCGGGGGTGTCGTAGCGGTGGCGTGAGCGCAGGTTGCGCAGGAAATGTAGTTCGCGCTGGCCGAGCTGCTCGCGCGTCCAGATGATGGTGGTCTCGGCGATGCCCTCCCGCGGCGGCGCGGGCAGGGCATAGGCCACCCGCAGGTCGGCTGCGCCGGGCACACAGGGAATACCCTCGCGGTCGAGTCTGCGGATCACCTGCCGGGGATGGGGCCCGTAGCCGACTATATCTCCAACCGCCAATACCTGTTCAACCCCTTCCTTGCGCAAGGCCTCGAGGGCGGCCTCGAGCGCCGGTAGATTGGCATGGATTTCGGCAATAATTCCGAGTCGCATGTTGTTCTCATTCTGCCATGAGCGGGCTTTGCGGACGAACCATTTTTTACCGTTAATCCCGACGCTACAGATAATACCGCTTATGATTGGGTGGTGCAGAGCTGGTTGTCCCTGCTATCCGGCATGGCCTTGGCTGCAGCCCTACCGCCCGCTCCTTTGGGCATTCTGGCCCCTCTACCCCTGGCCTGGCTGCTGGGCCGGGGGGGGTTTGGTGCTGGCTTTCTGGCCGGTCTGGGGTTCTGGGCCCTACACCTGGTCTGGCTGCCCCTGAGTTTTGTGGCGCTGTTCGAAACCCCCTGGGGTGCGGTGCCCTACCTGCCCCTGGTGCTGATCAAGGCCGCCCTCTGGGGGGTGGTCTTTGGCCTTAGCCGAGGCCGGCCCCTGCGCCGCGCGGGGCTCTGGGTGGTGCAGGAATACCTCACCTCGCTGGGTGAGGTGGCTTTCCCTTGGGGTTTTATAGGCTACGCTCTGGTCGAGGCCCCAGGACGGATACTGGCCAGCCTGGGCGGGGTGTACCTGCTCTCGCTGGTGGTGCTGGGGGTGGCGGTGGGCCTACAGGCGGCCTGGCGACGGTTGTGGGCCGACCCGGTGGTCTTCTCCTTTCCGACCCTGGGCCTGCTTGGGCTGGTCATCTTCTGGGTCGGCTTGTGGGTGATGCCCTTGCCAGCCGCACAGGGCAACGAACAGGCCCTGCTGGTACAGGGCAACATCAATCCATTGCGGAAGCTCGAGGGCCTCTCAGCCGAGGCCACCTACCTACAGCTCACCCGCCAAGGCTTGCAGGCTCATCCGGGTGTTGCTGTGGTGGTTTGGCCGGAAACAGCCGTTTCCGGCTTCGCACCGGAGCTCGAGGCTTTGCTGGCCGACCGCGAGCTGCTGAGCGGCCTCGAGACCGGCCTAACCAACCGCGTGGTGCGGGTGTACCAGGGTCAGATTACCCACTACTATGATAAAAACCGCCTGGTTCCCTTCGGCGAATACTTTCCCTGGAGCGGGGCCCTGCACCCGGTGTACAGCTTCTTTTTCCGCGCCTTTGGCTTCCCTCAAGGATTGGAGAGCCGTACCCCTGGCCAGGCCTATCAGCCCCTGGGCCGATATGGGGCCTTCATCTGCTATGAGTCGGTGTTCCCATCGGTGACGCGCAGGCTGGTGCTGGCCGGCGCCGAAGTTCTGGAACTGGGCTCCAACGACGCCTGGTACGGCCCCAGTTTTGGCGGCCTGCAGCACTTCCAGATGGGCCGCTTGCGGGCTGTGGAAACCGGACGCTGGCTGCTGCGTGCGGGCAACGATGGGGTAACAGCCATTATCGATCCCTACGGGCGGGTTACCGCCCGCATACCCCAGCGGCAAGCAGCCTACCTGGTGGGGGCCTTCGCCGCCCAGCGACACCAGACCCCCTATGTGCGCTTTGGAGACTGGGCGGTGGTTCTGGCCGGGCTTTTGGGCATCGGCTTGCGAAACCGAGCAAAAGGCACTATAGTTTAGACTTGCTGGCCCATAGGCCAGGTGGCTGCAAGCGTGCCGGGATGGCGGAATTGGTAGACGCACCCGACTCAAAATCGGACGGTTAACAGCCGTGTGGGTTCGAGTCCCATTCCCGGCACCAACCAATCCCCCTGTAGCGGAGGCCCTAAGTGGAGTTCTTGCAAAACGTTCTAATTTTCTTTTACATCGCCATAGCCGGGTTGCTGGTCTACCTGGTGCTTTCCCAGGAGCCCAGGCAGGGCGCTGGGGATATGTTCGGTGGTTCGACCGACCTTTTCAGCACCCGCGGGGTTACCGGTGGCCTGTATCGGATTACCGTGGTGCTGGGGGTGCTTTTTGTGGCCCTGGCTTTCTCCTTCCGCTTTTTTACCCGCTAAAGCGCGCATTCGACGATAAACCTATGGTCTGACGAGGCCACCGGGGTCGTGTGTGCACGGTGTTCTGGTGAGCGTTTCAATACACCTAAAACCAACGCGACCACTCGGGGCAATGGCCCAGGGTGCCGGGTGATCTTTACCTGTTCAGGACGTTTTTTTCTGATAGGCCACACACCCATAGACCCCACGCATCCACCGTTTGGTGGATGTAATTCTGGCCGCATTGGGTTCCCGGGGCCTTGACAGCTGCATGATGGCTTTATAGCTTTGTACCAAGTCCATCTCGCTTAGATGCTTTCTTCAAAAGAGAGCGAAGGTGGTGAACTGTTTATCGTAGGAGGCACAGAATGAAGAAACTCTTGATCCTAGGAATGCTAGCCCTGGCCGGGTTGGCCCTGGCCCAGCCCAAGGTATTCAAGGGCACCGAGCCGGGTCGTGCCGGTGGAGCTTATCGCATCACCGCGATCTCCGACCCGCGCACCTGGAACCCCTTCGTAGCCCGCGAAACCTCTTCCACCGATATCATCAGCCTGTTCCTGCCTACCCTTACCGGCTACAGCCCCTACACCCAGGCCCCTGAGGGCAACCTGGCCAAGTCGTGGGAGGTTCGCAACAACGGCCTGACCGTAATCTTCCGCCTGCGTGAAGGGGCCCGCTGGTCGGACGGCCAGGCCATCGACGCTGACGATGTGATCTTCAGCGCGACCGTGCACGCCGATCAACGGGTCAACTCCAACGCACGCAGCAGCTTCATCCTCGATGGGCAGCCCATCCGCTGGACCAAAGTAGATCAGTACACGGTGCGGGCCGACTTCCCCAAGCCCTACGCACCGGCCCTGATCCAGGGTTGGTACATTGCGCCGGAGCACATCTTTGGCCCGGCCTACCGCGCGGGCGTGCAGCAGCTCCAGGCCCTGTGGAACCTGGACACCCCGCCGGCCCAGGTGGTCTCGGGCGGCCCCTTCAAGCTTGACAGCTACGTCAAGGGCGAGCGGGTGGTGCTGGTGCGAAACCCCAACTACTGGGGGGTGGACGATCGCAACAACCCGGTGGCCTACCTCGAGCGCTACACCGTACAGGTCGTGCCCGACCTTAACGCCCAGCTCGCGCGCTTCCTGGCGGGTGAGGCCGACACCTTTGCGGCTGCTAACGCCGACCAGGTGGCCCAGGTGCTGGAGCGCATCCGGGGCAACCGTCTGCGGGCTGAAATTTTCCCCAACGCCGACGTAACCCTTGGCACCAACTTCATCGTCTTCAACTGGAACCACAAAGACCCCTTCAAGGAAAGCCTCTTCCGCCAGGTGAAGTTCCGCCGGGCCATGGCCCACCTGATGGACAAGAAGTCCATGATCGAGGTGGCCCTGGGCGGCCTGGGTCAGCCCCAGTGGAGCCCCATCTCCATCCCCAATAAGGCCTTCTTCACCGACGATGTGGTCAAGTACGAGTTCAGCCCGCAAAAAGCCGCTCAACTCCTGGCTGAGCTGGGCTTCCGTAGCAAGAACCGCGATGGCTGGCTGGTGAACGCCCAGGGCAAGGTGCTGGAGTTCAACCTGGTCACCAACCAGGGCAACAACGTGCGCGAGCGCATCGCCCAGATCTTCCGCGACGAGGCCCGCAAGATCGGGGTCAAGGTGGAGTACCGGCCCATCGACTTCAACGAACTGGTGCGCCAGCTCACCAGCCCGGCCGCCGACGGCACCCGCGACTTCGACGCCATCCTGATCGGCCTGACCGGTGGTATCGAGCCGGCCTTCAGCCGCAACGTCTGGGAGCTCAACGGCCCCCTGCACATGTGGAACCTGGGTATCGGCGGTAAAAACCCGGCTAAGGTCGAGGCCTTCGAGGTGCTGATTGATACCCTAATGAAGCGGGGTGCGACCACCCTCGACCAGGCCCAGCGCCGCCAGATCTACGTGCAATTCCAGAAGGTGGTGGCCGAGAACCTGCCCATCATCTACACCGTGGCACCGGCCTACAACCCGGCCCGGCTGACCCGCCTGGGTGGTATGTTCCCCAAAGAGCAGATCAACTCCATCACCGGGCAGGCGCCGTACATCGAGACCGTTTTTGCTAAGGAGTGAACGCCTTCTGGGGCAAGGGGTGGCCCACCACCCCTTGCCTTTATGCTGAGGTTCTATGTTTGCTTACGTCGTACGAAGGCTGCTCCAGCTCATCCCGACCTTCTTTGGGGCTACCCTGCTGGCGTTTCTGGTGATTCAGCTTGCCCCGGGCGATTTTGTGACCCGGCTCGAGCTCGATCCCACCCAGACCCGCGAGTCCATCGCCAACCTGCGCCAGCAACTTGGCCTCGACCAGCCCCTGCCGGTGCAGTATGCCAAGTGGCTTTCCGGCATTCTGCAGGGCTATCTGGGGCTGTCCCTCTCCTACAAGACCGATGTCTGGAATGTGATCGGCCAGCGCATCCTCAACTCCATGGTGCTGGTGGTGCTGGCCACCCTGATGATCTACCTGATCGCCATTCCCATCGGGGTGTACTCGGCCATCCGCAAGTACACCTGGCCCGACCGCACTTTTACGGTGCTGGCTTTTTTGGGCCTGGCCATCCCCAACTTCTTCTTTGGTCTGATCATGCTGTTTCTGGCAGTCTGGCTCAACGATCTGACCAATATGCGTATCCTGCCTATTGGGGGTATGACCACCGAGTTTATTCACCTGGGCAACCTGACCCGCGCGGCCCAGATTCTCTTCCCATTCGCTTTGCTAGGAACCCTGGTTTTTGCTGGGCTCTTCTGGCAGCGAAGCCGGCGTGGGCAGGCCGCCACCTTTGGTATCTGGGTGGGGCTGGTGCTGTTTGGTATGAGCACCCTGCTGATGCTGGCGCCCCTAATACAGGGGCCGGGCTTGCCCGAACGGCTGCCCTACACCGAGTCGCCCCTCTGGGCCCGGGCCACCAATGTGCTCTGGCATGCCTTCCCGGTGGTGATTGTGGTGGGCACCTCGGGGCTGGCCGGGCTGATGCGGGTGATGCGGGGCCAGATGCTGGATGTGCTCTCGCAGGACTACATCCGTACCGCCCGCGCCAAGGGTCTGAACGAGCGGGTGGTGATTTACAAGCACGCGCTGCGCAACGCAGTGATCCCCTTCATCGCTGGCATTGGGGGGCTTTTGCCGGGCTTGATCGGTGGGGCCGGACTGGTGGAAGTGACCATGGCCTGGCCCGGAATCACCCCGGCGCTGCTCGAGGCCATCTCGGCCATTGATATCTATGTGATTATGGGCCTCATCACCATTACCACCGTTTTGTTGATGATCGGCAATGTGGTCTCGGATCTGCTGCTGGCCTGGGTGGATCCGCGTATCCGCTACAGCTAGGGGGAGGGCATGCTACGAAGAGCGCAGAGAAATACCACCCCTCAGGCCAACCGCAGTTTTTTTCAGCAAGCCTGGATCCGTTTCAAGCGGCACCCCCTGGCCCGGCTGGGGGCGGTGGTGCTGCTGGTGTTTTATCTGGGAGCCCTTTTTGCCGATTTTCTGGCACCCTACCCAGAGGAGAAGAGCTTCCGCGATTTTACTTTTGCTTCGCCCACCCAGATTTTCTGGCGTGACGAGCAGGGGCGTCTGACCCGGCCTTATGTGTGCGCCTCCGAGCGGCGCCGGAACCCCGAGACCTTCAGGGTGGAGGTGATTACCGACTGCGAGAAGGGCCGCTACCCCATATACTTCTTTGTAAAGGGCGAGCCTTATCGTTTTTTAGGACTGATCCCTACCGACCTGCGCCTGATGGGGGGGCCGTGGCTGCTGGAAGACAAGGCCAAGCTGTTCCTGTGGGGCACCGATGATTTTGGCCGGGACATCTGGGGCCGTATCTGGTTTGGTGCGCGCATCAGCCTGACCATTGGCATCTTTGCGGTGGCCCTGGCCCTTGTGATCGGCATTTTCATGGGCAGTATCTCCGGCTACTATGCCGGTCGTCCGGTCACCTTCAGTATCGGGATCCTCAACCCAGAATTCTGGGCTTTTATCCGGGGTAGCCCCTGGTATACCCATTTGCTGGCGGCTGTGGGGTTGGTGCTCATAGGTGCCCTGCTGTTTGCCATGGGGTATGGCTACCAGAACTACATCCGCCCCGATCTTCAGCGGATTAGCACGCTGGCTTTGGGTGCGCTGGGTCTGGTGGTGGGGCTGGTGCTGCTGGGGGGAATTCTGTACGCCTTAGTCTGGAAAAGCCATCTGGCAAGGGCTTTGCTCTGGCTTTCGGCCTGGGTGGGCATCGCCTGGCTGCTCTGGATTACGATCTGGGGCTTCTGGCAGAGCAGCCGCGGCCTCGAGGCCATCATAGCAGCCTTGATTGGTGCGGCCTTGCTAGGGGCAATCGGCTACATTCTGCTCTGGCCCCGCATCGAGCTCGACCTGGACACCATCATCATGCGCACCGTCGAGGTGCTGGCGGCCATCCCCGACCTCTTCTTGCTGATCATCCTCTCGGTGCTGATTCCCATGGAAGTGCCGCCGGCGGTGCGCTTCGTGCTGGTGGTGACGATTCTCTCCTTTGTGAACTGGGGTGGGCTGGCCCGTATCATCCGCAGCCAGGTGTTGCAACTGCGCGAGATGGAGTTTGCCCAGGCTGCGCAGGCCCTGGGCGCTGGCGATGCCCGCATCATCATCCGGCACGTGCTACCAGGCACCTACACCTATCTGATTGTGGCGGTTACCCTGGCTATTCCGGGCTTCATCCTGGGTGAGTCGGGCCTTTCCTTCCTGGGGCTGGGCATCCAGGAGCCTGCTACCTCCTGGGGGTTGATGCTTTCCAAGGCCCAGGCCACCGGCATCACGGCCTTCACCGAGCGGCCCTGGCTTCTCATACCAGGGTTGTTCATCCTGCTGGCGGTGCTGGCCTATAACTTTTTGGGGGATGGCCTGCGCGATGCCCTGGATCCCCGCACCAAGGTGTAGCTCGAGACCTCTTAGCCCAGGCCAACCCAGTTGGCGATATAATGGCACAATCTGCGTTTGCAGTGTTTAGGAGTTGGAATGGACGAGAAACGGCTGGTGGATGTAAAAGACCTCAAGGTTCACTTCTTTACCGACGATGGCGTGGTCAAGGCCGTGGACGGGGTGTCCTTTCACATTGACAAAGGCGAAACCCTGGCGGTGGTAGGCGAGTCGGGCTCGGGAAAATCGGTCACGAGCCTGGCTATGATGCGCCTGATTCCCAATCCGCCCGGCAAAATCGTGGGGGGGCAGATGCTCTTCCGGGGCAAGGACGGCAAGGTGCGCGACCTGGTCAAAGAAGACGAGGCCAGCATGCGCAAGATTCGTGGCAACGATATCGCCATGATCTTCCAGGAGCCCATGACCAGCCTTAACCCGGTTTACACCGTGGGCGATCAGATTGCCGAGGCCATCGTGCTGCACCAGGGTAAAAGCAAAAAGGAGGCGCTCGAGCAGGCTGCCGAGATGCTCGACCTGGTGGGCATTCCCGAGCCTAAAAAGCGCCTGGCCAACTACCCTCACCAGATGTCGGGGGGGATGCGCCAACGGGTGATGATCGCCATGGCGCTCTCCTGCAACCCCTCGCTCCTCATCGCCGACGAGCCCACCACCGCCCTGGACGTAACCATCCAGGCCCAGATCCTCGAGCTCATGAAAAAGCTCCAGGAGGAGATCGGCATGAGCATCCTGTTCATCACCCACAACCTGGGCGTGGTGGCCGAGATGGCCGACCGGGTGGTGGTGATGTACGCGGGTCGAGCCGTCGAGGAAGCCGATGTGGTGCCCACCTTCAAGAAGCCCCTGCACCCCTACACCATGGGCCTCTTGAACTCGGTGCCCCGGCTTGACCTGGCAGCCACGCACCAGCAGCGCTTGGAAGCCATCCCAGGCAACGTACCCAACCCACTCAACCTGCCCCCGGGCTGTGCCTTCCACCCGCGTTGCAAGTTCTTCAAACCGGGGTTGTGCGATGCCGATATCCCCGTGCTACAGGACGCCGGGGAGGGGCACATGGTGCGCTGCGTGCGCTGGGCTGAGATTCAAAAAGGTGAGGCGGTGGGAGCATGAGCGTGGCTACACCTGAAACCACTAGGGCCAACCTGATCGAGGTCAAAAACCTTAAGAAGTGGTTCCCCATCCGGGGCGGGATTCTGTCTCGAGTGGTTGCAAATGTAAAAGCCGTCAACGATGTGAGCTTTGCGGTGAAGAAGGGCGAGGTGGTGGGGCTGGTGGGCGAGTCCGGTTCGGGCAAGACCACCGTGGGCCGCACCATTCTGCGCCTGATTGAACCCACCGAAGGCAGCATCTACTTCGACGGGCAGGACATCACCCACCTACCCAAAAACCAACTACGGGCCTACCGGCGCAAGATGCAGATCATCTTCCAGGATCCCTTCGCCTCGCTCAACCCGCGCATGACCGTGGGGGACATCATCGCCGAGCCACTGGTGATCCACAACCTGGAAGGCTCGGCCCAGGCCCGCAGTGAACGCGTGGCCGAGCTTTTGCAGCTCGTGGGCCTTAACCCCGACCACGTGCGGCGCTACCCGCACGAGTTCTCCGGCGGGCAGCGGCAGCGCATCGGCATCGCCCGGGCCCTGGCGGTGCGCCCCGAGTTCATCGTGGCCGACGAGCCGGTCTCGGCGCTGGACGTTTCCATTCAGGCCCAGGTGGTCAACCTGCTGCAAGACCTCAAGGAGCAGCTTGGCCTGACCATCCTGTTTATCGCGCACGACCTGGCGGTGGTGGAGTACATCTCCGACCGGGTGGCGGTGATGTACCTGGGCAAGATCATGGAGCTGGCCCCCTCCCGCGACCTCTACCTCAAGCCGCGCCACCCCTACACCGAGGCCCTGCTCTCGGCCATCCCCACCCCCGACCCCACCATCAAGCGGGAACGCATTGTGCTGCAGGGCGATATCCCCAGCCCCATCAACCCTCCTTCGGGCTGTGTTTTCCGCACCCGCTGCCGCTACGCCATCGCCGAGTGCGCCAACACCGTGCCGGAGCTCAAGGAGGTCGCTCCCGGCCACTTCAAGGCCTGCATCCGCGACGATATCCCCGGCCTGAGCTAAGCGCCACTGGCGAAAAGAGCGCCCCATTGGGGCGCTCTTTTCACTTGAAGGCTTGATAAGCTTCCTCTCATCCCGCTGGGCGAGGGGAATGCTTTACTAGGCCCATGCGCAAACAACTGCTGATAGGAACGATGGCGCTGCTGGGTGTGGTGCAGGCACAGGAAGCCCTGGTGTACAGGGGTTTTGCCGAGCTGCGGCAGCCGCAAACCCTACCGCCCAACGAATGGGTCTGGGAGCCCGGCGAGGCTTTGTTTCAGAGTTTGGTGCCGGGCACCCTGCGCTTGATTGGGGTGGTCGAACAGTCGCGGCGTGTGCAGGTGGCGGCCCAGCCGAACCCCCTGCAGGCCTACGTGGGCAAGGAGGTGCAGTTTTACTGGGAGGGCCAGTGGCGCAGGGCCACTTTGGTGAGCGCCGAGCGGAATCTGTACCTGTATGAGGGCCGCTACCTGGTGGGGCTGCCCGGTACGGTGGCCTACCCTGATCCCAGTGGGTTTAGCGCGGCGCCGGGCCCCAGGGTTACCTTCCGCTACCAGGGGGTAGGGGCGGCCACGCTGGCCTACCTGACTCGAGCCCTCACCTGGAGCCTGCGCTACACCCTCGAGGACGGCGAACTCACGGGCTGGGCCACCCTGAACAACGCGCTGGGCCACTCCGTGCGCTTGGGCCGAACCGAGCTGGTGGCCGGGAGCGTGCCCTTGCTGGAGGGGGGGTTCAGCGTACCGGCCTCCCGCCCCGAGGCCCGGATGCTGCAGGCCGCCCCTGCCATGGCCGACGCTACAGAAGCAGAGTTTGTGGGAGAGGCGGCCGGCACCTACCGCTACCGCCTGCCCGGGGAGGTGGCCCTCGAGCCCGGCCTGACCGAGCTGCCCTTTATCCGGGCCAGAGTACAGCCGGTGTATTTGTGGCGCTTGCAAACGGGTTTTAGCACCGAGCGGGAGCTGGCTTTCATGCGGGGTTTCCGCTTCGTGGCACCAGAAAACCTGGCTGCCGGGGTGGTGAGCATCCGCGAGCAGGGGGTGTTTGTGGGGCAGGCCGGCACCAGCGATACCGCCAAAGGCAACAACGTGACCTTGATGCTGGGCCCCGATCCCGAGGGCCGGGCCACCCGGCAGGTGGAGCAGCAGGCCCGCAACCGCTTCCGTGTGACCACCAGCGTGCGCAACCCCAAGCCGTATCCGGTGGAGGTCGAAATTCAAGAGGCGATGCCCCAGCCCTTTACGCTGGAAGGGGAAGGCCTCGAGCGCACCCCCGAGGGCTACCGCATCCGCTTTACCCTGGCCCCAGGCCAGAGCCGCTCGTATGTCTATACCCTCACCCTGCAACAGCGTTAGGTGTTTTAAGGGTATGTACTTCGCACTGACCCGCGGGTCAGGTAGAGTATGGGGGTGACAACCGACCTGCTCTATCAACTCCGTTTTCTGTCCGATCTGACCGAAGGCCCTGCTGGCAAGCCGCTTTTTGTCTACACCGACATCGAGCGGCCCGAAAAAGACCCGCCCCGCTACCGCAGCCGCCTGGCTACCTGGGATGGGGGGCTGCGTTTTTTAACCCAGGGCGAGGCCAAAGCGCCCTTCTGGCGTGGTGAGTACATCTACTTCACCCGCAAGGTGGACAAGGCCAGCCAGCTTTTTCGCCTGCCCCTGTCGGGCGGTGAGGCCGAGCAGGTGACCCAGCTCAAGGCCGGCATCGAGGGCTATAAGGTAAGCCCGGATGGCCGCCGAATCGCTTTGCTGACCCGGGGGGAGTACGAGCCCCCCAAACCCGATGCACCCCGCATCTACGAGACCTGGCCGGTGAAGTTTGATGGCAGGGGCCTGCTGCCGGGGCAGCCCAGGGAGCTCTGGCTGTGGGAGGATGGGCAGGCCAAACCCTTGGTCAAACTGGCCCAGGATGTGGAAGATGTGGCGTGGAGCCCGGCGGGCGACGGGCTGTATTTTACGGCCTCGAGCGCGCCGCAGGAGCGCTGGGGCTGGATCCAGCGGGCCTACCACGTGGGTCTGGACGGCCAGGTTAACGAGCTGTTCGGGGGTGTGGGGCCCATCGTCGGTCTGGAGCCCACCCCCGACGGCGGCCTGGTCTACCTGGCCCACGCCTGGGAGCGGGGGGGTGGCACGGAACACAAGCTGCACTACCGCAGCGCGGATGGACAGGTGCGTGTGCTGGCCCAGGGTTCTTTTTTGAACTCGGTTAACTCGGATGTGCGCATCGGCGCGGGAACCCAGACCCCCAGGATGGGGCCCGATGGGCGGATTTATGTGGTGGTCACCCAGGAGGGCTCGGCCCGTCTCTTGGCGGTGACGCTCGAGGGCCAGGCTGAGTGGGTGAGCCCGGCCACGCTCAACACCCTGGGCTTTGCCTTCTGCGACCACAGGCTCTACACCCTTTCGGAAGACCATACCCACGGGGCCCGCCTCACCTGTGGGGACGAGGTGCTTTATGACCCCAACGCCGAGGCGCTGCCCAGCCTGCCCACCCCCCTCGAGGTGCGCTACAAGGCCCCGGAAGGCCATACCGTGCAGGGCTGGGTGCTGCTTCCGGAAGGGCCCGGCCCCCATCCGGTGATTCTGTACATCCACGGGGGCCCCCACACGGCCTTCGGCAACGCACTGATGCTCCAGCTCCAGCTCTTCCGCGCCGCCGGTTTCGCAGTGGCCTACTGCAACCCCCGGGGTTCCACCGGCTACGGGCAGGACTACACCGACCTGGGCCGGCGCTGGGGGGATATTGACGAGCAAGACCTGCTGGGCTTTTTAGACCACGTGCTGGGCCGGTTTCCCCTGGATGCTAACCGTGTTGCAGTGGCCGGGGGGTCGTATGGGGGTTACATGACCAACTGGCTCACCGCCCGCCACCCCGAGCGCTTCAGGGCCGCCGTTACCGACCGGAGCATCTGCAACTGGACGAGCTTTTATGGCGCCGCCGATATTGGGCCGCGCTTCACCTACCTTCAGCTTGGGGCCAGGCCCTGGGAGAACCCCGAGGTGTTGTGGCAAAAAAGCCCGCTCTCGCTGGCCCATCGGGTACAAACTCCTACTCTGGTGGTGCACTCCGAGCAAGACCACCGCTGCCCCATCGACCAGGGTGAGACCTGGTATACGGTGCTTCTGCAAAGGGGTGTGCCCACCCGGTTCTTTAGGGTGCCCGAGGAGGGGCATGAACTGAGCCGCTCCGGACGGCCCGACCGCCGCATAGCCCGGCTGGAGGCTTACCTGGAGTGGTTTAAGAAGTATCTGTGAGCTAAAGGGCTTGAAGGGCCGGCTGAGGCCGGCCCCGGTTATTTTCTGGGATGGCTGCACCTCAAAAAGCAAAGATCGCTTCCGCTGTTTCCGGCGGCCTCGCAAATCGACCCCGCAAGGCCTCTTGAGCAGAGCACCGACCTATCCAAAAAGAAAAAAGGCGGGCTGGCCCGCCTTTCAAGCGCTTTGCGATTAGGCTTTAGAGGTATCCATGGCCTCGGGGATGACCCCGTAGGTCTCTTCGTAGCGCTGGATGTTTTCGGCCAGGCTACGCAGCAGGGCCTTGGCGTGCTGGGGGCTGGTGATAATCCGGCTGGTCACCACCGCCACCACCTGATTGGGCTGTCCGCCGGGCTGCATCAGGGCAAAGTCGAGGTAGAACTCGTTTTTCTGATGGGAGAAGATGGCAAAGTTGGCGTATTTGCCAAGGGCGGTTTCGCGGTCAATGTCTACGCGCAGCTCGGGTACCTGTGAAACTTCACTCACGATAAAGCCTCCTGGAGGCGTGGAATACTTTTCTTGAGCTGGAAGCGCACCCGACCCAGGCTTTGCATGGAGTCTATCAGCACGACCAGCAGGTATCCACCCTCGAGCGGAACCAGCAACACTGGCCCCTCGGGGTACTCTACCATGACTTCCTCCACCTCGCCGCGCTCGAGCTCCTGTGACAGAGCTCGAGCCGAGGCCAGCGCGGTGGAGGCTGCACTGCCGAGGAAGTCGATGTCCGGGGCCTGCTCGGCGCGCAGACTCTCTACCACAAAGCCGTCCTCAGCGACCAATGCCGATGCCACGACCCCCTTGGTGGCCTGGAGTTCTCCGATTACCTCTTGAATCATAGCTTGACCCCTAAATTGTTTGCGATAAACGCGTAGCCAGGCGTGATAGCTCGGCACCGATGTTTTTGCGGTCGGCCCCCCGCTCGACGATAGCGCCTAGGCAGTAACCGTTAAAAACCACCACCAACACCTCGCGGTGCTCGGTAGCGATGGTGAAGCGCTTGAGTTCGCCGCCCAGGCTTTGGGCCAGGACGCGGCTGGCCCTGGCCAAGGTTGCCAGTTCGGCGGCCAGCAGTTCGGGCTCCGGTGTGTTCTTGCCGACGCTTTCGATCACCAGGCCGTCCTGGCTTACCAGAACAGCCTGGCGTGCGCCCAGCGGTACCAGGCTCTCGAGCATTTTCATGCCAGCCCCCCGCTATCATTCCAGACCATACGGCACCTAGCCTAACATAGTCCCAGCCGGGCTTCTGCGCAATTGCACATACGCATGAAAAGAAGCCCATCGAACGCGGCTCAGAACTATAGGTAGCCCCGGCGGTTTTCCAGCGCCCGGGCCAGGGTCACTTCGTCGGCGTACTCGAGGCTGCCCCCTACCGGGAGGCCATAGGCCAGCCGGGTTGGGCGGATGTTGTGCTGGCTCAGGCGTTCGGCCAGATAGCCTGCGGTGGCCTCGCCCTCGACGGTCATGCCGGTGGCCAGGATCACTTCGTTGACCCCCTCGAGCCGGGCAAAGAGCTTTTCCAGGTAAAGCTGCTCTGGCCCAATTCCCTCCAGGGGGTTGAGCGCGCCCCCCAGCACATGGTAAAGGCCGCTGTACTCCCCGCTGCGCTCGATGGCCATCAGATCCGAGATGGTCTCGACCACGCAGATGACCGTCCTGTCCCGCTCGGGGTCGGCGCAGATCGGGCACAACTCGTCTTCGGCCAGGTTGCCGCAGACCGGGCAAGGGTGCAGGGCTTGTGCGGCCTGTAGGCTGCTTAAAAGCTCTGCGGACGCATCGGGGTTTTGCACCAGGTATAGGCCCAGTTTTTGCGCACTCTTAGGCCCTACCCCCGGCAGACCTGCTAGGGCGCGAACGAGCTTGAGGAGTCTTTCGGGGTAGCGCATAGGTGTCTGCCGTTGAAAACCGTCTGGTGCTGGCGCAGGCTGGCGGCAAGTTTAGAACATGTTGCCGAGCATACTGCCGATCCCGCCCAGCTCGCGGCTCATCTCTTTTTCCGAAAGGTCGTGGGCTTTTTTCTGGGCGTCCTGAATGGCAACCAGGAGGAGATCCTCGAGGGCCTCGAGGTCGTCTTTATCGAGGGCCTCGGGCTTCAGCTTGACAGCCTGAATCTGGCCGTGACCGTTGGAGGTCACCTCTACCAGGCCTCCGCCTGCGCTGCCCACCACCGTCATCTGACCCAGGCGCTCCTGAACTTCTGCAGCTTTCCTCTGGGCTTTTTGGGCCTCCTTCATGAGTTTTTGTATGTTCATCTAGTTCCTCCAAACAACCCCCCCATTATCGCACCTAAAGGGGCCTTGGTGTAGCTGGGTTGGGGTGTGGGCTTTTAGCTGGACTGCGGCTCGATCTTCGGTTGAGGGATTCCCCCCCGCAGCATCACGGTAAAGGCCACCACAAACACCGTAAAGCCCGACAAGCACAAGACGGCCAGCACCCCCAGGCGCGGCTCCAACAGCCCGGCCAGCAGCGTGCCCATCAGCACGGCGCTTTGCATGGTGGCACCAAAAGCGGCCATGATGCGCCCGCGCAGCTCGGCGGGGGCTGAAAGCTGGATAATCGAGCGGGCCGGGACGATGAACATGGTATTGAGCAGACCCATCAGCACCATGACCACACCGGCCCAGATGGGGTTGGGGAAGAGGCCCAGGGAAGCAAACACAAGCCCCCACAGGGCCAGGCTTCTAACAAACACCACCTCCCGCGTCCAGCGCTTAATCAGCGGCATGGTCACCCACAGCCCCAGCACAGCCCCGGCGGCCATCAGGGCCTCGAGGACGCCAAAGCCCTGCACGCCAATCTTCAGGGCCTCCACCGCATACACAATGCCCAGGGCGCCCTCTACCGAGCCAAACGCAGCGGCCAGGGCCAAAGTGCCGATGGTTCGGCTAAGAACGGGGTTTTGCCACAACGGGCGCAGGCCTTCGGCCACGGCCTGAAAATAATTGCTCCTGCCGGCCTTACCCGCCAGGGAGGGAAGCAGGGCCAGCAACCCCGCGGCCAGCAGGTGCGAAGCGGTGTTGATCCAGAAGGCCGGCGCCGGGCCCACACCGGCCACCAGCACGCCCGCTAATGCCACAAAGGCGATCTCAGAGAAGCGCTGCACGAACATCATCAGCCCGTTGGCGCTATCGAGCGCCGGCTCGGGCACCATCTCGGGAATTGCGCTGTTGCTGGCGGAGTAGTAAATGGCCTCAAAGGCGGCCAGCAAAAAAGAAATTACCATCAACGCCGGCATCGAGTTGATGGCAAATAGGGGAATGCACGCGACCAGGGCGGCTCGAGCCAGGTTGGAAATCACCATGAGGCTGCGCCGGTCGTAGCGGTCGACCAGGGGCCCCATCAACGGGCCCAGCACAGCGCTGGCCAGGAACTGGGCTCCCAGTATGAGCGAGACCCAGACTGCGTTCTGGGTTTCCTGGTAGGCCACAAACAGCAGGGCGATGCGGTGAATTTTGCTTCCAGCCAGCGAAAACAAAGTAGAAAGAAAAAGCCATCTGAATGCCGGGTACTGTAATGCGTTCCACATAGGTGGACTTATAATAATGTGTCAAGAACAAGTGGTAAAGTTAGACCGGATTGATTTAAAGGTGGCGCTGGCTATTGCGTACCATAGGTATTCGGGTAGAGAGCGGCCTGCCCGGACTCAGGGCGTGCTTCTTGAGATGGGGTGGATGGAGACCAGTTCGTACGCGACCCGTGCGCCTTCGCGCGCCAGCACCAGCCCACCTTCGGGCACCATCCAGACCAGCAGGTCTTGTAGCTTGCGGGGTATCAGCCCGGTGGACGAAACATAGACCTGGCCGTCCTGGTACCGCAGCGAAAGCACCGTGCTACCGGCCTTGATGGTGCTGGGGCTATCGCCTACGGTGGTGGAGTTCAGATCCCCCAGGGTATCGCGGGAAGGTGGGCTAAACCCCAGCCACTCGTTGAGCTCGCGGTGTATTACCTGGGCATAGGGCTCGAGCCCCAGGGCCTTCGCAACCTCGCTCAGGCGGGCTGCCCATTGCGGGGAGCGCTCGATGCGGCCCCGGACGACCTCGAGGCCCTTGCGGGCGAAGTCCTGGAGGTTGTCTATCGGTGCCTCGCTGTATTTACTGGCCGAATCCGCAGCAAACTGGGCGTGGTTGATCTCGCCTTTCAACCGGGCCGAAAGGGCACGCAGCAGGCGCAGGTAAGCGTAGTGATTCTCCGGCCACATCAGGTACGACAGCATGCGACCTTCGGCCAGCAGGCTGGATATGCTGGCGGCTTCACGGGGCCCAATGCGCAGGTGGAGGTAGTCCTTATAACGCACGACGTGCAGCTCGGCATCCGGTAGGGTGAGGCTGAAGGCTGCATCCTCCTCGATGATGCGCTCCTGCTCGGCGACGCCGATGCCAAAAACCCTGCCCGCCTGCGAAATCCTTATTTCGTGGTTCCAGAAGTAGAAGCGCTGGGGCATAAGGCGCAGGTTGAGCGCTTTGGCATCGTGCGGAATGGCCTCCAGCGCGTAGTTGGGGTTCTGGCTACCCAGAATTTTGGGCGGCACATGCGGCCAGGTGGCCTCGCCCATGGGGCTGGGCAGGTAGCGGGAGAGCAGGGTGGCGAGGCGTTCTATGGCGGCTGAGAACCGGGCCCGATCCTCTTCTATAACCAAGGACAGGCGCCGTTCCTCAGCGGCAGCAGCATGCAAGCGTTCCTCCAGCGCCCGTATCTCCCCAATGCTGAGGTTCTGGCGGTGGGCCTCCTCGAGGGCCCGGCGCAGGGTCTCTAGGGTGGGCCCCCGCGTGCTGCTGCGCAGCGCGCCTTCACTTTCCAGCACCCGCCGGGCAAACCGCCGGATATAGGGCACGGTTTCTTCGGGTGGGAGCTTGAGTTTGCTGGGAAGGGTAAAGGCCTCACGAAACAGTTCCAGCAAAAGATTTTTAGCAACCGAGGGATCCTCGAGGTGAACCCGGGGGTCTGAAACGCCGGGGATGGGGTGAGAAAGCGTGAAGCGCGAGAGGTTGTAGTCCTGAGAAAAAAGGGGGTTTTTAGAGTAGGTCTCGAGGTTCTGCAGGATGGCATAGGCCATGCGCAGCTCGTCGCGCTTGCCGTGGTTGAGGGTTTTGGCGATGCGGAGTAGGTCGCGATCGAGTCGGCTCCAGTACACGGCCTCGGTTAGCCTGTCCAGGGCTTCCCGCTCAGGGCTGGAGGCAACCCCGTCGTCTTCGACCAAAATCGCGCTCAAATCGGGGGCACTGCCCTCGTCCACAGCGGTTTTGTAGCCGGGGCGGTGGGCCTTAAAGCGCCCATCAATATCGCGAAACTTTTTGGCTAGAGGGCCGGACAGGTTGGATTGAATTAAGGCTTGACGCAAACGGGCAAGGCCGGCCATACCCCCTTTGGGTTCGTTGCCTGCAACAAGGTCGTCTACCTTGTACTCATAGAGCTCGAGTAATTCAACCAGGCCTATCTTCATTCAGACGGTATTATAAGGTGTCATGCGATTGGCGCGGCTCGAAATTGCCACAGAATCCAACATCGGTCGGCGTCGTCGGAACAACGAGGACTTTCACCGCGTAGCCATACATCCGACCCCGGCTGGCAACCTGGTGTTGCTGGCTGTGGCCGATGGTATGGGGGGGGCTGAGGCCGGTGAGCTAGCCAGCAAACTGGCCATTGAAGGGGTTAGCTCAGCGGTCAGGTCGTACGCTGAGCACGCTGCCACGGGCCGGCCTGGGGTGGGGCTTAGCCTGGTTATGGATAAGGCTTTTAAGCTCTCCCAAAGGCGAATTTTGCAGGAAGGTGAGCGGGTGCCCTCGCGCAAGGGTATGGGTACGACCCTGACGGCGGTGATGCTTACCGAATGGAACCGCCAGGCGGTGATCGGACATGTGGGGGATACCCGGGCTTACCGATACTCCTCGGGCCGCTGGACCCTTCTCACCCAGGATCACTCCTGGGTGGCCCAGCAGGTGCGCCAGGGGGTGCTGAGCGCTGAGCAGGCCGAAGAGCACCCCTGGAAGCATATGCTCACCCAGGCCTTGGGGCTTTCCGATGTTAAGCACGATATTTTCTCGGTCAATTTTGCGCCGGGTGAGGTGCTGGTGCTGGCGACCGATGGTTTATATGGTCTGGTACCCCCCGAAGAGTGGAGCATTACGGGCGATCTGCAATCGGCCCTCGAGAGCTGGGTGGCTAAGGCGCTGATGCGGGGGGGGACGGACAACATCACGGTGGTGGCGGCGAGGTTCAGATGAGTTACCTGCTGGCTTTACTCTTGGTCGCTATTTCCACGGCCCTGATGCTGCGCCTTGGGCGAACCTGGCCCATGCTGGTCTTGCTCATTCTGATGCTCGGGGGTTTGGCGGCCCTGGGCGTTGAGCCTTTGGTGCTGGTGGTGGCCCTGTTGTTGGGCCTGGGGGCGATGTGGGTTCCCAGCTCGCGTTCCAGCTTCAGACCCCGGCCTAAACCAGCCCCTCGAGCTGCTAAAACCAAGAACAACCCAAAGATCTCGACAGGTAACAGCGTGACCGGCCTCGAGGCTTTGTACGAGATCCAGGAGAAGGTTGGCATAGGGGGGATGGCCACCGTTTACAAGGCCCGGAGTAAAAGAGATGGCCGCCTGGTGGCCCTCAAAATTCCCCAGGAGAAATACGTGGGCGACCCCCGGTTTGTGCGGCGCTTCCACCGCGAGGCCGAGCTGCTGGCCCACCTCGATCACCCCGGTATTGTTAAGGTTTACGACCACGGCAACCAGGGCGATACCCACTACATCGCTATGGAGTTTCTCGATGGTGAGGGGCTAGATCGGCTCATCGAAAATAAGCGCCTTTCCACCAAGAGCGTTGTGCAGATCATGAGCCGGGTGGCTGAGGCCCTTCAGCACATCCACGCCCAGGGCATCATTCACCGCGATATCAAGCCCGGCAACATCATGGTGCTCAGGAACGCGCTGCGCGATGATGGTAGTGTGGACCCTCGAGGGGTGCGCCTGATGGATTTTGGCATTGCGGCCGGTAAGGTCTTGACCCGCCTAACCATTACCGGTGCGCGCATCGGAACCCCGGTGTACATGAGCCCTGAGCAGGCTAAAGGTCAGCGGATAGATCACAAGTCCGACATTTACAGCCTGGGGGTGGTCTTCTACGAGGCCCTGTGCGGCCAGCCGCCCTTTCAGGGTGCGTATGAGGCGGTCATCCACCAGCAGATCACCCAGATGCCGGCTCCTCCCAAGCAGGTTAATCCCGAGATTCCCCAGGTGCTCTCCGACCTGGTTCACCGTATGCTGGAAAAAGACCCGGAGAAACGCCCCGGTCTGGAGGCGGTGCTCGACGTATTGCGCGGGAACTGGGACGAAGATCCCGGCCTCACCGCACCCATCTACCTCGCCCTGGCGGTTGAGACCAAGAAGGGCACCCTGCGGCTGATGGATTTGAATGGCACCCTGATGCGGATGTGGAGCGGGGTGGGCAGTGGGCGGGGTATGTTCCCCTCCCCACCCCTGGCCCTGGCCGTGGACCAGCAGGGGGGGGTCTGGATTAGCTTATTCGAGTATGGCGGCGGGGCTGTGCGGCTGCTGCACCGCTTCGATGTGGAGGGTGAGATCACCCACTCGGTGGGGCCTTATGGCATGAAGCTGGGGGAGCTGCTCTACCCGATCTCGCTGGCGACCTTGCCGGACGGGCTTTTGGTGCTGGATGGCGAGGCCTGCACCATTACCCGTTTTGACCTCGAGGGCAACCCCGTGGCCCGCTTTGGCGGGGCGGGGCCGGGTCGGGGCACCTACGAGTCGCCCAGGGCTATTTTGGCTAGCCAGAATTACATTTTCGTCCTTGATTACGGCAACCGTCAGATACAGCGCCTCGACCACAAAGGGCAGTACATCTCACGCTACGCCTTCCGCAAGAGCCGCGAGTCGCAAGAGCTGCGCCTGCTGGGTGGACTGGGCCTGACCCCACAAGAGGAGCTTTTGATCTACGATGTCGACAGCCAAAAAATCCGCAAGCTCTCCCTCGAGGGCGAGGTGCTGCTCTCACTGCCGCTGCCGCTCGCCGAGGGCGAAGACGCCAACAGCCAGGTGGAGATGGTGGTGTTGGACGAGACCATCTACGCCATTCGCCGGGGCGGCACTAAAATCCACCGCATCAAGCTGGGGGGTCAGGCCCTGCCCAGCCTCGAGGTCTACGCACCGCTGCGGGGCATTGCCATCTGGCACAACACCCTACACGCCCCCACCGGAGCGCCCGTGAGCCGCTCGGTTCGCGGGGTGTAGTTTTTGGGGGCGATTGGGGTCAGCCCCACAGCCAGCGTGGGGCTTGGAACCGATACTAAATTACATGAAGCTGAAACCGGGTGATCCCGCCCCCCTCCTTCAAGTACAGGACGCGCTGGGGCGAACCGTGGACCTGGCTGAGTTGGTGCAACAAGGGCGCTACATCGTGCTGTGGTTTTATCCCAAATCCAACTCCCCCGGCTGTACGGCCCAGGGCCGGCAGTATGCCATGCTGCGCGAGGAATTCCAGCAGCTTGGGGCCGAGGTGTTCGGTGTAAGCGCCGATCCTGCCTCGGAGCAGTGCGCTTTTATGGATAAGCTGGCGCTCGAGGGCGGCCTGATCCCCGACCCCTCGGGCCGGCTGGGGAAAGCCTTTGGGGTGGGGGGCTTATGGGGTGTGGGGGCTTTGCTGGGCCTGTACAGCCGCGATACCATCCTGATCAATCCACAGGGCAAGGTTGAGCAGGTCTGGCGCAACGTCAACCCTTTTCGCGATGCCCAGGTGGTGCTGGACTACCTCAAGCAGGCGAGCGGTAGGGGAGACCCCCTCGAGGTGAAGCCTGGCTTACAGCCGACAGAGGACGCTACCGGCAAACTTTAACCATGCGGCGCTTCTGGTGGATACTCCTGGTACTGGCCCCGGTGCTGGCCCTCTCGCCCGGTGACCCGGTGGATTTGCCCAGGGTGCGCGACTCCTACGGCAAGCCCATCGATCTGGCGGCCACGGCCAGGGCGGGCAAGTATCTGCTGTTTTGGTTTTACCCCAAGGCCAGCTCGCCCGGCTGTACCGCTCAGGGCAAGCGCTACGCTGAACTGTATGGCGAGTTTGAAAAGCTCGGCGTGGAAATTTTCGGCGTAAGCGCCGATCCCGCGGCTGATCAGTGTGCGTTCATCGAACAGATGGCCCTTAAGGGCGCCATGCTGCCTGACCAGGACGGCCGCCTGGCCCGGCTCTTCAAAGTTGGGGGGCTCTTTGGCTTTTACAACCGCGATACCATACTGGTCAACCCCCAGGGCCGTGTCGAGCGTATATGGCGCAACGTGAACGCCTTCCGCGATGCCGATGTGGTGCTGGCCTACGTGCGCCAGCTAAAGAGGTAGACCAAAAACCGCCTGGGTTTTTATGCGGGTTGTGGTTATTGGGGCCGGGGTGGGGGGCCTGACAACAGCGGCCTTGCTGGCCCAGGCGGGCCTCGAGGTTACCGTTCTGGAGCACCACACCTACCCTGGGGGCTCGGCCGGCACCTTCTGGCATGGGGGTTTTCGCTTCGATGCCGGAGCCACCCTTTTAGCCGGCTTCGACGAAGAGGGGGTTTTTACCCGTCTGGAACGGCGGCTGGGGGTGCATTTTCCGGTGCGCCGCCTCGCGCCCGGCGAAGCCCTGATGGAGGTCTGGCTGCCCGACGGGGGGGTGGTGGTTCGCCCGGTGGGCCGGGCCAGCGAACTGGAAGCCCAGCGGGCCGTGTTTGGCCGGGTTGTGGAGGGTTTCTGGCGATGGCAGGAAAAGCGGGCCCTGGCCTTATGGAAGCTGGCCCCGGGCCTGCCCTTTCCGCCCGTCGATCGAAAGGAACTGTCCAGCCTGGCCCAGCGAGGGCTGTCCTGGGCACTGGCGCATCGGGCCGATCTGCTGGGCCTCCTGGCCGACCTGGTGCGGCCCATTTTGGCGCACGCCCCGGCCCATGAGGGCTTCCGGCGCTTCCTGGACGCCCAGCTACTGATTGCCTCCCAGGCCGATGCGGGGCGCACCTACGCCCTGTTTGGCGCCGCCGCGCTGGACCTGCCCCACCGCGGGCCGGTCATGCCTTTGGGCGGTATGGGGGTTATTGCCGAGACCCTGGCCCAGGCAGTGGGGCGGTATGGGGGGCGGGTGCTGTACCGGCACCGCGCGGAGCGGTTGCACGTCAGAAATGGGCGGGTGGAAGCGGTCGAGGTGGTCTTGGGCGGACGCCGGCGGGGGGAGCGGGAAAGGCTCGAGGCCGACCTTTTCGTAGCCAACCTTACCCCCGGCGACCTGATGGCCTTGCTGCCCGGCGCCGCCCAGCAGGCCCCGCCCGCCGATGGCTGGGGGGCTTTTATGCTGCACGCCGCCATTCCCGAAGCGGTGGTTCCACCAGGGGCGCTTTACCGGCAGTGGGCCGGTGAGGGCGAGTGGGTATTCCTGAGCTTATCTGACCCGGGCGATGCCCTGCGGGGCCCACCCGGCGTACGGGTGCTCTCGGCCTCGGCGCATACCCGGCTGGCTGAATGGCGGGGGCTTTCCAAAGAAGATTACCGCCTGCGGAAAAGGGCCTGGCAGGAGCGGATGGTGCGCCAGGTAGAGCAACTGCTGCCTGGATTCAGGGAGTCGGCGTTGTGCCTGCTGGGTGCTACCCCGCGCACCTACCATTTCTACACCCGACGCCAGGACGGCTGGGTGGGCGGCTATCCCCAGGTGCACCCCTTCCGCACCTCCAGCCCGAAAACACCCTTTCCCAACCTTTGGCGGGTAGGGGAGAGCATATTTCCAGGCCAGTCGGTGCCGGCCGTGGCCATGGGCGGTGAACGGGTGGCCGCGCTGGTGCTACACCGGTTGGGTCTTGCTCAGCTCGAGGCCAGGCAGCCATCCACACCAGGCGGCAACCGCTAAAAGTGAAGCCAGCCCCGTGGATGGGCGCTACTGATCGGTCAGGGGTTGCCCCACCTTCCAGTAAGCGGCCATCACCTTCTGGGCTGCTGGAAGCGCCACCCCACTGCCCTCGCCACCGTTTTCGAAGAAAGCCACCACCACCAGCGGGGGGCGGGGGTCGGATGGGTCTACCGGCCCGTAGCCCATATACCAGGCGTGCTCGAGGCCCGGGGTCAGGGTTTCGTTCTGGGCAGTGCCGGTTTTGCCGGCGGTGGCTACCGGAAAATTGCCCAGCACGTGCCGTGCGGTGCCCCAGGTTACGGTCTTGCGCATTCCTTCCTGAAGCTCGCGCCAGTAGCGCCCGGAGACCCGGCTGCTGGGGCGGCGAATTTCCTGATTGCCAATGCGGCGCACCAGGTGCAGCTCGGGCTGCTGGCCGTTCTGGGCAATGGTGGCTAGCATCCGGGCGATCTGTACCGGTGTGGCTTTATTGTAGCCCTGCCCGATTATGATGGAGAGGGTCTCGCCGGGCCACCAGCGCGGGTCTTTGGGGAGGTTCTGCTTTTTCCAGGCGATGGAGGGCACAATACCGTTTTGCTCGCCGATTTCCAGGCCTGTGGGCCGGCCCACACCGAGCTCGAGGGCCCGCTTGTGCAGCTTGTCCACCATGCCGATGGGGTCGAGCATGGCCACCTGGTAGTACCAGGTGTTGCAGCTCTGGGCAATGGCCTCCTGAACGGTCATCATGCCCATATCGACACGAGCCCAGTTGCGCCGAATCCCGCCAAAAACGATGTAGGGGCTGCAGCGAAAGGTCGTGCTGGCCGTAACATAGCCGCTTTCTAGAGCCATGCTCGAGCTCACCAATTTATAGGTGGAGCCAGGTGGGTAAGCGTTCACCGCGCGGTTGAGCGTAGGGCGATCCTTATCGCTGAACAGTTCGCGGATTTTATCGTTCGGGCGTGGCCTGCGACCGAAGAGGTTGGGATCGAAGGCTGGCGCTGTGGCCATAGCCAAAACCTCGCCGTTGCGCGGGTCAACCGCCACAATGGCGCCCTTGGCTTGCTTGACCAAAGGCAGGCCGTTGCGCTGACGGATGCGGTTAATATCAACCACGGCTTCCCGTAAGGCCCGTTCGGCTACCTGCTGCAGGCTCAGATCCAGGGTGAGGTAGACATCGGTGCCGGCCTGGGGTTCCCGGATCTCCTCGAAGCGCACCCGCTGGCCCCGGGCGTTGACCTCGGCCAGCACCACCCCTTTGATGCCCCTTAGCTGCTGCTCCAGGGCGGCCTCGAGGCCCGCGGCGCCCACCAGCTCTTCTGGGTCGTAACCTTCCTTGAGCTGTTCCTGGCTGGGCAGGGCCGTATAACCGATGACCGGCCCGGCGATCGGATTGGGGTAGACGCGCTCAATGCGCTCGAGCAGCTTCAGATTGGGCTCGCCTGCGACCAGCTCGGCCAGGGTGGGCACCAGCGCCTCGGGTATGTTGACCATCAGTTCCACGGGTTCATGCCCCACCTTGGGCAGCGCCTTGAGCCCGGTCAGGGCCAGGATTCGATCCTTGAACAACACCTCGCCCCCCAGGTACAGCAAATCCACCGCCAGCCGGTTGGTTGCGATAACCCGGCCGTTCCGGTCGAGGATGCGACCCCTTGGGGCCAGGGTGGTTTCGGTGCGCAGGTAGTTGCCCTGGCTGCGGGTGGCGTACTGCTCGTACTGCATTACCTGGAGCTGCCATAGCCGGGCTGCAAACAGCACCAGCAAAAGGTAAAAAAAAACCAGCAGAATCCAGATACGGCTGTTCACACCACCCCCCTACTTGCTATGGCCTGCAAAAAGCTGCTGATAAACACGAAGTACCAAAGGCGCAATGAGCAGGGTCAGCAGCATCTCCGGTACGATAACCGACCAAAGGGTGAGAGGGTTGAACCCCCCCATCCGCAACCACAGCGCCACCAGCAGGATCCCCAGCCACTTAGCCACAAAGCTGCCGCCAAGAATGACCACCTGTCCGGCCAGCTCGTCCCAGTGCACCAGGCGCGAGAGCCGGTAGTAGGCGTACGCGGCCAGCAACAGCCCCACCGCGTGCAGCCCAGGGTAGCCCGCCGAGAGCAGGTCTTGCAACAGCCCCACCGAGAAGGCCAGCGGCAGCCCCAGGAAGGGCGAGACCGAGGCGGCCATCAGTAGTGTGGCCAGGTAAACCAGGTCGGGCGGCGGGATGCCCTCACCCAATAACCCGGATACAAAGCCTTGCAGCAAGAAAGCGATGACGATGAGCAGAACCAGTCGCATATGAGGTCAAGAGGGCCGGGGCGGGGTATGCAGGCCAGCCCCTTCATCACAGCGGTCGCAGCACCTGCACTTCTTCCAGAAGCGATAGCTGAACGGCGGGCCGTACCATCAACACCTTTTTGAGCGCCCCGGGGGCCAGCGGGAGTACTTGCTCAACGGTGCCCACGGTAATGCCAGCAGGGTAAAGGCCCTGGATGGCCCCAGAGACCACGGTGTCACCGGGTTTGACGCTGGCCTCGGGCGCGATCTCAACCCGCAGCATGCGGGGCGGGGCCCCGTAGGCAATCCCCCGGCCTGGGGCGTTGGCGAGCCGAACCCCCACCCTTGACTCGGGGTCGAGGATGGTGCGCACAACGGCCTGGTGGGGGGTGACCTCGGTGATGACCCCTACCAGCCCGTTGGCGGTGGTGACGGGCATACCCACCCGGAGCCCCTGGGCCGATCCAGCCCCCAGGAATAATCTCTGGTATAACCCCGAGGGGTCTTCGTCGATGACCGGGGCGACCGCCACCACCCCCAGGCCCTGAACCGCCTGCACCCGCAGGGTGGCCTGGAGGCGCCGGTTTTCCAGGGTTAGACGCTGGTTTTCCTGTCGCAGTTGTTGTAGCTCGGCCTGCATGCGGCGCAGCTCAGCCCGCAGGTCGCGTCGGTCAAAAATGGCGGCCAGGCTGGCCCGGGTGTTCTGGCCCAGCCGAAAGGAAAAGCCAAACACTGGTGCGATGCGCGCGGCAAACTCCCCCGGCAGGGTGGGGGCCGACTGCCGGGTAACAGTGGCCAAAAGCAGGCCCAGTACGACCAGCCCCAGCAATAAACCCCGGCGCAGTATTGTGACGCTCACAGCCTACCGACCTCGAGCCTGCGGACGGTGCTTTTTTGACAGGACACGCGACCTTTCAACAGCCTAACCTCTTATAGCCTTTCAAAACCGTGTGTTATGGTGACCCGCCTATTCGGCCCAACCACACTATATTACTCAGTTATATGAAGATGTAACCAACTGCGCTTCGGATGGCTGTCCCGGGTAAAGACCAGCCCCTGGTGCCAGGGCTGCTTTGATGAGGCGTGTCGTTGCACAAAATGGCCCGACAAGACGGTTTTGCACCCTGGCACCGTTGGGAATGGCCGAGGACTGCCTTACCTCTTCAACGCATCACGAATCTCCCGCAGCAGGATAATCTCTTCGGGTGGGCTGGCAGGGGTTACCTCTGGCTCTTTTTTCCTGGAGATCTCTTGCAGTTTGTTCATAGGCGTGACCACGAAGAAATACAACGCAAAACCCACCATCAAGAAACTCACCACGGCGTTGATAAACTTGCCAACGTTCAGGGCGCCCAGCTTGAGGCCCGAGAAGTCCGGAGTCCCAAAGATCATGCCGATAAGGGGGGTAAGGATATCAGCTACCAGCGAGTTAACGATGGCTCCAAAGGCGCTGCCGATAATCACGCCCACGGCCAGGTCGATCACGTTCCCACGGAAGATAAATTTCTTGAATCCCTCCAACATACCAGCCTCCTTCTGAACAGCTTGAACCCGGGTAGTTAGAGAGTATACCTGCTGTGTGCGAATTGTGGGGCGGGCTTCAAGCCGGTGATGCGGCCTCGAGGTCGCGCTGGTGGGCCCGGCGATAAAGCGCTTCGTACTGATCGGTGATCAGCTCCGGGTTGAAGTGGGCCTGGGCGTGGTTGCGGGCGGCTAGGCGCATCTGCTCGAGCTGGGGCGAGGTGAGCAGCTCTACCACCGCCTGTGCAAAGGCCTCCAGATCGCCAAACTCCACCAACCGGCCCACCTCGGGGGTGAGCCATTCGGGAACCCCGCCCACCCGGGTGGCGACCACCGGTACCCCGCAGGCCAGGGCCTCGAGGCCCGACTGGCCGAACCCCTCGTATTCTGAAGCCAGCAAGAACACATCGGCCGCACCGATGATGGCCTCGGGGTTTTTGGCGGTGGCCAGCGAGGTTACGCTGTCGTCCACCCTCAGGCTGTGGGCAATGGAGAGGGCCTCGGCCCGTTCCGGCCCGGTGCCCACCAAGACCAGCCGGGCTTTGAGTTTCTGGCGAATTTTGGCGAAGACGTGCACGATATCGCCCACCCGCTTAACCGCCCGGAAGTTGGAGGCGTGCACCAGCAGAAACTCGTCCGGGGCTGCGTAATAGCGCCGGGCCTCGAGGTTGGGCCGGAAGCGTTCGGTGTCTACGGCGTTGTAGATAACCTGCGGACTCACCCCAAAAGCGCGCTGGGCCTGCTGGGCCAGGTTCTGGGAAACGGCGGTGACGGCAGCGGCTTTCTGCAAGGCCCGGGCGGTAAGGGTCTGGTAGGCGGGGTCTATGCCCAGAAGGGTGACGTCGGTGCCGTGCAGGGTATGCACCAGCGGAATGCGCCCCTCGGCGGCCAGCTCAGCGGCTACCGCGTGGGGGATGGCGTAGTGGGTGTGGATAAGCTCCAGGCTTTCCTCTCGGATGGCCCGCTCGAGCGCCCCCGCCAGCGCGAGCGTGTAAAGCGGGGCTGGAAACACCGGGTAATTGGGCAGCTCTACCGGCATAAACTGCACCGGACTCCCTTCCGGCAAGCGCATGGGCAGCTCGGTAGCAAATAGGTACACCCGGTGCCCCCGGCGGGCCAGCCGGTCGGCCAGCTCCGAGGCCACAATGCCACTCCCGCCCAGGCCCGGATAACACACCATTCCGATTCGCATGGCCTTAGCCTAAAGAAACCAGCCGACCGGCATTGGCGCTGGGTGCACGGTTGCGCCCACCCTTGACGTTCAGCCTGCGAGTTCCGACAATCGGGGGGTGAAGGCCTTTAAGCCCCACCTCCAGGGACTGCCCAGCTACCCCTATAAAAAGGTAGAAGCCCCCATCAAACTCGACCAGAACGAGAGCCCCTACGACCTACCCGCCGAGCTCAAGCAGCGGGTTTTGGTGCGCTTGCAGGGCCTGGACTTTAATCGCTATCCGTACCTCCACGCCGAGGACGTGCGGGAGAGGCTGGCCGCCTGGCTGGGCTGGCCCATGGAGGGGTTGGTGGTCGCTCCGGGCTCCAACCTGCTCATCCAAGCCCTGGCACAGGCTTCCAACGCTGTACTGGATACCGCGCCTTCGTTTCCGCACTATGCCTTTTCTGCCAAAATATCGGCCACGCCCTACCGAGCAATTGCACTGGGGAGCGGTTTCTCCCTGCCGACTGAGGCTCTGCTCGAGGCCATGGAGGCTCCTCCAGGGGTGCTGTTTCTGCCCAACCCCCACGCCCCCACGGCCCGGCTGTTTGCCGAAGCAGACATCCATCGTCTGGCCGACAAAGCTGCCCGGACGGGCTGGCTGCTGGTAATAGACGAGGCCTACCACCAGTTTTCAGGTACGGATTATGCGCCGCTGGCTCGAGCCAACCCCAGCGTAGCCCTTCTGCGCACCTTCTCCAAGGCCTGGGGCCTGGGGGGGGTTCGGGCCGGCTACCTGCTGGCCTCACCGGAGGTGTGCAACGTGGTGCAGAACTTTGTCCCGCCCTTTGGCCTGCCGGCCCACACCGCCCAGATTCTTCTGGCGGTGCTGGAGTCGCCCGGCTATGTCCAGGGAATTGTGCAGACCCTGGTGGCCGAGCGGGAAAAGCTCTTCCAGGCCCTGCAAAAGCACCCCACCTGGCGGGTGTACGAAAGCCAGACCAACTTCCTCCTGGTGCGCACCCCCGATGCGGCGGCGGCCTACCAGGGGCTGCTGCGCCAGGGCATCCTGGTGCGGCGGCAGGATCACTACCCCGGCCTCGAGGGGTGCATCCGGGTCTCTGTGGGCACGCCCCAGGAAAACCAGCGCTTGCTGGAAGCCGCCTTTTCCCTGGCCGAGGTGCCCCATGCGTAGCGCCACCATCCAACGCAACACCGCCGAGACCCAGATCCGCCTCAGCCTGAACCTCGATGCGGCCCCGGGCGGGCATATCTCGACCGGGCTGGGCTTTCTGGATCACATGCTTTTGGCTTTGCAGCGGCACGGGCGCTTGGGGCTCGAGGTCGAAGCCACCGGCGACCTGGCCGTGGATGTGCACCACCTGGTGGAGGATGTGGGTATCGTGCTGGGGATGGCCCTGCGGCAAGCGGTGGGGGAGGGCCGGGGGATCGAACGCTACGGCGAGGCCACCGTGCCCATGGATGAAACCCTGGTGCAGGTGGTGCTGGATCTGTCCGGACGCAGCCACCTGGCCTTTGCGCCCGAGGAACTGGGCATCGAAGGGAGCGCCGGGGGCCTCAACGCCTACCACCTGCGGGAGTTTTTACGCGGGCTGTGCAACCACGCCGGCCTCACCCTGCACCTGCGGCTCCTGGCTGGCCGGGAAGCCCACCACGTGCTCGAGGCCGCCTTCAAGGCCCTGGCCCGGGCCCTCTACCAGGCCACCCGCCTCACCCGGCCCGACCTGCCCAGCACCAAGGAAGTCTTGTAGGGGCCAGCGCCATGAAGACCCTGCTGATCGACTACGGTTCGGGCAACCTGCACAGCGCCGCCAAGGCCCTGCAAGCCACGGGCTACCGGGTCACGATCTCGGATGACCCCCGTCAGGTGGGCGCCCACGACCTGCTGGTGCTGCCGGGGCAGGGCCATTTTGGGCAGGTTATGCGCTCATTTCAGGCCTCGGGCTTCGAGGAGGGGGTGCGGGCGCACATTGCCTTGGGCAAGCCTTTTTTGGGTATCTGTGTGGGCATGCAAATCCTGTTCGAAGGCTCCGAGGAGGCCCCCGAAACCGCCGGGCTGGGCCTGGTGCGGGGCCGGCTGACCCGTTTCCGGGCGGCGCGGGTGCCGCAGATGGGGTGGAACACCGTGGAGTACAGCGCCCACTTTCAGCACCTGTCGGGCCGCTACTTCTACTTTGTGCACTCCTATTTCGCCCCGCTGGTGGAGGGGAGCGTGGGCGTCACCGAGTACAGCGGAACCCGCTTTACCGCGCTTTATGCCCAGGGCAACGTAGTGGCCCCCCAGTTCCACCCGGAAAAAAGCGGGGCGGTGGGGCTGGCTTTGCTCGAGGCCATCCGGCGGTATTTCGCGTCCGGCCTGTAATACCGTTTCCGCTTGAATCCTTCACCACCATCTAAGGTGAAGGATTCAAGCCGACCGGCATAAGCCCGTTTCATTGGGGTGAAATAGCCGGCAAAACCCTGTATTGAAAGCCTACCGGGCCTGTAAAAGATCCTCCTCGGTAATGAGGCGACCCTGCCCGCCAATGGCGGTGGCGGCCAGGGAACCGGCCAGGTTGCCTAGGCGGGCGGCGGTAAACGGGTCTTTGCCTTGCATGATGGCGTGGGCGAAGGTGGCGGTAAAAGCATCCCCCGAGCCGGTGGTATCCACCACCTCCTCGAGGGGATAGGGTTCAATCAGCTCTTGACGGGTGGGGGTAATCACAATAGAGCCCATGGCCCCCACCTTGACCACCACCGTCTCGAGGCCCCAGGTTTTGAGCACGTTCACCCCGTAACTGATGGATGTAGCCCCTGTCAGGGCTAGCAGCTCTACCTGGTTCATCAGCAGATAGGGAACCCCGCGCAAAATATCCAGCAGCTCTTTACCAGCAGCCCGCACCGCACCGGTGCCCAGGTCGGCAAAGATGGGTATCTCACGCTTGCGTGCAGCATCCAGCACGTTAATTGCGTACTGGCGCTGCGGCCCGCCTACAAAGGCGTAAGCTGAGAAAACCACCGCGTCGATCGAGTCGAGCATTCGGGGTTTAAACTCGGCGGCATCCAGGTAGCGGCTGGCGCCCCCTGCCGAGACCATGGAGCGTTCGCCGCCGGGAATTAGCAGAATCAGAATTGAAGAGGTGGTCTGCTCGGGGTCGGTTTGCAGGTATTTGAGATCAACCTTGACTTTTTCAAGCTGCGATAGGGCCACGCTGCGAAAAGGGTCATCGCCCACCCGGCTGGCCAGATAAACTTTGTTGCCCAGGCTGGCCAGGTGGGCTGCCAGGGTGCCCCCGGCCCCCCCAGGTTTCATCAAGGCCCGCTGTGCCGGTACTTCCTCTCCCGGCTCGGGGATTCGCTCAAGAAAGTAGATTAGGTCAACTGATACGTCACCTACGACAAAAAACCGCATCACGGCCTCCCAGCCTTTGGCTCCCAATTACAGGATTTACCACAGTCTAACGGCATCCTGAACCGATGTGTAGTAGCTTAAGCGAAACCTATGAGAAATCGCTAACAAACATAGATTACACCACGTAAGCCAGCATTTGTTCAAATTGCGGCAAACCAAGGGCCTCGGCGCGCACATTGTCGGGAAGGCCCATGGCCTCGAGCCCGCGTTTCACCCGTTCGGGGGGGTAGCCCGCGGCCTTGAGGGCGTTGACCAGGGTTTTTCGCCGTTGCGCAAAGGCTGCCTCAATCAAGCGGAAGAGCCCTGGGTGATCGGGCCTGTTATTGGGCTGTAAGCAGATGACCGAGCTCGTTACCTTGGGTGGTGGGAAGAAAGCACCCGGGGGTACATCCACTATGCGCCGGGCCGCCGCGTGGTACTGAACCCGTAAGGAGAGCAGGCCGTAGGCGGGGGTGGCGGGCCGGGCTACCATGCGCAAGGCCACTTCCTTTTGCACCAAGGCCACAATCCGGCGAAATCGGTTTGATAGCAGCAGTTGGGTGATGAGGGGGGTGGCGATGTTATAGGGCAGGTTGCCTGCGAACAGACTCTGGGGCGGTAGGCTGCTCCAGTCGAAGCTGAGGGCGTCTGCCCAGATGATCTGCACCGGCAGCCCGGCCAGGGTTTCGGCGTAGACGGCCTCGAGCCGACGATCCATCTCGATGCTCACCACCCTGGCGCCGGCCTCGGCCAGGGCCCGCGTCAGGGTGCCCAGGCCCGGCCCAACCTCAACCACCGTTTGGCCCGGCGTTAGCCCTACAGCCTCTACGATCTGCTGCAGATAAGAGCGTTCCACCAAAAAATTCTGCCCAAATCGCTTATCGGCCTTCAGTCCGTAGCGTTCCAGCAAATCCCGCACAACCTTGGGTGATGTCAGATTCACGTTTGCAAGTAAGGGGCATTGCATTGCCCGTTTATATACAGCACGGCTAGTAGAGCTGCGTTCCAGCCGGTGGGATCTCCACTATCTCCCAGTCCAGCCTGTCCTCGTCGAGAATCAGCTCGAGGTACTGGTTGTGATCGAGCGCGTCGATTAAGGCCAATTTATCCTTAATGAGGATGCCGTTTTTCATCACGGTGTGCCCGTATACGCCAAAGCGGTAGCCCATTCGCTCGACGTAGTCGGCGTTGCTCAACCACCATTCCTTGGCCTCACGCCCGTTGTAGAACATCTCGTCGTAGGTCTGTAGCCAGGGTACCGGCCCTACGTGGGCGAAATTGACCCCATAGAGGGTAATTTGAGTGGGGAAGGACTGGATCCAGTGCTTGAGTTCCTCCGGAAGCTCCACGCCCCCCAGCTCGGGGTGAAACTCCCTGTGCTCGAGGTGGGCATTGCCCAGCACCAGATCGCCCGTGACCGCTGCGTGGTCGTGGTTGCCCAGCAGAATGGTGATGTGATCGGGGGCGGCCTCCTGGAAACGCTTGATGCGCATCAGCTCTCGAATCTGCGCTTTGGCCGCCGTGCGCAGGTGGTCGGGGTTGCTGGGATCGTAGTCCTCCAGGCCGGTCAGCCGCCGGTAGTCGGCCAGGAGCTTTGGGTGTACCAGATCACCCATCAGCACCACGCGGTAGGTACCCCGCAGCAGAGGGTCAGAAGGTAGCCAGTCTTCACCGACGGCATAAGAATTCCGCAAGGCCCGCCACAACTTAGGAAAGTCGGCGTGCAAGTCTCCTATCGCTATAACCTTGATCACAGCAACCCTTTGTTCATGAAGCCTGACTTTTTAGCAAAGCCCGGAGCTCGCCGTAAAGTTTACGGGTTTCCTCGGGGTGTTTGCCATACCCCCCGTACTTCACCACGATTTGTGCAGCCTGTTTGCCCAGACCAGCTTGCTTGAGGCGCTCGAGCAGGCGATCGATCAGCTCTTGTGGTTCGGGCTTACCCTCGCTGGCGGATGCGCGCTCGTGTTGGCCTGGTTGAGGTGGCTGGGAGGGGGTCTCTGTGCCGGGCGGGTTGAATTGTCCGGTGCCGGCATCGTAATCAACCCACTGTTGTTCAAGTTGCATATGGCGCCGGCCTACGCCAAATTTAGCGGCTGCTCGCACCAACGCCTCGGCAAAAGCAGCCTTGAGGCTATCGCCCTCGCCCAGGTCTTCTTTGGAAGTATTCAGGATGGTTAAGCGGCACTTAACTGCATACAGGTTCGGTTGGGCTTGAAGCACCTCATAGCTATCCTGCCAGCCTTGAGGGCCCAGCACCTCATCGAGGCGATCCAGCAGGGCTGAGTGGCTTACAAAGGGCGCTACCAGGGCCTTGCGCTTGTCTTTAGATAAGGCCTCCACCCGCCACTGCATCTCCTCTGGCGGGAAGGGCTCAAGCAGCATATCCCAGACGTCGTTCATTGGGCCTCATTCTAACAGTTTGGCGGGCCTGGGCTTTGCGGTGTTTCGTCCAAAACACCCCTTGCCGTGAAGGGGCTACTTATGTATACTTCCTCTTTGGTGCTCTTCCTTGGTCTCATAGACCGTGGAGGCAGCCAAAGACAGCGACGGGCAAGGCCTTAATCATGTCGCCGAGGCGCTCTTAGGGAAGCGTTTTCGTGGTAAAGCGTTGGGATTTCCCTAGTCCCAAAGTCAAGCCTGGGGTGTGCGTGGGCGGTCTGCCGCCTGGCAATGCCCCGACCAGGAGGAACTTTGCCTAGCAAGCGCAACATCGAAAACCTCGAGGCGCTCACCGCTGCTTTAAAGGGCGCGGGTGGCTCGTTCTTCGTGGTGAACTACCAAGGGCTTGAGGCAGGGCCGACCGGTAAGCTTCGTAAGGCGGTACGGGAAAAGGGTGGCGAGATGATCGTCGCCAAAAACACCCTGATCCGCAAAGCCATCCGCGATCTGGGTCTGCCGGAGGTCGATGGCCTAAGCGGCCCCTCAGCGGTGGTGGTTTTCTCTGACCCTGCTGCGGTGGCCAAGGCCCTCAAGGAGTTCGCCAAGACGAACGATAAAGGCATTCCCGTGCTCAAAGCGGGGGTGCTCTCGGGGCAGGCCCTCACGGGCCAGCAGGTAGAGGCCCTGGCCGATCTGCCCAGCCAAAAGGAATTGCAAGCCGAGCTGGTCGGCGTGCTGTCCGCCACGATGTCCAACTTCGTGGGCGTGCTGGGGGCGAAGGCCCAGGAATTCGTTGGCATCTTGGATGCCCAGGTACAGAAACTAGAGGCCGCGTAGGCCACCGGGTCGTTTTCGGCCCATAAGCAGGAGGAGAAAAATGGCACTCGATATCGCTGCAATCAAGGCTCAACTTTCCAGCGCAACCGTACTGGAGCTCAAGCAACTCATCGACGAACTCAAGGAAGAGTGGGGTGTAACCGCGGCTGCACCGGTGGCCGTGGCCGTGCCTGGGGCTGCGGCTGGGGCGGCTGCACCCGCTGCTGAAGAAAAGACCGAATTTGATGTGATCCTTAAGGATGCCGGTGCCCAGAAGCTCAACGTGATTAAGGAGCTGCGGGCCATTACCGGTCTGGGCCTTAAGGAAGCCAAAGACCTGGCCGAGCAGGGCGGCCCCGTCAAGGAAGGCGTTTCCAAAGAGGAGGCCGAGAAGATCAAGAAGCAGCTCGAGGACGCCGGCGCCAAGGTCGAACTCAAATAGCTTTCTGTGCGTGCAGGCCCCCAGCCGCGGCTGGGGGTTTTCTTTCGCCCTAGCGCCCTGGGAAGGGCCCAAAGAGCTCGTCCGGAGGATTGTAGGGGCCAGCCACAAACTCACCCATGCCTGTAGCCAAAACACCCTGCCCTTGCCAGGTGCCGCTACCGGCCACCGGGCCCTCCCAGTAGGCCACCCGGGTTGAGGCTGTGAGGAGCTCCTGGTCTTTGCGCAAGGCCTCGAGGCGGAGGTTTAAGCCGTCGGCTTCGACCTGCCAGACCAGGCTGTAGCTGCGCCCGCTGGGCGAGACCCAGTTTTCCAGAGGGGTCATCCGCAGGTTGTTGAGTGCGCGCGCCTCTCCCTGTGCATCAACCGCGGTGGCCGCGAGCTGAACCACCTCCTCTCTGGCATTCTTTACGCGGTACAGCATCAAATCGACCCCATTGGAAAGATGCAGACCAAACCAGTCCCACAGGGCCCCCAAGCCGGTAGGGCTGCTACCCTGGCTGCCGATCTGGTCGCCCCATTGGTGATCCATCCAGGCTTCGCCGCGCACGGCCCGGCCAGCGATAGCGCCTTCCAGGGCCATGCGGGTAAACGACACGTAGTACATCCGCCCGGTTTCGGGGGTGCCCGAGTAGCCCGGCGGGTGCACCACGGCGGGTTTGAGCGGGGTCAGGCGCACCTGGATGGGCCCGGCCGAGAGATGGTAGGTCGAGCCTTGCTGCACCAGCCTCCAGTCGCCCTGCTCGAGCCGCAGGGGTGGAAACTGCACGAGGCTATCCCCCTGGGGCCGGTCGGTGCGGAAGTCGAAGCGTTCATCGAAGAATTTTTGATGGCTACGGAGGTCGGTAATAGCGAGGTGCGCGGCGTGGTATGGGCCGGGGAAAAAGATGGCCGGCTTAATAGGGCCGACCTGCCAGTTTTGCGGTACATAGGCCTTAAAGAACGCCCAGTGAAAGGCCAGACCTTCCTCGGGTAGGTAGCCGGAGACATACCACCATTCCAGGGGTGTGTTGTTGGGGCCCCAATTATCGGCTGTGAGCAAGCGGTCGGGGTCGAAGGCCTGCAGGGAGGGTAAACAACCAGCCAGGGCCAGCACTGCAACCATCAGCCACCAGCGCATAGGGCTAGTTTAGACAGCGCATGGCTTCTTGGGCTGTAGTCCAGGGCGTAAACTGAACTTCGGCGGGACAGAACATGACCGATACCCATTGCCACCTAGACTACATGGAGCCCCAAGAGACCCAGGCGGCCCTCGAGGCCTCGAGCGACTTCAGGGCCATCCTTACCATAGGTACGAACCCCGAGCGCAACCGCAAGGCGCTGGCCTTGGCCGAGGCCCATCCCCATATCTGGGCCGCTGTGGGCCTGCACCCTACCGAGGCCCAGCTTCTTTCACCGGAGCTCGAGGCCGACCTGCAAGATCTGGCCCAGCATCCAAAGGTGCGGGCCATCGGTGAGACCGGCCTGGACTTCTACTGGAAGCCAGAGACCCGCCAGGCCCAGTATCGCGCCCTGGATTTTCAGCACCGACTGGCGGCTGCGCGGGGCTTGCCGCTGATCTTTCACGTGCGCAGCCGGGAAGACGGCCTGGCCGAGCAGGAGCTGGCCGACTGGCTGCTGTACAACCGTCCGTTGAGGTTTGTCCTGCACGCTTTCTCGGGGCATCCGCGCCTCCTTGAGGTGGGCCTGGAACTCGGGGCCTATTTTGGCTTGGCGGGGCCCTTGACCTATAAGAAAAACACGGCCTTGCGCGAGGCAGCCCGGCAAATTCCCCTCGAGCGCCTGCTCGTCGAAACCGATGCACCCTTTCTACCCCCCGAGCCATATCGGGGCCGGCGCAACCACCCCGCGCTCGTCCGGTTTACACTGGCTAAACTGGCCGAGGTTCGAGCGCTGAGCCTCGAGCAGATGGAGCAAGTAACCGATCGGAATGCGCAGGCTTGCTTTGGGTTTAACCGATTCTGAAGGTTGTGTGCTTGGCCTTGTGGTCGGGCTCCACGTGGATGGTGGTGGTTATGCCATCGAGGCTGGCCTGCAAGGCGCCCTCGAGCCGGTCGCATATCTGATGGGCCTGCTCCACCGAGGTCTGGCCCGGTACAACCAGGTGAAATTCCACAAAAGTACGCGGCCCGGCCCGCCGGGTGCGCAGGTCGTGAATCTCCAACACCTTGCCTTCGGCGGCCAGCCCCTCGAGGGCTTTGTGCAACGCGCTGCGGATACTGCTAAGCTCGAGTTCCGAAACCGACTCATCCATCAGACCCCCAACGGAGTCGCGCACCAGCCGCCAACCCACCCACAGAATGTTGATCGCTACGGCCATGGCCAGCAAGGGATCCAAGACCCACCAGCCGCTCAACCAGGCCAGCCCAACCCCCAGCAGCACCCCCACCGAGGTCAGCACATCGGCCAGGATGTGCCGCCCATCGGCCACAACCGCTGGTGAACGGGCTTTGCGGCCGCTGCTAACCAGGAACCAGCCCAGCGCGGCGTTAATCCCTGAGGCCCCCAAAGAAACCAGCAGCCCTGTGCCCAGGCTTTCAACCGGCTGTGGCATAAACAGTTTGGGCCCGGCTTCCCGCACAATGGCCAGCGCCGCTAGTACAATCAACACCCCCTCCAAGACCGCCGAGAAGTACTCGGCCTTGGTGTGACCAAAAGGGTGATTGCTATCAGCAGGGCGGCGCGAAACCAGCACAGCCACCAGGGCGGTTCCGGCCGCCACGATGTTGACGATAGACTCCAGTGCATCGGAGTACAGGGCTACAGAACCGGTGATTGCATAAGCCAGCCATTTCAGACCAAATACCACCCCTGCAACCACGAGGCTCAACGAGAGGGCACGCACGGGGGTCATAGGGCTTGGCGTAGGGGTTTGGTGGGACGGGTTGCCTTGAGTGGATGCATACAGACTCTTCAAAGATAGTAGCCCTTGAGGCTTATGTACAGTGTATGGGCTCTGCGCTCTCGTCTGAACCACAAAAGAAAAGCCCCCTTGACAGGGAGCTTTTGGTTGTTGGCGGCCTTAGGACTGGTGGGCTGTGCTGGTGCTCACCTTGATGCTGGGCCCCATGGTGGTGGTGAGGTAGATCGAGCGCAGATAGGTGCCCTTGGCCCCGTCGGGTTTAGCACTCTCAACGGCTTTGATAAAAGCCCGCACGTTCTCGGCAATTTTCTCGGGTGCAAAGCTGGCTTTGCCTACCGGGCCGTGCACCACGCCGGTTTTGTCGTTGCGGAACTCGATCCGGCCCGCCTTAATTTCGCGCACCATTTCACCGATATTAAAACCCACCGTACCGGCTTTGGGGTTGGGTAGCAGGCCCTTGGGGCCCAGAATACGCCCCAGTTTGGAGCCGACCGCGCCCATCACATCAGGGGTAGCCACCACCGCATCGAAGTCGGAGCGGCCGTCCAGGATTTCCTGGATAATTTCCTCCCCGGCAGCGATGTCGGCACCGGCAGCCTGGGCCTCAGCAATCTTCTCGCCCTTGGCAATGGCCAGCACCCGCACGCTGCGGCCGGTACCATGCGGCAGAGCCACAGTGGAGCGCACGTTTTGATCCGACTTTTTGGGGTCGATGCCCAGCTTGACGTGCACCTCCACAGTCTCGTCGAACTTGGCGCTCTTGATCTGCGGGATCAGGGCGGCGGCTTCCTCAATGGAGTACACCTTGTTCAGGTCTACTTTTTCCAGTAGGGCCCGGTAACGTTTTCCGCGCTTAGGCATTGGGCACCCCCGTCACTTCCACACCCATCGAGCGGGCCGAGCCAGCAATTTGACGGGCCGCGGATTCCAGATCCAAAGCGTTCATGTCCGGCATCTTCTGCTTGGCAATCTGCAGGCACTGCTCCCAGGTAAGCTTGCCCACCTTTTCGCGCCCGCTCTTGCCAGACCCCTTTTCAAGGCCTGCGGCTTTGCGGATCAGGTAGGAGGCCGGAGGGGTCTTGGTGATGAAGGTGAATGAGCGGTCGGAGAAGATGGTGATCTCAACGGGCACAATCGCATCGCCCATGCTGGCGCTGGCCGCGTTGAACTGCTTGACGAACTCCATGATGTTGGCGCCGTGCTGACCAAGCGCCGGGCCCACCGGGGGCGCCGGTGTGGCCTTGCCGGCTGGGAGCTGTAGCTTGACCACAGCGGTAATCTTTTTCATTGTTCTTCCTCCTTTGCACTGGCCCGCAGTCTGCGGGATGGCTCCCACGAACTTCGTGGTGGTATCGCCTGAGCGCTTTCGCGCTGCTCACAGCGGGTAGCAGAGGTTTCTTGCTAGCCGCGATAAGCCGTTGGCATTAGCGTTCGCACCTAAGCGCGAACGACCTGCGAAAACTCCAGCTCGACTGGGGTTTCGCGTCCAAAAATAGAGACCAGAACCTTGACCTTCTGGCGCTCGAGGTTGACCTCGCTTACTACACCGGTAAATTCGGCAAAAGGGCCCGAAACCACGCGCACCACATCGCCTTCTTTGAAGGTAACCTGGGGCTTGGGGGTTTCTTTTTTCCCAGCCAAACCAGCAATCTCCAGGAGGTGCTGTACCTCATCTGGGGTGAGGGGCACCGGATGGGTGGCGGTGCCAACAAAACCCGTGACGCCGGGGGTGTTGCGCACCACTTCCCAGGCCTCGTTGACCTCACCGGGGGTATCGCCTAGATCCACCAGCACGTAGATGTAGCCTGGGTAAAGTTTACGGCGCACCACTTCTTTCTTACCGCCCTCGCGGTGCTCCACAACCTCCTCGGTGGGGATCAAGACCTGGAAGATCTTGTCCTGCATACCGAGAACCTTCACCCGTTGCTCGAGGTTTTGCTTGACCTTTTCCTCGTGGCCAACATAGGTGTGGACGGCATACCATTCAATGCTCATAGCTGGCACCAACGCGTTAGGGTAAGCGCACCGTGATGAAGCGGAAGATGGTATCGATTAAGCCCAGCACAACCATTGCCACGACGGCGAACACCAAGATGACCTGCGTGGACTCGATAACCTCTTGACGGCTAGGCCAGGTGACACGGGTAAGCTCGGCGCGGGCTTCGCGGAAGTAGTTGATAATCCGCGCACCAAGTGGGCGCCGGGGGGCGGCATTCTGCTCTTGAGCCATACGACCGCCTTAGACCTTTACTTCCTTGTGGGGCAGGTGCTTGTTGCACCAAGGGCAAAACTTCTTGAGCTCGAGCTTGGCCGTGGTGTTGCGACGGTTTTTCTCCGTCGCATAGTTGCGCCGCTTGCACTCGGTGCATTCCAAGAGCAGCTTGATTCGTACGTCACTCGCCATGTTGATCCTCTTTCAGCCTTCGGCCCAGCCAGACCCTCGAGGGCCTGACCGGGCCAGCAAGCTACCAGTTTACCACGCTACTCGATGATTTTTGCCACCACACCGGCGCCCACGGTACGGCCGCCTTCACGGATGGCGAAGCGCAGGCCTTCTTCCATGGCGATGGGCTTGATGAGTTCGACGGTGAAGGTGACGTTGTCGCCGGGCATCACCATCTCCACCCCTTTGGGCAGTTCCACCACCCCGGTCACATCGGTGGTGCGGAAGTAGAACTGCGGGCGGTAGTTGGTGAAGAAGCCGGTGTGCCGTCCCCCTTCTTCCTTCTTCAGGATGTAGACCGAGGCCTCGAACTTGGTGTGGGGGGTGACGCTCCCCGGCTTGGCCAGCACCTGGCCCCGCTCCACATCTTCGCGGCTCACGCCCCGCAAGAGCAGCCCCACGTTGTCCCCAGCAATCCCTTCGCTCAGGGTCTTGCGGTGCATCTCCACCCCGGTCACCACGGTCTTCTGGGTCTCCCGCAGCCCCACAATCTCCACTTCCTCACCGGTCTTGATCTTCCCGCGCTCAATCCGCCCGGTGGCCACGGTACCACGCCCGGTGATGGTGAACACGTCCTCCACCGGCATCAGGAAGGGCTTGTCCACGTCCCGCTGGGGGGTGGGAATGTAGGAGTCGATGGCATCCAGCAGCTCCCAGATCTTATCCACCCACTCGTTCTCGCCCCGCTGGGTCTTGGGGTGGGCCATCATGTGCTCCAGCGCCTTCAGGCCCGAGCCCCGGATGATGGGGGTGTCGTCGCCGGGGAACTCGTACTGGTTCAGCAGGTCGCGGATCTCCATCTCCACCAGATCCAACAGTTCGGGGTCGTCCACCATGTCGATCTTGTTCAGGAAGACGATGATGTACGGCACCCCCACCTGGCGCGAGAGCAGGATGTGCTCGCGGGTCTGGGGCATGGGGCCGTCGGTACCCGAAACCACCAGAATGGCCCCGTCCATCTGGGCCGCACCGGTGATCATGTTCTTGACGTAGTCGGCGTGGCCCGGGCAGTCCACGTGCGAGTAGTGCCGTTTCTCGGTCTCGTACTCCACGTGGGCCGTGTTGATGGTAATCCCACGGGCCTTCTCCTCGGGCGCCTTATCGATCTGGTCGTAGGCCTGTACCTCCACGTTGGGGTTGGCCGCCGCCGCCACAAAGGTAATCGCCGCCGTCAGGGTGGTCTTCCCGTGGTCCACGTGTCCGATCGTCCCTACGTTCACGTGGGGTTTGGTGCGCTCAAATACGCCTTTCGCCATGTGTATTGCCTCCTTTTGGCTTCCGCTAGGATTCTTCCTTTTTCAGGAACACACCGCCCGCAGCGGTGGACGGGCGGTGTGGGTTTGGAGCTCGGGATCGGGCTTGAACCGACGACCTCACCCTTACCAAGGGTGTGCTCTACCAGCTGAGCTACCCGAGCACCGGAAGCATTCGCGCACGAAGCGCTTGTGGAGCGGGAAACGGGACTCGAACCCGCGACCCTCTGCTTGGGAAGCAGATGCTCTACCAACTGAGCTATTCCCGCGTTTGGCGCTGCCGCGCCGACCATAGCAGGCTGAGTAGAAGCTCACTGCTATGGGCACACCCGATGGGTGCTTGGTGGGCAGGGGTGGATTCGAACCACCGTACTCCGAAGAGAACAGATTTACAGTCTGTCGCCTTTAACCACTCGGCCACCTGCCCTTGTGGAGCCACCCATCGGAATTGAACCGACAACCTTCCGATTACAAGTCGGGTGCTCTACCAGTTGAGCTAGGGTGGCCCGGCTTGCTCTTATTCCGATGGCAGCTTGGACAAAGGGGTTGAACCTCGTCCAAGTCGTAAGGTTACACCACAGCCAAAAGACTGTCAAGCCGAACAAAAGCGCAGGGTAAGCCAAAAGCCTGGGTTGAGTCTGGTACAGTACGTGCATGCGAATAACCCCATTTGGCGCAGCGCAGACGGTGACCGGAAGTTGCCACCTGGTGGAGCACCAGAATTACCGATTGCTGCTGGACTGTGGCGCTTATCAGGGTGCCGATGAAGAACGCAACGAAGAGCCTTTTGGTTTTGATCCCAGAACCGTTGACGCGGTGCTGATCTCCCATGCCCACAACGATCACATCGGCCGCCTACCCATGCTAATACGCCAGGGATTTGCGGGCCGGGTGTACGTTACAGAACCAACCCGGTTGATACTGCCGGTGATCCTCGAGGATGCCCTAAAGCTTATGCAAGAAGAGCGCGAGCGCTTGGTGCGCAAGGGCCGTGAGGCGCCCCCATTGCCCTGGAACGAAAGCGATCTGGCCGAACTTTATACCCGTCTGGAGGTGGTCACCTACTACCAGACGCAGAGCCTGGGGCCGTTCAGCTACCGCCTGCGCGACGCGGGGCATCTTCCCGGCAGCGCCTTTATTCAGCTCGAGGCCGCCGGCAGATCCCTGATTTTTAGCGGTGACCTGGGCCACCGACGGAAAGATGTGTTGGTGGATCCCGACTATCCGGCCATGGTTGACCTGGTTTTGTGTGAAGGGACTTATGGAGACCGTGCGCATCGTCCATTTGCTGCAACCCTGGAAGAGTTTTCCGGTATTTTGAGGAGCGTGCTGAGCCAGAATGGCAAGGTCTTCATCCCGTCGTTTGCCCTCGAGCGTACCCAGGAGGTGCTGTTTTACATCCGCGAGCTCGAGCAGCGCGGGGCCATTCCCAGCGTTCCGGTGTTTGTGGACTCGCCCATGGCCTCCAAAATCAGCGAGATTTATCCTAAAGTGCGCGACTTTTTCAGCAGCGAGGTTCAGCGCCTTTATGCCCAGGGTCTCGACCCTTTCCGCCCCCAGCGGCTCGAGTACACCCACAGCGTGGAGGAGTCCAAGGCCCTTAATCTGATGCAGGGCCCTATGGTTGTTATCGCTGGCAACGGAATGCTTTCCGGGGGGCGTATACTACACCACCTGCGCCATGGTCTGCCCGATAGCAAAAACGCTGTGATTATCACGGGCTACCAGCCCCGGGGTGGCCTGGGAGAATTGCTGATCAATGGTGCTGAAACGGTACGGATGTTCGGCGAAACCGTACAAGTACGGGCCAGAACCCATACCCTGGGTGGTTTCTCGGGCCACGCAGGCCGTGATGAATTGCTCGACTGGTTGGACGGCGAGCAGCGCGTAGCCCTGGTGCATGGTGAAGTGGAAAAACTGCAGGCGCTGGGACAGGCCTTGCGGGAGCGCGGCAAGGTAGTGTTTCTGGGAGAGTGGGGCAAGGCCATCGAGGTCTAGAGCAGCCACAGAGGGGAGGGTTATGCAAAAAGGGTTGGTAGGGGCTGGGATGCTTGGGGCACTGATGGTTGCGGCGCAGGCTGCTGTGGGTTCGGTGCCCTGGGCTGTTGGAGGGGTACAGGAGCCGGCGCTTTTGCAGGTGGGCGAACTGAGGCGGCTGCTTGAGCCCAAAGGGGTGCGCTTCACCGAGACCGGAATTCTGGGACGGTATCTGCTCGAGGTCAAATTCCCGCAGACCACCAACAGCCTATACCTGCGCATGGTTAGCCAGAACAACACCTCCTATGCAGTTTTTGACGATCTATTCATCAACCTGGCCCAGGTGGATTTGGGCATCAATACCCCTGTTCGGGTGGAGGGCTGGGCCAATCCTCTCATTACCATCGGCCCGACCGTGTTCCGACTGGGCACCCAGCGTAACCCGGTAAATCCCTACCTGGGTTACATGTACCTGGTGCGCAAGCGGCTCATTGACCGCGATGATGCCCCCCCTTACCTGGCCAAACTGCTCGATGAAGATCCCAGGGCCCGGCGCTGTATACACGAGCTGCCGGTGACCGACCCTGCCGGAACCGTTTATGCAGTAGCCAGCTGGCTCTGGGCTGAGGCCAACCTCAAAGCCCCTTACGACAGAATCCCCGACTTTACCAGGCCGGCTGCATTCCATGTGGGGGCTGTACAGAATGGACGCATTCGTTTGTTGTTACCTAGGGAATCAGCCAATTACGCCAGTAATCTGGAAGAATGGGCAAAAGCTCGAGATAAAGAAACACTCATTTTGATCAGACTGACCGGATGGATTAAGGGCTTGAACGCCGAGGTTCAGGTGATCCGGCCACCTCGAGGGCGCAGCCAGGCTGTGCGCTGTGGGCCGAACTAGCAAGCCGGCGCCAGGGCTGGTGGCCTTGAAGGTCTGGGACGGTTTTTAAGGTTCTGACCGGCTGGTCAACGGTGTGCAATTTTGTGTTATAGTTCGCACGTCATGGAACTTACACTAAAGTCGGCACGACGCTATGTTGACGAGATCCCTGCGCCCCTGGCGGTGGTGGGGGTCTGGGGCGGTGAGCTTGGCGAGGAAGGCAATCGGCTGGACGCTAAATACCAAAAAACACTCTCCAAAGTTATGGGAGAGTTGCACTTCAAGGGTGATTTTGGTGAAACCCTACTGATCAATCTGGCTCAGACAAAGGGCGAAGGCCCTGGGTTTGCGCTGCTTTTTGGTTTGGGCAAGAAGCGGGGCGTGAGTCTTGAGACCGTTCGTAGGGCCGGGGCCAGACTGGTGCAGGAAATTGCCCGCCTGGGGTTCAAAGAGGCGGTGACGGAGGTTTTTCTCTCAGAAAAGTTCGGCAAAAAAGAAGCCAGCCATGCCCTGGCTGAAGGTGCGCTCCTGGGTGGATACACCTGGAACAAGTACAAAACCAGCGGCGCACCCGGTAAGCGGGGTGAAAAACTGCGCTTATGGCTGGCTCGAGCCTCCGGGCCGGCGGTCGACCGGGCTAGGATCATAGGCGAGGCAGTCAACTATGCGCGTGATCTGGTTAATGAGCCCCCCAATGTGCTGACCCCTTCTGAGCTGGCCCACCGGGCCGCTGCGATGGCCGAAGAACTTGGGCTCGAGGTGGCCGTCTGGGACGAGGAGCAGATCAAGCAAGCGGGTATGGGCGCTTTTTACGGTGTGGCTCAAGGTTCCGCCAACCCGCCTCGCTTTATTCAGCTTACCTATAAACCCCCGCAACCTGCCGATCGGGTGGTGGCTATGGTGGGCAAAGGCCTCACCTTTGATACGGGAGGGTACTCCTTAAAGCCATCCGAAAGCCAGATCACCATGAAGTGCGACATGGCCGGTGCAGCGGCCGTGCTGGGTGCTATGCGGGCTGTTGCGATGCTAAAGCCTGCAGTGGAAGTACGCGCCTATGTGGCGGCGGCCGAGAACATGATCTCGGGTACGGCCTACCGGGTCTCCGATGTGCTGACGAGCCTATCGGGTAAGACCATTGAGGTGCTGAACACCGATGCGGAGGGGCGGCTTACCCTGGCCGATGCCATAACCTACGCCGACCGGCAGGGGGCCGATCTGATCGTGGAGCTTTCTACCCTGACCGGGGCCTGTGTGGTGGCACTGGGCGAGAAGGTGGCGGGTCTATTTGCCAACGACGCCCGCTGGGGCCGCCAAGTACAGGAGGCAGCCGAGCGCGCCGGTGAAAAGGTGTGGCCCCTGCCGTTGGAAGAGGAGTACCTCGAGGCCCTCAAGTCCAGCACCGCTGATATCAAGAACACCCACGGGCGCAGCCGCTCAGGGGGTGCCATTACGGCGGCGCTCTTCCTGGCAGAGTTTACCGACAAACCGCTGGTGCACCTCGATATCGCCGGCCCTGCCTATACCGAGAAAAACCACCCGCTGGGCCCGGCCGGCGGTACGGGGTTTGGGGTGCGGACGCTGGTGGAGCTGCTTTGTGAATCCAGCGGCAACTAGTGTTTGAGCATCCTCGAGGTCGGTTCGTCGCGGTTTGGGCGAACCGACCTGAAGGTGAGGCGGGTTCCGCTCAAGATTGCTGAGAGGAATCCCCGGCCTTACTGGCATGCCGGGCAAACGCCGCGAAGCTCGAGCCGGGCCTCTTCTACAAACCAGCCGTTTTTGGCCTCGATGGCTTTTTTGATGGGGGTGGTGTCAAAGGTGGGCAGGTCTTTGTCCAGCACATCCTCGATGCTCCCGCATTGCAAGCAGAAAAGATGGTGGTGACGCTCGTTGAAACCATCGTAGCGGGTGTTGCCTTTCTGGTCTTTGAACTCCCACAGTAGCCCGGCCTCGCGCAACACCTGAAGGTTTAGGTATATGGTTGAAAGGCCGATGTTGAATCCCTTTTTTTTGAGGCCTAGGTAGAGCTCTTCGGGCGTGGGGTGGGTGTTTTTGTTATCGAGATAGGCCAGTATTCGTTCTCTGGGTAGGGTATGACGCAGCCCCATCGCTTTGAGCTTTGACCGATAGCTATCCCGCTCTTTGGCTTTTGCCATCTTTACCCCCGTGTACAAGTTACCGTATTATAAAACATTTTCAGAAAAAGAACACTATTGTGATGCTTTCAGGGTATATCTCGATTTTGATTGGGCTGGAGGAAGACCAAAGATGTGGGCGCTGCTGGACACCGGCGCATCGCCCGTGTTGAGTTCGGCACAGCATGGTGAAGCGTGAGTTTTTCCTGTGAAAATATCACCTAGACGCAAGACAGGAAGGTGATATACTGACTTTACTGTGGAGAAGCCAATTTACCGATTATTGCATTTGATATTTGCGTTGGGAACACTACATATTTTGCTGTTGATAACCTTGGAGGTTCAGCGCAATGTGCAGCTCCGCAATCAAATTGCGCAGGCCGAGGTTCGCCTGGTGCAGCTCGAGCGGCGCAACCAGAAGCTGATCGAAGAACTTCAGCTTGCTGCTGACCCCCGCTACCGGGAAGGCCTGGTTCGGCAGATGGGTTATGTGCACAAAGACGAGCTGCTCTTGCTGAACACCCCTGCGGGCCGTTCCCCCTCCAACTGAGCCGAACCTTTACTGGCGCGTGGTGTTTTGTGGATATTCAAATTCGATGCGCTTCGGCATAGTATAGAGGCCGCGTATGTATGAACGGCTGACGGAACTGCTGCTCGAGGATGAAGCCCTAACCGATGGGCTTTCTGACGAGGATGCCAGCGAGTTGATAGGCTGGCTGATCGGTATTGTGGAAGACCTCGAGGACGAGTCGGAGGAAATACCCCAGCAGTATCTAAGCCAGTTGAAGCGCGTAGGGCACGAAATTGCACGGATAGCCCGCCGCTATGGAGTTCCAGTGCAGGAGCTGATCGACCTGGTTGAGCAAGTCTGGGAAGATCCCAGTGGAGATTCGTCGCCCAGGCCTATGCAGGCATAGCTAGCTTGGCCCGCCACCGCCCAATTCGACCTGGCTATGGCCGAACATTAAGGATATTTAATGTTTTTTGGTGCAAAAGTAACGCGCTTGTAACGATTGATGGCTTAACCTACAAGCATGAGTAGGGAGCTTATATTACAGATTGCATTTGGGAATGCCCGACCCATTCGGGCCCGTCCTCATCCGATGGGAGGGGTGCGTACCTCGCTGCGCAACTGGCTTCTCCCCGCCCCCATTGAGTTTAGCGGCTGTGTGATGCGGCGTACTCAGGTAGCCCGGTTGCGCTGGAGACACCTCGCCTAGAACTGTGCCCCCCTGGCAACTGCCCCCGCGCCTCCCGGTGGCAGTTGGTTTTTTTGTAGAATGGCCGCCGATGCGAGCCAAAATGCTGGTGGAGTGGAGCCTGGGAACGGCCGAAAGGTATAGCTGGGACGGGGAGCGCCTGGTTCCGAAGGAGCCCCCCTGGCGGCCGGAATGGGGCCTGGCACCGGTCAACTACGGTCTGATACCGGGCTATCACAACCCTGCCGACCACGACACCCTCGATGCCATCTGGGCGGGCAGGGAGCCGGTGCCGGTCGGAAGCTGGCTCGAGGGTGAGGTGCTGGGCATGATCTGGGTCTCCGACGGCGACCACAAGATAATCCTGGGCCATCCCCAAAACCTCTCCGACCTCGACCTGGGGGTTCTCTGGCAGTGGTTCAGGAAGCGCCAGCCCCGCCTGGCCAGCGCTGAAGAGGCCGAGGCGTTTGTTCGTTCCCTGTAGACCCCTCTAAGTTGATGGGAGCGGGCTTGGACGATCTTATTTTCTTGCCTCTACTCGAGCCTTCATCTCCTCGATGAGGGCCGCCACGGCCAGCGTGCGCTGTTCTTTTACGTGACGCTCGCGCACATTAACCGTGCCCGCCTCGGCTTCTTTGTCCCCTACCACCAGGATCAGGGGGATTTTTTGCAGCTCGGCGTCGCGGATTTTGGCGTTCATGCGCTCGCTGCGGTCGTCAATCTCCACGCGGAGCCTGTTTTTGCGCATCTCGGCGGCTACCTTCTGGGCGTACTCCAGATGCCGGTCGGCAATCGGCACAATCACGGCCTGGATGGGGGAGAGCCACAGCGGGAAGTCGCCGGCGGTGTGCTCCAGGTAAAACGCAAAGAAGCGGTCGAAGCTGCCCATGATGGCGCGGTGGATCACCACCGGGGTTTCTTTTTCACCTTTTTCGTTGGTGAACTCGAGGCCAAAGCGCTCGGGCACGATAAAGTCGAGCTGGTTGGTGGCGATGGTCTCTTCTTTGCCCAGCACGCTCCTGATCTGCACGTCGAGCTTGGGGCCGTAGAAGGTGGCCTCGCCGATGCCTTCCACATACTTGGCCCCGGTCTCTTCCAGGGCCGCCCGGATGGCCTTGATGGAGTCGCGCCAGTTGTCGTTTTCCTCGCCGAACTTTTCGGGGTTGTTTTCGAAGTCGGGCAGGGAGAGGCGGAACCAGTAGTCCGAGATGCCGAAGTCCTTGTAGACCTCGTCAAAAAGCTGAATGACCCGGATAAACTCCTCGGTGACCTGGGCCCTCGAGCAGTAGATGTGCGCGTCGTTCTGGGTGAAGCCCCGCGCCCGCGTGAGGCCCGAGAGGGTGCCCGAAAGCTCGAAGCGGTAGACCGTGCCGAACTCGGCCAGCCTGAGCGGCAGGTCGCGGTAGCTCTTGGGCCGGGCCTTGTAGATCATGTGGTGGTGCGGGCAGTTCATGGGCTTGAGGTAGTACTCTTCCCCCTCAATCTCGATGGGGGCGTACATGTCGTCTTTGTAGTAGGGCAGGTGGCCCGAGGTGTAGTAAAGCCGGGCGTTGGCGATGTGTGGCGTGTACACATAGTGGTAGCCGTGCTCCTGCTCTTTTTGGTACATGTAGTCTTCCATTTGACGCCGGATAAAAGCGCCTCGAGGCAGCCAGAGCGGCAGGCCCTTGCCCACCTCCTCGCTGATGGTAAAGAGCTCGAGGGCCTGCCCCAGCCGGCGGTGGTCGCGGCGCTTGGCTTCCTCCTGCTGCCAGAGGTAGTGCTCGAGCTCCTCCTTGGTGCGGAAGGCAACCCCGTAAATGCGCTGGAGCATGGGGCGGCTCGAGTCGCCGCGCCAGTAGGCCCCGGCAATGCCGGTGAGCTTGAAGTGAGGGGGAATGCGGCCCGTGCTGGGCACGTGCGGGCCCCGGCACAGGTCGGTGAAGCCATAGGTATCGTCGCCTTGCGCGTAGAAGCTCAGCTCCTCGGATTCGGGTAGGTCTTGGATTAGCTCGGTTTTGTAGGGGTCAATGCCCGCGTAGCGTTTGAGGGCTTCCTCGCGCGGGAGTACAAAGCGCTTCAGGGGCAGGTTGGCCGCCACAATCCGGCGCATCTTCTCCTCGATGATGGGCAGGTCTTCTTCACGGATGGGCTCAGGAGCGTCCATGTCGTAATAGAAGCCGTTTTCGATCACCGGGCCAATGGCCAGCTTGACCTCTTCGGGCCTGTAACCCCGCTCGGTGTACAGCTCGCGCACCGCCTGGGCCATCACGTGGGCCAGGGTGTGGCGGAAGAGCTGGGCGTACTCGGGATCCTTTTCGGTCAGGATGCGCAGCTCGGCATGGGGTGGCAAGGGCTTGAGCAGGTCGTACAGCTCTCCATTGACAATAGCCCCAATGGCGGCCTTGGCCAGACCAGGGCCAATGGCTTGAGCGGCATCGGCAGCGGTGGCGCCGGGCTTGAGCTCCAGGTTTCGTCCGTCGGGAAGCACTGCGTTCATACTCACCTCAAAAAAAATCCCGGCCCTTCAACTACGAGCCGGGAGAACCTCTGCCGCCTTGCGGCTAGAAGTTCTCCCCAGGCCTGGTAGTTGGCCGAGACCTCATCTTGCGTAGAAGTGTACGACTGCAACGGAACGGCGTCAAATCTTTGTGGGCCGGTAGAGGGGGGGTGGGGCCGCAGAAACTTAATCAAGCGAGGTGATGCGGCAATATAAACTCGGTATAAATATCCGAGAGTGCATCTCAAATAAAAGCGCACCAGCAAGGGGTTTTAATCCAGGAAAGTTTACTTGTACCAGGTAAAGACCTGAGTCATAAGTTTGTGAAGCATAAACTTGACATTTTGTCAATAGGTTTACAACCATAACGCTCTGCGATATCGTTACGTCAGGAGGAAAAGCCATGAAAAAGGTAGCTGCTCGAATCCTCATCTGGAACGACTAAAACGTCCGTTTTTTTGAAATTGGGCTTTTGGCTGGGGGCGTTACGCCCTCAGAATGTTTATTGCTGGTTGTTCGCTGTTATGTGGTGGGTGGCCTGATCCACCGATGCGTAGCCCGCCTACCACGCCGCGCCGTGCTCGGCTGAGGGCTGGACGTACCCCGGCGGGCCTGGCCGCTTATGGGGCCGCTCAGGCCTTCATTGCTTCTGGCAGGCCCTTCAGGCTGCGGATGGGGGAGAAGAACAGCCAGCTAAAGGAAAACATGGCGATGAGCCCGGCAATTAAGGTGGCCTCGCGGATGCCCAGCCACTCGGCCAGCAGCCCTCCTACAATGCCGCCCAGCGAGCCCAGTCCGATGCCCACAAACTGGCTGGTTCCCCCCACCCGCCCCAGAAGGTGTTGGGGGGTTCGGGCCTGGCGAATGCTGACCACGTTCACGTTGCGTATCACCGTAGAGGCCGCTTTTACAAACAGAATGAGGCCAACCAGGGTGGCCGCTACCACTGGAGGGGCCTGCACCAGCGCGAAGGCCACCCCGGCAAGGGAGGAGATTAGCTGCATGCGGATGACCACCCCTCCGATGCCCAGCCACCCGGTAAACCGTGCAGCGGTTAGCGCACCCACCAGCGCGCCCAGCCCCACCACAGCAAAAATGACGCCAATCCAGGCTGGGGGTATTTCCAGCACCCGGCTAAGGAATAAAACCTGAAGGCCGGCCAGCATGCCGATGTGCAAATTGAAGGTGGCGCTCGAGAGCACCAGGGCGCGAAGGTAAGCGTCCGAAAAGACCAGGCGCAGACCTTCGCCCACCTCGCTCAGCAAGAGCTTAGGGCTGCGCACCTGCTGCGACTCGCTGCTGGGAATGCGCTGAATCAAAAAGGCCGAGATCCAATACAAAAAGGCATTGAGCAGAACCGTGAGGGGTGCTCCAATCGTCTGCACCAGCAGGCCGGCCACCCCCGGCCCGGCCACCGTGGCAACCTGGCGGCTGCTCTCGAGCTGGCTGTTGGCGGCTACCAACTGTGTTCGCTCGACAACGCTGGGCACAAAGGCGCTCACCGACAGCTCGAAGAAGACCCGCAGCAGCCCATAGGCAAAGGCCACCACCCACAACCACTCGATGCTGAGCCAGCCCAGCCACCCGGCCAGGGGGATGCTGAGCAGCAAGAGACCCCGCCCGTAGTTGGCCCAGGTCATAATGCGCCTGGGGTTGCCACGATCGATCCACACCCCGGCGAACAAGGTAATGACCAGCCAGGGTAGGGTTTGCAAGGTGGCCAGCAGGCCCATCTGGGTAGGACTGGCCTGCAAGGTGACGGCGGCTAGAAGGGGTAAGGCCACTTCCAGCACCACGGCCCCAAAGGTGACGCTGCTCTGCCCCCATAGAAGGTAGCGAAACTTGGCCGGAATACCTGGTTTGAATGCCATGTGACCTGGCAATCATATGCCAAACCGGGGCTTTATCCAAGGCGAACCCCCAGGGGGTGGCCGAGGGGACTAGACGGGCTCGAGCAGCTTCAAACGCCGGCCCGCATATAGGGCCCAGGCATAGCAGATGGTGGCGACCACCATAGGCCCCACGTATCCCACGCGGTCGGCCAGCAAGCCGCCCAGCACCGGCGAGAAGGCCAGCAGCCCCACGATGGTGTTGGACAGGCCGATGTACGAGCTGCGCGCATCGGTGGGGGCCAGGTTCACCAGGTAGGTGGCGGTGCCCACCCCGATGGAAGAAAGGTAGGCGCCTTGAAGGGCAAAGACCAGCCAGAATGCGGTTTTGGGTAGTAGCAGGGCCAGCACCGGGGTTACCGCGCCCAGCGCGGCGCCGATCAGGATCAGGCTGCGGGAGCCGTAGCGCCTCGAGACCTGCACCCACAGCAGGTTGGAGAGCACCGAGGAGAGCGTGTAGACCATAAGATAGGTGCCAATCTCGCTTTTGTGTCCCAGCACCCGCACGGCATAAGCTGCGAAAAAAGGCTCGACCATACTGGCAATTGCCAGCAGCACACGCACCCGCAGGAACCGCCGGAAATAGAAGTCGCGAAACGGCAGGCTGAGTGAGATGCGCTCGGTGCGGGTGTGGGTGTCGGGGGGTTCGTCTATCAGGCCGAACAGGTGCCAGCCGTAGGCAAAGGCCAGGGTGCCCAGGGTGAACAGGATGGCGTATGGGTAGGGGAAGGCCAAGGGTAGTTCGAGGATCAGGCGCACCAAAAAGCCAGCCCCAAAGGCCAGCAACCCTCCCACCAGGTTGCGCAGCGAGAACAGCCCACTGCGGCGCTCCATGGGGATGGTTTTGCCGATGGTTTCCCAGAAAGGCAGGCTCGAGAACCCGGTAAAAAGCCCGTTGAGGGCTAGGCCTGCCACAAACACCCACAAAAGCAGGTCGGGGCGATGGCCCAGAAAGAACCCGCCCAGGGCCACGATGCCCAGGCTGGCCACCCGCAGCAGGGCCATGCGACGGTACAGCGTGACCTTAATCGGCAGCCGGGCCACGTAAGGGGCCACGAAGACCTGCGGCACCATCGAACCGGCGTTGAGCAGGGCCGGCATCAGCCCGATGGCCCAGTTGGCCGCGCCCAGCTTGGCGGCAAAGGAGGCCAGCACAATGGAACCGTTAAAGAAAGCGTCGCCCAACAGCACAAACCAACCATTGAGCATCGCCAGACGGTAGTTGCGGTCTTTGAGGTCTAGAATATCGGTTGTGTCGTTTTTGGTCATTCCTACGCTGGGCCCCTTTCATCTGTTGCACCCGCGCTACAACGGGGTGACGCTGCTGGAGCTGATTCGAGCCCATCAGCCCGAGCGGATTGTTCTGGCCTCGTACAGCCCGGAAGAGCTGGCAGCGCAAACTTGGCGCGACCAGAACGAGATCTCATTGTTTCATGTTTTGCCCTGGGCTGAAAGTATGGGCGTTGCGCTGGAGGCGCTCGACCCCCAGGCCCCGCTCAGGTTCGAGGCCGAGCGGTTTCGCGAGGCCCTGCGCCAGTACCCCAAAGGGCAGCAGATTTTGCGCCAGGTGGAGCCGCTCGAGAACAACCTTAAATGGGTGCTGACCAACCCCCGCACCCCGGAGGATTTCGCCCAGGGGCCGGTGCTCGAGGCCCTGCGGGCCTACCACCAGGGCTATGGGGAGGTGTTTGGCGAAGGGCCCGCCACCGGCTTTCGGCGGGAGCGCATGGCCCAGGTGGCCGGGCGCCTGGCTGCCCTCGAGGGTTCCGTGGCGGTGCTGGTGGATGTGCTCGAGTATCCCTGGCTGCTTTGGGCCCTTCCAGCGGAGCGGGTGGTGCTTCCCGGCCACCACACCCCTACCGAGCTGGAGCGCCAGCGCAGCGTGCTGGATCGGGCCTGGCAACTGAACGAGTCGGACGACTGGGGGGTTCTATTGCAACAACTGCAGGAGGTGGAAGGCCCCGAGGCCCTGTACTGCGCGGCTCAGATTTATCTGGCGGCGGGCCAGCCCGAGGCGGCTTACCAGCTCATGGAGCAGCTCGTTCACACCGACTTCCAGCACCCCGCCTACCTACCGGGCTACGCCCTGGCCCGCTACGGGCAGCTCGCCGACTGGATGGGCCGGCGCGACCAGGCCCTGCGCGCCTATAAGGCCGTGCTGGGGCTTTCCTGGGCACCCCAGGAAGCCCGGGAAATCGCCCTGGCCGGGCAGAAGACCCCTTTCAGGCTCGAGCGATAAGCACCCCACGGGAAGCTTTGTCTGGTTTATGGCAGGTTGAATTGCTGGAGGCCAAACCGAGGGGGTCTTGGGGCGCGCTTACGGCGGGGCCTTGGGCTTTCTGTTGCTCACGCCCCCAGCCGGCGCCAAAGCCTAGGGGCCCAGAACCCCCGCAGCCACATCTGGCCCGGTTGGGGCAGGCCCTCCAGCAGGGCCACCCCGCCTTTTTTGAAGGGAAAGGCGCGGCCCTCCTGGCGGCCAGTGACCAGCCAGGCGCATAGCTCGCCGATCCAGGGTTCGTGCCCTACCAGGGCCACCGACGACCCTTGCAGGGTCTCGAGGAGCGCCATACTGGGCTCGGCGGCCAGGTAGGGGGTGACCTCGGTCTGGCCTTCCAGCAGCGGCACCAGCAGTTCGGCGGTCTGCACGGCCCGCAGCTTGGGGCTGTGGTAGAGGCGATCAAGTCGAACCCCCAGGCGCTTCAAGCCGCGCACCACCTCGGTAAACTTCTGGATGCCTTCCTCGGAGAGCGGGCGCTCGTCGTCGGTCTGGCCGGGCGCGGCCTCGAGCGCGATGGCATGGCGGATCAGGTAGAGCTTCATGGCTAGCCTCGAGGCCCCCATTCTACCAGCAGCTCGAGGCCGAAGGCTTGCCGGAAGAGTTTGGCTTGCTTGCGGGTCTCGGTGAGCTCGACCCAGGGCTCTTCCTGGGCCAGCAGGGTCAGGCGCACCTGCTGGCTGCCGATCTCCACTTCCAGCCCCTCCACCCGCCCGACCCGGCTGCGCTCGAGGTACTCGCTGATGCGTAGGATGGCGGCCAGCCGCAGCAAGCGTTTGGTATCGCCATCCTGCAACACCGATTTGTAGGCCCCAGGCCGGGGTTCACCCTTGCGGTGGTAGCGCACCAGCAACCCCAGCAAGACCTGCTCGCGGTGGGTGAGGCCGGGGATGGCCGCGCTCATCACCAGGTACTCGCCGTGCTTGTGGTGGTCGTAATAGCCGATGCTCATACCGATGTCGTGCAGCAGGGCGGCCTCGTCCAGGAGCTGCTCCTCGCTGGGGCCGTAGCCATGCAAAGGGGCCAGCAGCCGGAAGAGCAGGCGGCAGAAGTGGCGCACCCGGGCGGTGTGGCTAAAATCCTGGGGGTAGCGGGCAAACAGGTTGCGCACGTAGAACCCGCGCACATCGCTCAGCAGATGCGGAGCAGGTAGGAACTCCCGGTAGAAAGCCCCCTCCCGCACACCCTGGCCGGAGATCCACAGGCCGTCCAGGCCGGCTTCGCGCAGCACGGTGCGGTAGACCAGGGCTCCAGCCACAATCACATCGGCGCGGTCGGACTGCAGGCCCTCGAGCTGCCGCCGCTGCTCGAGGGTGCGCTGGGCCAGGATCTCCACCGCCTCCTCGAGCGCCTCGCGGGACAGAAAGTAGCCGTGCACCAGATCCAGCGGGTAGTCCCCCCGCCGCTGGGCCAGCTTGGCCAGGTTGCGCACCGTGCCGCCCATGGCGACCAGCGGCAGGGGGTTCTGGCGCACCTGGGCCAGCACCTCCTTCATCTCTTTGCGCACAAAACGCTCGAGGTCTTCGATCTCCCCCTTTTTGGGCGGGTTCGACCCCAGAAACATCTCGGTCAGGCGCACCGCGCCCAGCGGATAGGCCCGTCCTTCGCGGTAGGCCCTAGCCTCCATAAGTGAAAGCTGGGCGCTGCCTCCGCCCAGATCCATCACCCAGGCATCCTGGAAGTTGAACGAGTTGGCCACTGCCAGCACCCCGTAGCGGGCCTCGTCTTCGCCGGAAAGCACCTGCACCTGAAGCCCCAGCTTGCGCACCTCGCGCAGGAACTCCGGGCCATTCTCGGCGTCGCGGCTGGCGCTGGTAGCGATCACCCGCAGCTGGTCGAGGTCGGTGGCCTGGGCGAAATCGGCATAGAGTTTGAGGGCCGACAACGCCCGTTGCATTCCGCCTTCGCTCAGGCGGCCCTGGCGGGCCAGCCCCTCGCCCAGCCGGACGCTCTCGCGGATCTCGTCGATCAACCGGTAATGTTTACCCGGTTCGTAGGCGTACACCACCAGCCGCGCGGTTCCCGATCCCAGATCTACAATGCCCAGTCGTTGCACCGTCCCATCGTAGGGCCTGCGCGCCGCGGGCTCAAGCTGGGCGGGGTGCACGCCCGTAGTTGACCCCAGCCCCGTCAGGATAGCATCAGCCCTGGCCGTGACCGTTGGTCGTGGTTGTTTTTATTCCGGTGAGCCGCCCTTACTTCTTTTCAGCCCTCTTTGCGGGAGGATAAACTCAGGCCAGGGTGAAAAAAAATAAAAGCAAAAAGCAAGCCTTACCGTTTCCTGACAAAGTCCCCCAAGACTTGGACGGGATGTCCAAACCGCACAGCCCCCGCTACGTGGCCGCCCAGGTCAGCCAGGAGGCGAGCTGGCTTTCCTTCAACCGGCGGGTTTTGGAGCAGACCCGGCGGCCCGACTTCCCGCTGCTCGAGCGGCTGCGTTTTTTGGGAATATGGGCCTCGAACCTCGACGAGTTTTTCTCCGCCCGAATTTCACGGGCTTTTGCCGAGGAGCGAGGAACCCCGGGCTATCGAGAATTGATGAAAGAAGCCCTGGATCAGGCCGAAGAGGCTGGCCGGCTCTATCTGGAATTCCTTAAGGCGCTAGAAGGCCAGGGCATCCACATCCTCGAGCCCTCCCAGCTCACCAAGGCTGAAAAGCAGTATTTCGGGGCCTACTTAGCCGAGGAGGTGGCCCCCCTTACCGACCTGATCCGGCCCGAGGCCATCCCCGAGCTGGCCAGCCAGGCACTCTACTTTGCCGCTGGCGAGGGGTCGTTGCAGCACCTGATCCGACTACCCGAGAGCGTGCCCCGGCTGCTGGAAGTACCCGGACGCGAGGGGGGCTTCGTGCGCCTGGGTGCGCTGGTGCGTATGCGCAGCGACCTGTTTCTGCCCGCCAACCAAAAGCTGCCGCTTTTTGAGTTTCGCCTGATCCGGCTGGCCCAGCTGGCCCGTTCCCGCGCCGACTGGGACGAGCTGCCCGAGGCCCTCGAGGCCCGCCTGGACGGGCAGGTGAGCCACCTCGAGGTCGAGGAAGACTTTCCTGCGCAGTGGGCCGAGACCATCCGCGCAGCCCTGGCGCTGGAGCCCTGGGAGCTGTTCCGCCTGGCCCCGCCCCTCGACCTGAGCTTTGTGAGTATCATCGTTGCGCGAGGCCCGGCCAGCGAGAAGTTCAAACCCATTACCATCGAAAAACCCAAAGGTTTTGCCAAAGACCCCTTCGCTTACCTGAACCGCCGCGATCTGCTGCTCTATCATCCCTTCGAGGACTACGGCGCGGTGGAGGCTTTTGCGCAGATGGCCGCCCAGGACCCCAAGGTGGAGGCTGTGCGGGCCACCCTGTACCGCATTGGCGAGGAGAACGGCATCGCCCAGTCGCTCATTCAGGCGGCCCGGGCCGGGAAGGATGTGGCGGTGCTCCTGGAGGGCCGGGCCCGCTTCGACGAGCTGGCCAACCTCGAGTGGAGCCTGCGCTTTGCTGGGGCAGGGGTGCGGGTGCTGCCCCTGCCCAGCAAAAAGGTGCATGCCAAGGCCCTCTATGTGCGCCGGGCCGGGCAGGCCTATGTGCACCTGGGCACCGGCAACTACAACCCCCTCAACGGGCGACTCTACACCGACCTTTCGCTCTTTACCGCCCACCCCGAGCTAACCGCGGATGTGTGGGCCTTTTTCTCGGCCCTGGAGCAGCGCCAGGCCCCGGTGCTGACCACCCTGCGGACAGGCCCCGGTATCCGCGACCTGCTCCTGGAAAACATCCAGGCCGAAGCCCACAAGAAGGGTGAGATCATCCTGAAGTTCAACCACCTCACCGACCCCCCCATCCTCCAGGCCCTTGAGGAGGCGCTGAACCGCGGGGCCAAGGTGCACCTGATTGTCCGCAGCACCCTCACGGCCCTCTGGGAAGGGCTGGAAGTTAAGAGCCTGGTGGGTCGCTTTCTGGAGCACGCCCGCGTGGCCGCTTTCAAAAACAAGGGCAAGTGGCGGGTCTGGGCGGGTAGCGCTGACGCCATGCCACGCAACCTCGACCGCCGCTACGAGCTGTTTTTCCCCATCCTGGATGCCCGCGCCAAGCGCAAGGTGCTGGAGATTCTGCAGGCCCAGATTTTAGACGACCGCAACAGCTTTATCCTGACCCCCCGTGGGCAGGAGCGGCGCTGGGGAGGGAAGCGGGACGGGCAGCGGCTGGGTAAGCCCTAAAATTCTAGCGGTTGGTCTCGAATACCCTGAGTCGGCCCGTAGGCGATAGCCGAACCTCTTCCCCCGGCTCGGCTTGCAGCTTCACCACTGCTTCTCCTATGCCCAGGTTCACCCGGCACAGCCGCTCACCCCGGCCACCATACACCGCCAGCACCTTGGCCGGAAACCCTTCTGGCTCTGGCCTCAAGTCCTCGTAGCGGAAGGCCAGCAGGCCCGACCCGCTTTGCAGCCCCTCCACCGCCCAGGCCAGGCCGTTGAGCTGTACCCAACCGTTTTGAACCTGTACCGGCAGCAGGTTCAAGCGCCCGAAGGCCCGCGCCGCCGAGAGGGTCTGGGGCTGGGTGTACACCTGGGTAGGGGTATCCACCTGCACGATACGCCCCCCCTCCATCACCGCCACCCGGTCGGCCACTGCGAGGGCCTCGTCGGGGTCGTGGGTGACGTGCAGGGCGCTCACGTGCTCGGCCCGCAGCAGCGAGGCCACCTCGAGCCGCAACTCCTCGCGCAGCACCGGGTCGAGGGCCGAGTAGGGCTCGTCTAACAGCAGCAACCGCGGCTTGGCGGCCAGCGCTCGAGCCAGGGCCACCCGCTGCTTCTGCCCGCCGGAAAGCTGGTGCGGCTTGCGGGCGTCCAGCCCGGCCAGGCCCACCCGCTCGAGCAGGTGGTGGGCGGCTTCCCGGTTGGGCTTTTTCATAACCAGCAGCAGGTGTTCCAGCGCGCTCAGGTGCGGCCACAGGGCATGATCCTGAAACACATAGGCCAGGCCGCGCTGCTCCGGGGGGTGGTGGGTGACCTCCTCCGGGCCCAGAAAGATGCGGCCGGTGTCGGGCTTTAGCAGCCCTGCCACCAGGTTCAGCAGGGTGGTCTTGCCTGAGCCGGAAGCCCCCAGCACCGCCATAATCTCGCCGGGGGCGAGCTCGAGGGTGACCTCGAACACCCCCGCCTTGCCAAAGTTCTTGGATACGTGTTCTAGTCGCAGCATAGCATGGGCCCAGAGAATATCTGCACAGGGTCGGGGGGCTTACCCCACCACCCCCCGGCGCGGAACCAACAGCAGCAGCAGCGATAAGGCCATCAGCATCAGCCCGATGGCGGCGGCCTCGCGGAACAGCCCGCCGTTCAGGGCCGAGAGTACCGCCACCCCCAGGGTCTCGCTGCCGGGTGCATACAGCATGGCCGACAGGGTGAGTTCGGCCAGGCACAGGGGCAGCACCAAAAACACCCCTGCCGCCAGGTAGGGCCGCAACAGGGGGAAGCCAATCTTCCACCAGGCCCACCCGGGCCGCAGGCCAAACAGCCTGCCCACCCCCACCAGCCGCTCGATGCCCGCCTCCAGCCCCGCCTCGATGGCGCGCAGCATGAGTGCGGCGAAGTTGAGCAGATAGGCCAGCAGCAGAATCCAGGGGGTGGCATAGAGCGGGGTGGGGGCCAGCAGCAGGATGAGCCCAACGGCCAGCAGGGTTCCGGGCAGCAGGTAGTGCATATCCAGCACCTGCCGCAGGCGCTGCATGGCCCTGCGTTGGGGAGCCATCAGCAGCCCCAGCAACAGCAACAACCCTGTGGCCAGCAGGGCCAGCAGCACCGAGTTGGTCAACCCCTGTCGCACCAGGGGTAATTCCCAGGCTGTAGCAAAGGCCGGCTGGAATTCCCCCGTAAAAGTATTGAACAAAGCCCGGCGCAGCAGGCCCACCAGCGGGAAGACCACCGCCGCCAGCGCGAACAGTCCAAAGCCAATCCGGGCCGCCCATACCAGCCTGGGGCGCAGCGGCCGGGGGGAGGGCTCGCCGCTGGGCTGGCTCGAGAGCAGCAAGGCCGGAACTGCCAGCAGCCCCAACAGCAGCCCGATGGCCGCCGCCTCGCCCAGGGGGTCGGGGCTGGCGGGGGAGAAGAGCCGCGCATAGGCCAGGGTTGGCAGCGTGTAGACCTGTGCTGGCAGCCCCAGCACCGCCGGAACCCCAAAGTTGCCCAGCAAAGTCAGGTACAGCGCCCCGAAGGCGGCGATCAGGGCCGGGAACAAGGGGGGCACCAGCGCCCGCACCCGCTGCCAGCCCGTCACGCCATGCACCTCGCAGGCTACCAGTAGCGGGGCCAGCTTCGATTCCAGGGCCGGGCGCAACAGCAGATAGGCCACCGGTGCGTAGTGGGCCGTCCAGGCCAGCAGGATGCCGCCCACCCCGTAGGGTTGCAGGCCCACCAGCTGCAAAGCGTACAAAAAGCCCAGCGCCCCCACAAAAGGCGGTACCAGGTAGGCAGGCAGCAGCAACGCGTCCCAACCAGAATGCAGCCGTGCCCGGAAGGCCAGCCAGGCCAGCCCGCCCCCCACCCCCAGGCAAAGCAAACTTCCCAGCAAGGCCAGCAGCAACGAGACCCCGGCCAGGTCGAGCACCCTGGGCAGAATGGCCACATCCCCCAACCCCCGCCAGGCCAGCACCAGCAGGGGCAGCGCCACCCCCAACGATAGGAGCAGCCAGGGTGTGGCAGTGGCAAGGCGATGAGGACTCATCCGCAGGGTATAGTACCGCTACTGGTGGGGGTTTACACAGTTCCCGATATTCTCGTGTTCTTCACAGGTTCTACCCTGATGGCAACCGCCCTGTTTTGAGGGAGGGCCTTGACCCTTGGGTGATGCCATCTTGGCGAAGGGCGAGCTACCCGGACCGAATGCTTGCGTTATCGAAGCCAATGGATACGAGGCGTTCCCTTAGCATGCTGAAGAGAACGCTCCAGACCGCCGCCTTACCTTCACTACCCGGCACTCAGCGCAGGTTGAAGAGGGTGTTGAACTGGGTCAGTAGATTCTGCCGGTTGGCCTGAATGAAGTCGGCGGCCGAGGGTATCGAGAGCACCTCACCGCTCACCCCTATGGGGCGGGGGGCCGAGGCGATGACCGGGATGTAGCCTTGCTGGGCGAACAGGGCCTGGGCTTCGGGGGAGAGCAGGAAGCGCACAAAGCGCTCGGCCAGGGCAGGGTTGCGGCTGCCCGCCATCACACCGATGGGGGTTGGCACCAGAATTGCGCCGTCGCGGGGGTAGATGACCTTGAGAGGGGCCCCCTGGCGAATCAGGTCGCGGATGCCAAAATCGGTGATGATGGCAATTCCATACTGCCCCTCGGCCAGTTTTTGCTGGAGGATGGGGTTGGACTGCTCGACCTTGAGACCGTTGCGCTGGAGCTGCTCGAAGAAGCTAAAGCCAAAGCGCTGGCTGAAGGTGCCCAGCGTGGAGAGGGCTGCGCCCGAGAAATTGGGGTTGGGCATCCCTATCAGATCGCGGTAATCGGGTTTGAGCAGGTCGCGCCAGGTCTGGGGCTCGGGGAGGTTCCCCAGCTTGCGGGTGTTGATCGCAATGCCGTTGTAGAGCAGCCGCACTTCGTAGTAACGCCCGCCCTGGTAGGCAAACTTGACTGGAAAGCCGGGGGTGGTGGCCCGCACCGGACGCAAGCGGTTGGCAGCAGCCAGCTCGCGGAAAAAAGTCTCGTCGGCCACCCATAAGAGGTCGGCCTGGGGGTTGCCCGCTTCCAGTTCGGCCCGCAGGCGGGTGATCACTTCGCCGGTGCCGCTGCGGAAGACCTGCACGTTGACGCCCGGATTGGCCCGTTTGAAGAGCTCAATCATGGGGTTGACGTTGGTCAGCACCTCCGAGGTGTAGAGGGTGAGGGTTTGCGGCTGGGCGTAAGCCAGGCCACAAGCCAGCAAAGAAGCCAGAATGAGTCGTTGCATAAAGCCTCCGATACGGGTTCAACCCTGTTAGATTCTGTTCTGCCTATTGTCAACCTGGTGTCAGGGTGAATTTTGTTCTAGGTGGCAATCTACTCTGGGGGCTTCAGGCTGCACCGGCAATGATCCGATGATCCTTAAGGGTGATCCCGCTGAGGCCGTGTTTGGCGCAGAGCTTGTCGAGGTTTTGCTGGCGCTGTTGTGCTCGAGCCGCGTACGACATATTGGCCCCGTGCATCGCCACCGCCACACCCCGGCCCGGTAGCTGAACGAGGGGGTAGCCTGCTGAGACCACCCGCAGATACCAGTCCCAGTCCCAGTAGTCCGACATCTCCGGGTCGAACAGCCCCAGCCGGTCGTGGAAAAAGCGGGGGTAGGCCACCCCGGAGGCCAGCAGGAGGTTGTCCTTCTGGAGCGACGAAGAGCTGGCCTTGAAGTCGAAGGGGATGCGCTCCAGTTCCAGGCCATCGCGCTCCTGCACTAAATAGCCGCCCCGGTAGACCAGGCTGGCCTGCGTTCGCAGGGCGCGCACCACCCGGTGCAGGTGGGTGGGGTCGAGCCACCAGTCGTCGTCATCCAGCAGGGCGATAATCTCGCCGGAGGCGTGGGCCAGCCCGGTATTGCGGGCTTCCACCTGGCCCTGGCCCTGGTTGCGTACCCCGACGATCCGGGGGTCGCGCAGGCTGTGGGCGGCCAGGAGGCCCGCTCCGTCGCCGTCGTCCACCACCACGGCCTCCCAGTCGGGGTAGAGCTGGAGCTGGAGCGAGCGCAGCGCCCGCATCAGCAGTTGGGGGCGGTTGTAGGTGGGAATGAGCACGCTAACCATGCTTTGTTTTGACATTAAACCGGCTTTGTCAGGTGATGTTGGTACGCCCCCTGACATTTGCTTGACCGCTGCAAACCAAGCTCAGGCTTGTGAGGTAGACGATGCGAATCCTGGTCACCAACGACGACGGTATCTACAGCCCCGGCCTGCTGGCGCTGGCCGAGGTAGCCGCGGCTTTTGGCGAAGTGCGGGTGGTGGCGCCCGATGTGGAGCAGTCGGCCATGGGGCACGCCATCACCATCGGGCGGCCCCTGCATTACCGCGCCACCCCTCTGGGGGGCCTCGAGGCCTACCGGGTCAACGGCACCCCCGCCGACTGCGTGGCCCTGGGTACCCACCACTGGGACAAGGTGGATCTGGTGCTCTCGGGCATCAACCTGGGCTCCAACCTGGGCCACGAGATCTGGCACTCTGGTACGGTGGCCGCGGCCAAGCAGGCGGCTTTGCTGGGGATTCCGGCCATCGCCTTCAGCGCCTTTATGAACGGTCGAGAGCCCGATTTCATCCTGCTCAAGCCGTGGGTGGGGAAGGTGCTCGAGGCCCTCTTGCGGGAGCCCAAGCCCTTCCTGATCAACGTTAACCTGCCACCCAAACCCAAAGGCATTCTTTGGGCCCGGCAGTCGGTGCGGCGGTACGAGGGGCGGATTGTGCCCGGCACCGATCCCATGGGCCGGGCGCACTTCTGGTTTGCGGCCCGCCCCGACCACGAACCCGAGGAGGGTACCGACCGCTGGGCGGTGGGTCACAACTTTATCGCGCTAACCCCCCTGCGCCTCGACCTGACCGATGAGGCCCGCCTGAGCCAGGCGTTTCAGCTAGCGGCCCTGGCCGATTGAAGTTATACGTTAAACAGAATCAGCACCACATCGCCGTCCTGTACCACGTAGTCCTTGCCCTCGGTGCGCACCCAGCCCTTTTCCTTGGCGCTGGCCCAGCTGCCGGCCTCCACCAGCCTGTGCCACTCGATAACCTCGGCCCGGATGAAGCCGCGCTCGAGGTCGGAGTGAATCTCGCCGGCGGCCTGGGGGGCCTTGGTGCCTTTGCGGATGGTCCAGGCCCGCACCTCCTTCTCGCCGGCGGTGAAGAAGGTTTGCAGGCCCAGGGTGTGGTAGGCGGTGCGCACCAGCCGGTTGAGCCCCGACTCCTCCAGGCCCAGAGCGCGCAGGTACTCCTGGGCTTCTTCCTCGGAGAGTTCGGCCAGCTCGGCCTCGATCTTGGCCGAGACCACCACCACCTCGGCCCCCTCCCGCGCGGCTACTGCGCGCACTTTTTGCACGTGGGGGTTCTGAGCGCCCTCCGGCAGGTCTTCCTCGGCCACGTTGCACACGTAAATTACCGGCTTATAGGTGAGCAGGCCCAGTTCGCGGGCTGCCCGGGCCAGCAGCTCGGGGTCGGCCCCGGTGTGGGTGCGGATGGGCTGGCCCTGGGAGAGGTGCGCCATAAGGGGCTCGAGCGTCTCCAGGAGGGCTTTGTCGTCCTTATCGCTCTTGGCGCTTTTGCGCAGCTTGTCCAGGCGCTTCTCGATGGTCTGGAGGTCGGCCAGGGCCAGCTCGGTGTTGATGGTCTCGAGGTCGTCCAGGGGGTCTACCTTACCCGCCACGTGCACCACGTTGGGGTCTTCGAAGCAGCGCACCACGTGGGCGATGGCCGCCACCTCGCGGATGTTAGCCAGGAACTGGTTGCCCAGCCCCTCGCCTTTGTGCGCGCCCTTAACCAACCCGGCGATGTCCACAAACTCCACGTGGGTGGGCACGATGGGCGGTACCCGCTCGCCCTTGATAAAGAGCTTTTGCAAAGCATTCAGGCGGGGGTCGGGCAGGGTAACCACCCCCACGTTCTTGTCAATGGTGGCAAAGGGGTAGTTGGCTGCCAGGGCGCCCGCTTTGGTAATGGCGTTAAACAGCGTGGATTTGCCCACATTGGGAAGACCGACGATTCCGACTCCGAGCGATGCCATGGGGTTCCTCTGGTCGTCAGGCCCTCCGGCCTGCACACAAGCGAATATTCTACCCCAGGGGAGGCCAAAGCCCCAAGCCCTCGAGGCCAGGACAGCGGTTTTGCGTTTTGTCCCCGCACCTGCGCCAGGAATGGTCGGCTTAGGGTGGTGTAAGGTTTGAAATGGTCAAGCGCCGGGTTAGTAGCAAAGGACAGATAACCCTACCCAAACAGATTCGCAAGCTTCTAGGCCCTGAACCTGGGGGAGAGGTGCCGGGGCGGTGGCAGAGCGTGCCCCTCGAGGCCCTCCGGGGTCGCCTTTTCCAGGCAATGGAGAAAGAACAGCAGGCTAGGGAGCGGGTGTGGGCCCAGGACGCGTAGAGCGCTTTATCCTGCGCCACCTCGCCAACGATTCTCCAGAACTTGCCGCAAAAGCCCTGGTGGGGTGCGTATCAGAGGCCAAGGTGGGCCCTGGCCTCCTCGGCAAAACCGGCCCAGTCCAACATGGCCCTAGCCAGGGCCAGGTAGCCCTGGGTGGTGCAGACCTTGCCCTGCCAGTGATGGGGTGCTTTGCTGCGTTCTAGAGCAGTTCCTGCCAGCGCCTCTGCGGTGATGGGGTGGGCGGCCACCTGGCCCGAAACATGGCCGGCCTCCCACAGCAGCAAAGCGCCGTTGGCCCCGGTGAACACCGCCCGCAGGCTGCTCCACACCTCGTTCAGCCAGTCCTGGTGCTCGAGGTCGCGCCCCAGCTTGCGCATATTGGGGCCGCCGGGTATCACCAGCACGTCCAGCTCGGGCCGTGCCACAAAGGTGTACTTGGGTGTCCAGACCGCACCGGCGCTGCCCTCGAGCGCGGTGCGGCCCCGCGCCACGGTAAACCGCTCCCAACCTAAAAGCCGGGCGGCCTCCATCGCCAGCGCCGCCTCGGCCTCCAGAAAACCTGGTGTGAGTAAGACGCCTAAACGCATGGGTTCATGCTAGGGAGCGCCTGTGGAGGGGTCAAGTTTTGGAGCGGGGCGCTTTGCGCTTGGGCAGGCTGGGGGTCGCTTTTTGGATGAAGCTCCGCAGGTCGGCGGCCTGCTGGGCCAGGGAAGGCAGGTGCACGTACATCATGTGGCCGGCGGGGTAGTAGTGCACCTGGATGTTTTTTTGCAGGTGGGGCTCCAAGCTCAGGTGGTTAAGGGTGTAATCGGTGGCGAAGTAAGGCGTAGCCAAATCATAGTAGCCGCTGCCCACGTACACCTGCAAAAAAGGGTTCATCGAGATAGCCTTGCGCAGGGTTTCGCCCACGTTCAGGTACTGGTTCTCGAACTCCTTGTAGCTCCAGTTGGTGTACAGGTTGGACAGAATCTCGTAGGGCAGGTCGCTGTGGAAGCCCAGCTCCTGCCGCACGTACTGGTTGAAGGTGGCGGTGTAGGGCCCCTGGATGGCGGCGTAGCTGGGGTCGTACTCAAAGGTGGCCCCGGCGGCGTCGCGGTCGGTGCCGGTGAAGCGGCTGTCCAGCCGCCCCACGGTTTTGCGCTCGGCGCGCAGGAGTTCTTTGGTGAAGCGCATGATCTCGAGGCGCAGGTTACAGGCCTGCACATACGCTTCCGAGAGGCCGGTGTAGCGCGCGAGTTTCTGGGCGATGCGCTTCTGCTCGCTGGTTGGTAGCTTGCTGCCCTGCATCAGGGCCAGGGTGTACTCGCCCAGGGCGAAGGCCTCCACTTCCTTAAGAAGGGCCTCGAGCGGCTTTTGTTGCAGGTCTCTGGGCAGTTTGCGGTGATACCAGGCGGTGGCGCTAAAGGTGGGCAGGAACAGGATGTGCGGCAGGTCGTTGCCGGGGTTGAAGCGGGCGGTGCTGAAATCCAGGATGCTGCTCACCAGCATGATGCCGTTCAGGTACATCCCGTGCCGCTCTTGCAGGTACCCCGACAGGCCCGCCGCCCGGGTGGTGCCGTAGCTCTCACCAATCAGGTACTTGGGGCTGGCCCAGCGCCCGTAGCGGTGGGTGTAGAGGCGGATGAACTCCCCGACGCTCTCGAGGTCGCGCTTGAAGCCGTGGTACTCCCTGGTTTTCTCACCCTCGAGCATGCGGCTGTAGCCGGTGCCCACCGGGTCAATGAACACCAGGTCGCTCACCTCGAGCAGGGTGTGTTCGTTGTCCACCAGCCGGTACGGGGGTGGTGTAAGCGCCCCGGCGTCGCCCATCTCCACCCGCTTGGGCCCCAGGAGCCCCAGGTGCAGCCAGACCGAGGACGAGCCCGGCCCCCCGTTGAACGAGAAGGTGATGGGGCGCTGGCTAGGGTCGGGGGTGTCGTCTTTGGTGTAGGCCACGAAAAAAACCGTGGCTTTGGGTTTGTGCCCTTCGGCGGTGCCCTCTTTTTCCGACTCCTCGCGCAGCACCACGGTTCCACAGGTCACGCTGTAGCGCAGCTCCTTGCCGGCGATTCGGACGCTGTGGTGGGTGATGGAGAGCTGGTCTTGAGGGGTGGGCTTCTGGTCAGGGATTTTGCTTTCTTCTGGCATGGGGATACTATATCCTGCCTTGTTCGGGGCTTATCCGTTACAAAGAATCCTGCGCTACCCTATGCCAGATGACCTCGAGCTGGAAGTACCTTGCAGGTTTTGTGTTGATGAGCACGCTGGCCCTGGCCCAGGTAGCCCCCGATGCAGCGCAGGTGCTGGAAAAGATGCGCCAGGCCCATGGGGGGCAGGCCCTGGCAAACTTGCGCACCTACCGAGAGGTTGCGACCCTGACTACTTTTTCCGGGCCACAAGCCGAACATATCTTAACAGTGGTTTCGTATGCAGATTTTTCCTCCCAAAGGCTACGGGTGGAGTACCGGGATGGCACTAACCTGATTCAGGTGCTACAGGTATCGCCCGCAGGAGGCCAGAGCTGGAGTGCTATATCGGGCCGCAAGGCCCTCGAGCCCACCCTCACCAAAGAACTGCGCAATGGGCTTTACCAGACCTGGTACGGCCTGCGCTTAGGCGGAAACGGGCGTGAAATGGCACGGCTTGAAGGCAGGCGCACGTTTGGCGATGTGACCGGGCAAGCGGTGGTGGTGCGTACCCAGGGCAGCCAAACCACCTACCTTTTCAATGCCCAACATCAGCTTGTTGCCGAGCGCTACCAGAACAGCCAGGGTCAGCTAACGGTGCTCTACTCCGACCTGCGCCTGGTTTCAGGCATACGCATTCCTTTCCGGGCCCGCTTGTATGCCGACGGCGATCTGTTCGCTGAGGTCACGGTGCAAGAGGCCCGGGTCAACCCAACACTGGGGCCTGAGACCTTCAAGCTACCTTGATGGGTCAAGATGTAACCCAAGCAACCCATTCCTGAGAATTTGGCGCAAAAATAAATCATGGACAGCCGGCGGCTTTGGGGGGTTGTATGGGTGTTGTGGGCGGGGCTTGCGCTGGCCAGCCCGGCGCAGGATCTGCTCGACGAGGTAAGCCGTTTGCTGGGCGATTACTACGGCGGGTTCTCCCAGGTCAGGCTGCAGGAACTCAAACAGAAGTACCAGGGGGAGCTCGAGAAGGTCTGTGCCCAGGAGGTGAGCTGCCCCAGCAACAAGGCCTATCCGATCCTTCAGGCCCTGGTGGCCGAGTACGGCGACCGGCACACCCGCTACTTCACCCCCGAAGACTACGCCGAGATTCAAAGGCGGCTGGCCGGAAGCAGCAGCAGCCGCCCCCAACTGGGGGTGCAGCTCCAGGTGGTGTCGGGGCTGGAAGGTCTCCTGGTGGTGGAAGTAAGCGCCCACACTCCCGCCGAGGAGGCTGGGTTGCGCCGGGGTGACCGCATTCTGGCCATCAACGGCGAGGCGCTGCCCCAGGCCGAAGGCGAGCGCATAGAATTTGTGCGCGAGCGGGTGGCCCTGGGCGCCCCTCTCAAACTGACCGTCCAGCGGGCCCAGCAGCGCCTGGAGCTCGAGGTGCTCCCCCGCATTATCTCCCTGCGGCAGTTGCCCACCCTCAGCCTCCGGCCCGATCGGGTGGCGGTCTTGCGCATCCCTTCCTTTAGCGGTTACCAGCAGGTAGGGCCGCGAATCCATGAGCTGGTGCGGCAGGCCCAGGCCGCAGGAGCCCAGGCCATGGTCATTGACCTGCGCAACAACGGCGGCGGGGTGCTGAGCGAGTGTCTGGTAGGGGCCGGGGCCTTTGTTAAGGAAACCTACCGCCGCTTACAGGATAACCTGCGGGCCAGCGAACAGGGTTTCAAGGAAGGCTACTACTACCTCCGGTTTGGGGGGCGGGAACGCCCGCAGTACGAGGTGCAGGCCGCCTACTGGACGGGCCCGGTGGTGGTGCTGGTGAACGAGCGCACCGCCTCGTGCGCCGAGTACTTCACCTTCGACCTGCAAGAGGGCCGTCAGGCCCCGGTCATCGGCCAGCCGACCGCTGGTGTGGGCAACACCGCCACGGTCTTCCTGCGCCTGAGCGATGGCTCGGGTCTGCAGATCACCACCTCGAGGGCCCAGCGCAAAGACGGCAGCTTCTACCCCGAGCGGGTAACCCCCACCCTAAACCTTTCCGACGACTGGTACGCCCTGGCCGAAGGGCGCGATCTGCTGCTGGAGAAAGCCGTCGAACTCTTGATGAGTGCGGATATTGGCTTGGAGCGGGAGTAGGGACGGCCAGGTTTGAAGAGGCCAGGCCCGGTCTTTACAAACCCTCTACCGGCTCGCTCTCCATAGCCCGGATGGCCTCGCGCAGCCAGTCGGGAATGCGGGCGGGCTTGCCGTTCTCCAGCCAGACCACCACCACCTTGATGCGGGCGGCCAGCTCCCCGCTGGCCCAGGTCTCGCTCAGGGTGCGGAAGCTCGAGTTGCCCACCTTCTCCACCCGGATGGCAATTTCCACCGGCTCGGCAAACAGGATGGGGCGGATGTAATCCACCTCGGCCCGGGCCATCACAAAGTTGCCGCTGTCTATGGCCGCCCCCGCCCGGCGCAGGTAGTGGCCCCGGGCCACCTCGTCGTAGGTCAGATACACCGCGTTGTTGACGTGTTTGAGGGTGTCTAGGTCGCTAAAGCGTACTTCGATGGGAACGCGCACCGGAAACCGCATACCCCTGGATTCTATCCCGAGCGCCTATACTTGAGCCTATGAGCCAAGCCATCACCGAACTTCCAACCTGGGATCTGGACGCCTTGTTTCCGGGCTTCGAATCTGAAAAGTTCAGGTCTACCTGGAACCAGGTGGCCGGCCAGTTGCAGGATTTACAGGAGTTCATCGAAAGGCACCGCATAGGCCGGGACGATGCCGCCACCGACCGCGCCACCTTCGAGGCCCTGCTGGACAAGCTGAACACCTTCGGCGATACCCTGGGGCCTCTCTTTGCCTATGTGCTGATGCGGGTGGACACCGATAGCGCCGACGCGGAGGCCCAGGCCAAGCTTTCCGAGCTCGAGCTTCTCCATCTAGAGTTCCAGAAACTGCGCCCCCGCCTGCAACGCTGGCTGGCTGGCCTCGAGGCCGAAGCGGTGGGCGCCGGCGATTACCGGATTCTCATCGAGGAAGCCAAAGTGCTGGCCCAGCACCTGATGTCGGAAGCAGAAGAGGTGCTGGCCGCCGAGCTTTCGCTCTCGGGGGGGCGGGCCTGGGTCAAGCTGCACGGCAACCTGACCAGCCAGATTACGGCGGTGTTGAATGGCGAGGAGCAGCCCATCACGGCGGTGCGCAACCTGGCCATGCACCCCGACGAGGCGGTGCGCAAAGCCGCCTACGAAGCCGAGCTAAAGGCCTGGAAAGCCAACGAAGTGGCCCTGGCAGCAGCCCTGAACGGCTACAAGGGCGAGGTCTCAACCCTCAACCGCAAGCGCGGCTGGGAAGACGACCTGGCCCCGGCCCTGTTTGAAAACCGCATTGGCCGCAAGACCCTCGAGGCCCTGCAACAGGCCATGGTGGAGAGCCTGCCCCACTGGCGGCGTTACTTTGCGGCCAAAGCCAGGGCCCTGGGCAAGGAGCGGCTGGACTGGTGGGATCTGTTCGCCCCCATCGTGCGGCCCGGCCAGACCCCCAAAAAGTGGAGCTGGGAAGAGGGCCGGCGCTTTATTGTGGAGCACCTGTCGGGCTTCTCGCAGGCCGCTGCCGATCTGGCCGAGCGGGCCTATGCCGAAGGCTGGATGGACGCTCCGCCCCGCAAGGGCAAGGTGGGCGGGGCCTACTGCACCCCGGTGGGGCAGGGGGCCTCACGCATCCTGCTCAACCACGAGAATAGCTTTGAGTCTATTTCCACCCTGGCCCACGAGCTGGGCCACGCCTACCACAACTACTGCTTGCGCGAGGTGCCCTATCTGTTGCGCCAGGAGCCCATGACCCTGGCCGAGACGGCCTCCATCATGAACGAGACCGTAATCGGGGAGGCCGCGCTTAGGGTGCTGCCGCCCGCCGACCAACTAGGGGTGCTCGAGGGCGGTTTGCAAAGTGCGGCCCAGGTGATCGTGGACATTCACTCGCGCTTCCTGTTCGAACAGGCGGTGTTTGCCCGGCGGCGGGCGCGGGAGCTATCGGCCGAGGAGTTTTGTGGCTTGATGCTCGAGGCCCAGCAGGCCACCTATGGCGAGGCCCTGGCTACCTACCATCCCTACATGTGGGCGGTAAAGGGCCACTACTACGGCTCCAACTTCTATAACTTTCCCTATGCCTTTGGGCTTTTGTTTGGGCTGGCCCTCTACCAGCGCTACCGGCAGGAAGGCCCGGGGTTTGTGGCCCGCTACGAGGAGCTGCTGGCCTCGGTGGGCAGGTACCCCGCCGAGCAACTGGCGGCCCGCTTTGGCTTCGATCTGGAGTCGGTGGCCTTTTGGCGGGAGGGGATGGCCGTGCTGCTGGCCCGCATCGAGCGTTTCGAGGCGTTGCTAAACCAATGATGGAAAACAAAATATAGCAAAATGTAAAACTTATATTGACAAAATATAAAACCTTGGTTTATATTTAGAACCAAGGAGGGCGGTTATGTTTGGAAGCTTCAATCCAGATGAACTCGCAGTGGTCATCGCCGACAAAATCAAGGGCTATCACCGGGAGGCCGAACTGGAGGGACAGTTGCCCAAACACGCCCTTCGCCGCCGCATGGCCCGGCTGCTGCGGGCCTGGGCCGAGGCCCTCGAGCCTGCCCAGGGTTCAAAAGGCCGCCTGCGTGAAGCCTGAATCAAGCCGCAAAACTTTCCCGTGGAGGTTCCCATGACCGAGCAAGCCCGCATCCAGGCCCTGCTAGAAGCAGGCAAAATTACCCAACAAGAAGCCGATCTGCTGCTTTCGGCCCTCGAGGAGGGCGAGGCGGCGGCCCAGCAAGCCCAGGCGGTGATAGGCGAGCAGTATGCCTCCTCAGGGGCCGCAGGCTGGCAGCCCGAGGGCCTGCGCTGGGTGCGGCTCAAGCTCACCGCCGGCCAGCTCGAGGCCCGGCTCGACCCAGCCATCGAGCTGCCGGTGCTGGAGGGCCCGGCTGAGGTGCGAAGGGTGGGGGCTGACCTTGAGATTGTGCCCGAGACGATGAACGCGGGCTTTCTGAACGGCCTGCTGGGCCGCATGGGCAGGCTCGAGCTGCGCCTTCCGCCGGGCTGGGGCCTGGAGGTGGAAGGTAAGGCGGCCCAGGTGGAGGCCCGGGGGATCGATTTTCTAAAGGGCCGGGTGGCTGTGGGCAACGTCGAACTGGAGGCGGTAAAGGGCCTCGACCTCGAGGTCACCGCCGGCAACATCGAGGGTTCCTTGCTGCTGCAGGAAGGTACGCACCAGCTGCGGGTCTCGATGGGCAACGCCGAGCTAAACCTACTACCCGGCAGCAGCGTGCGGCTTTCGGCCAGCGTGAGCCTGGGGAACCAGGAGATCAGGGGCCTCGAGCGCAACCCCAATGGGGGTGATCGGCAGATCGGCGAGGGCCGGGCCCGCCTCGAGGTCTCGGTGCGTATGGGCAATCTGGAGATAAAGGCAAGGTAAGCCCCTGGAGAGGAGCCGCATATGCAAGACAAGAAACGCATAATGGACATGGTCAAGGAAGGCAGAATTACCGCCGAGGAGGCCATTCGCCTGCTGGAAGCGATGGACTCGAGCGCGTCCAAAACCGCGTCCTCGGGCTACGCTGCGGTGGTGGCCCCCCCACCCCCCAAAGGCCTCGCCAAGATGATCCGTATCGTGGTGGACGGCGAAGACGTCAAGGTTAAGGTCAACATTCCGGCGGCCCTTGCCAAGTTTGCCGCCAACTTCATCCCCCCCGAGGCCAAGCAGCAGCTAAGCGCCCAGGGCATTGATATTGCCGGCATCCTGGACATGCTCAAAGGTGAGCTGCCCGAAGGGCGCTTGCTGGATGTGGAAATCAGCGATGTGGGCAAGGTGGGCGACGGAGAAGTCAGGATGACCGGCCCCATGCGGGTCTTGATTGAGGTGGTCTGAAGCACCAAGAGGCATACAATGACCGCAGTGTCTAAGGTAACCATTTCACCCGACTGGCGCTCGAGGTTGCACCTCATCCGCCCGCGGTTTGTGTATCTATGGGTGCGGCTGTGGGCGCTTCCCATCCCCATTGTCCTGTTCGCGCCGCTGGTGATGCTCGAGTTTTTCCTGATGCTAGGCACCCGTATCCTGCGCAAAGCCAAAGCCCCAGACCCCCAGATCGTGGCCTTGCGCGGCCAGATCTGGGAACTGCGCAGGATGCCGCCCTTTGTTCTGCTGGAGGCGGAGGTGCGACCCAGGGCCTTTGATGCCAGAGCCCCTCAGCAGGTCTATGTCAAGATGGGCCTTTGGTAAATCCCACCTGGAGTCCTCATGAGACCTTTCCCCATGCCTACCCAGTGCCCGGTAGAAGGCTGCCACGGGCACCTGCACGTGACCGGGCTGGTCTGCCCGGTGTGTCGCACCGAGATTCGGGGCGAGTTCCAGCCCAACGAGTTTGCCCTGCTGCCGCCCGAGCACCTCGAGTTTTTGCGCCTGTACATCAAGGTGCGGGGCAACCTCAAGGAAGTGGAACGCATTCTGGGGCTTTCCTACCCCACTATCCGGGCCCGCTTCGAGGCCCTGCTCAGGGTGCTGGGCTACGAGTACCAGGAAGTACCCGAGGGCCCCAGCCCCCAGGAGAAGGAGGCCATCCTTGATGCTCTGGAAAAAGGCCAGATCAGCGCCGCCGAGGCGGCTGAGCAGTTAAGGGCTCTAAAAAGGCGCTAAAAACGGGGTGGGCGCTTCTCGAAGAAAGCGGCGATGCCCTCGGCCAGGTCGCCGGTCTCGCGCACCCAGGCGTTGGCGATGGCGGCCAGTCGGAAGCCGTCCTCGAGGCCCATGCCGGGCAGGGCGTGGAGCAGCTCTTTGGTCAGCTTGAGCGAGGTCGGGGCGTTGGCGCTCACTTCCTGCGCCAGGGCCAGGGCTTCGTCCAGCACCTGCTCGGGCGGCACCACCCGGTTGACCAGGCCCATCCGGTAGGCTTCCTGGGCTGGGATGAGCTTACCGGTTAGGAGCAGCTCCTTGGCGTGCTTCTCCCCCACGTTGCGCACCAGGATCACCCCCACCAGCGCGGCCACAAAACCGATCTTCACCTCGGTGTAGCCCAACTGGGCCTGCTCGCTCATGATGGCGAGGTCGCAGGCCGTGGCCAGCCCGGCCCCGCCGGCCACTGCCGGGCCGTTGATGGCGGCGATGGTGGGTTTGGGGAAGGTGTAGACCCGGTGAAACAGGCGCATCAGCTCGAGGGAGTGGGCGTAGTTGGCCTCGGCCCCCGCGGTGGTTACGTTTTTGAGGAACTCCAGATCGGCCCCGGCGCTAAAGGCCGGGCCCGCGCCGCTGAGCACCACGGCCCGGATGGCTGGGTCCTGCGCGGCGGCCTCGAGGGCGGCCAGCAGCTCTTGCACCAGGGCAGGGGAGAGCGGGTTGCGCCGCTGGGGGTCGTTGAGGGTGAGGAGCCGGATATTTTGATGGTCGGCTGCGATGATCATGGTGCCCTTATGCTATCGCTTGTACGGGCTTGTCTTGTAAAGCGTTGCCGCTTGACCTGCTTTTTGTGTACACTCGAGGCAGTAGGCAACTCAGCTTAGTCGGTTTGTTGCTTGCGGAGGTGAAGTTATAACCAGAGACGTTCCAGTAAATGAGCGGATTCGGGTGCGTCAGGTTCGCCTGATTGACGAAAACGGCACGCAGGTGGGGGTGGTGGACACCCGCGATGCCCTGCGCATGGCTAAAGAGCGCGAGTACGATTTGGTCTTGGTCTCGCCCAACTCGGTTCCACCGGTGGCGCGGCTGCTCGACTACGGCAAGTGGCGCTACGAGCAGCAGCAGGCCGAGAAGGAAGCTCGCAAAAAGGCCAAGCGCACCGAGCTCAAGAGCATGAAGCTGCGCCCCAAAATTGAAACCCACGACTACAACACCAAACTCAGCCACATTCGACGCTTCCTCGAGGAGGGGCACAAGGTGAAGGTGACCATCATGTTCCGTGGGCGTGAGATGGCCCACCAGGAACTGGGCTACAAGCTCCTCGAGCGCGTCGCTAAAGACCTGGAAGGCGTGGGTTTTGTGGAGATGCGCCCGGAGATGCTGGGGCGGGATATGAACATGGTCATGGCCCCTGGTTCCAAACCGTCGGCTCCGGTGGCGCCTTCCGGCTCGTCTACCAATTCTGCATAGGAACCCTGCGGGCCTGACCGGGCCCTGCAGCGCTTGGTGTACCCTGCTTGGGGCTGTGCCCTGGGTGGGGTGCGCTGCTTGATGCCTCGAGGGCGCACTGGATGAGGGGTTGGAACCCCTCGAGGCGGGCGAGGTGATAGACTTCTAAAGCCTTATGTCCGACCTCCTTTCCTCCCTCAACCCCTCCCAACAGGAGGCCGTTTTGCACTTTGAAGGCCCGGCCCTGGTGGTGGCGGGGGCCGGTTCTGGCAAGACCCGCACGGTGGTACACCGCATCGCCTACCTGTTGCGTGAGCGCCGCGTATACCCGGCTGAGATATTGGCCGTAACCTTCACTAACAAAGCAGCTGGCGAGATGAAGGAGCGGCTGGAGAAGATGGTGGGGCGCCCCGCCCGGGATCTCTGGGTCTCCACCTTTCACGCGGCAGCGGTGCGAATTTTGCGCACCTACGGTGAGTACGTGGGGCTTAGGCCGGGCTTTGTGATTTACGATGAAGACGATCAAAACACCCTGTTGAAGGAGGTTTTGAAAGAGCTCGAGCTCGAGGCCAAGCCAGGCCCCTTCCGGGCTATGATCGACCGCATCAAGAACCGGGGGGCCGGCCTGGCGGAGTATATGCGCGAGGCCCCCGACTTTATCGGCGGCGTGCCCAAGGATGCGGCCGCCGAGGTTTACCGCAAGTACCAGAGTGGGCTGCGAATGCAAGGAGCCCTGGACTTCAACGACCTGCTGCTGCTAACCATCGAGCTGTTTGAACAGCACCCCGAGGTTTTGCACAAGGTGCAGCAGCGGGCCCGTTTTATTCATGTGGATGAGTACCAGGACACCAATCCGGTGCAGTACAAACTCACCCGCCTGCTGGCTGGTGAACGACCCAACCTGATGGTGGTAGGCGACCCCGACCAGAGCATTTATGGTTTCCGAAGCGCCGATATCAACAACATCCTCGACTTCACCAAAGACTATCCAGGAGCCAGGGTGATTCGCCTGGAGGAAAACTACCGCTCGAGCAGCAGTATTCTCCGGGTGGCCAACGCGGTCATCGAGAAAAACGCCCTGCGCCTGGAAAAAGTGCTGCGCCCGACCAGGCCGGGGGGTGAGCCGGTGCGCCTGTACCGCGCCCCCAACGCCCGCGAAGAGGCCGCTTTTGTGGCCCGGGAAATTGTGAAGCTGGGGAATTTTCAGCAAATTGCGGTGCTTTACCGAACCAATGCCCAGTCCCGCCTGCTGGAAGAGCACCTGCGGCGGGCCAACGTTCCGGTGCGGCTGGTGGGGGCGGTGGGGTTTTTTGAGCGGCGGGAGATCAAAGACCTGCTGGCCTACGGGCGCGTGGCGGTGAACCCGGCCGACTCGATCAACCTGCGCCGCATCGTCAATACGCCACCCCGCGGCATTGGGGCGACCACGGTATCCAGGCTGGTTGAACACGCCCAGAAGACCGGCACCACGGTTTTTGAGGCTTTTCGTGTGGCCGAGCAGGTGATTAGCCGTCCCCAGCAGGTACAGGCCTTTGTGCGCCTGCTGGACGAACTGATAGAGGCTGCTTTTGAGTCTGGCCCTACGGCTTTTTTCCAGCGGGTGCTGGAACAGACGGGCTTTCGCGAGGCCCTGAAGCAGGAGCCGGACGGTGAAGACCGCCTGCAAAACGTGGAAGAGCTTTTACGGGCCGCGCAAGACTGGGAAGAAGAGGAGGGTGGTAGTCTTTCGGACTTCCTCGACTCGGTGGCCCTTACCGCCAAGGCCGAGGAGCCCCAGGGCGATGCCCCGGCAGAAGCCGTTACCCTCATGACCTTGCACAACGCCAAGGGCCTCGAGTTTCCCACGGTATTTTTGGTGGGCCTGGAAGAAAACCTGCTGCCCCACCGCAACAGCCTGCATCGGCTGGAAGACCTGGAGGAAGAAAGGCGCCTGTTTTACGTGGGTATCACCCGGGCCCAGGAACGGCTTTACCTGTCTTATGCCGAAGAACGGGAGACCTACGGCAAGCGCGAGTATACCCGCCCAAGCCGCTTTCTGGAGGATATCCCCCAAGACCTGCTCAAGGAGGTGGGGGCCTTTGGCGATAGCGAGGTGCGGGTGCTCCCACAGGCCCGCCCCGAACCCAAGCCCAGAACCCAGCTAGCCGAGTTTAAGGGTGGAGAAAAAGTCAGACACCCCAAGTTTGGCAGCGGGACGGTGGTGGCCGCAATGGGTGGAGAGGTTACGGTGATGTTTCCTGGGGTGGGTTTGAAGCGGCTGGCGGTCAAGTTTGCCGGCCTCGAGCGGCTCGAGTGATTAAGCTGGTTAGGGCTTCCTTGCACAGGTGGCATCTGGCGGAGTAGGGTAGGGGCATGGTCAGCTTGATTCGCCGCCTTGGGGTGGTGCTGGTCCTGGTGTCGGGCCTGGCGCTGGCTGGGGGGGCCGACCTTGGCTTTTCTGTGCGCAACGGCCCAAACGGCAATTTCATGGGGCATCTGGGGCTTTACCTGAGCGGCGAAGCGGTCTATGTGCTGCCGGTTTCTTTGTTGGTGCGGCCTTATCTGGCCGGCGGATTGGCGCTGGGCATTACCGGCTACACCGCGCAAAACGAGCTGCGGCTGCGCCTGGGGGAGCGCTTCTATGCCATATTCTCTGCGGGGGTGCAGTTTCCCGATCGGGGCTACCGTCCCTACCTCGAGGTCAGCCAGATTGTGGGCTCGGAGAGCTTTCAGCGCTTTACGGTGGGCTTCATTGTGCAAGACTTTTGAGGCTGGATGGGCTGGGGGCGTTGTAGATTAGGGGGCGATGCGCGCCCAAGACTACACCGCAACCCGCCCGCTGGTGGTTTTTCATCCGGGTCACAGCCGTTGGTTTGAGCCGCTTCTGGCGGCTTCGCTGCACCACAATCTGCCCTTGTTTGTTTATCCCAGCCAGCCCGGAACCCACCTCGAGGCCGCCCTGGCCGGCCTGCTGCCCTTAGGCTTCCGGGGTGCGGTGCTGGAAGACCCCGGCCTGCAGGCCCTGGCCCTGGATGTGGTGCGGCACCTCGAGCCCGAGGCCATCCAGGCCCGGCGGGTTGACCTGGTGCTGCCCGAGATGACCGGGGTGCGTGGGTTCTACCTCGAGCCCATCGCACTGGCCAACCTGATCCGCCGTTATGCTTTTGGCGACAGAGCCCTCTGGCTGGGCCCGGCGCGCGCGGAGCTGGCCCAGGGGTTGCGCGGCCTGACCAAAGTCTCGGTGCTTAGCCGAAGCTTCCCAGAAGGTGAAAGTTTTCTGGAGCGGCTGCCGCCTCCACAACGCGGGGTGGTGGCGGTGGCCGAGGTTCAGGCTGCGGTGGTGGCCCGTCAGGCCGACCTAATTGTGTACGCGGGTGGCAGCCTGCCCCTATCCCTGCTTCAGCCTTACCACAGCGTGATTGCCCTCAAACCCCTACCTACCGAGGCCCTGCGCCTGGTTGGGGAGTATGTGCCCCCGGACGAGTTCCAAAAGTTCCATTTAGCGGCCCTGCTGGAGGCTCTGGGCTATGCCCTGCCGCCTGAAGCCTTTTCGGTATAGCTTGGTTAGGGCTCTAGGAGTTAAATCCAAACCGGCGACGACTCCCCGTTCTAAAGAACGGGGTCTCGGTTCTCACGGGACGGCCCACGCCGTACCCATCCCCGAAGGCTCCGTCCGAGCCCATAGAAAACCTTGGCTCCGTATCGGCAGGCGAGCGGTGTGCTTCCCGCCCCGCCTTGGCGGGGCGGATGCCACGGGTGTTCGTTTGGAGTTTTACCCATCGGACTACCCGATGGAACCCCCTACTCCAGGTTTCAAGGGGCACGGGAAACGATGTTCCCAAGGAGATCATACCGCCCATTTGCCGCCCACTATGCTATGTGCTCCTCCGGAGCACGTGGGGAGTCCATGGGGGATTATAGCCCTCCACACCCCCCTCTTCTCTAACGCTCTTCCAAAACGCCCTGGCGTAGCAGGGCCGGCACAATGGGTTCCCCTACGCGCAACAGCGCATAGCTGCCCAGGCGGCGGGCGGTGGTTTTCAGGCGCAGCAGGTGCTGGGCCAGGGCTTCTCGATAGGCCTGTACCTCCGCCGGCCCTACCTCCAACCGCTGCCCTACTTCCACATCTTGCAGCAAAGCCTCGGCAAAGCCAGGCGACGCCTCCTCGGGGGCCAGAACCTGCACCAGCACCACCCGCTGGAGTTTCTGCAGCAGGCGCGACCAGTCCAGCTCATCCAGGCCGTCGGTTATCAGTACCGTGACCCCTTTAGGCCGGGGCAGCGTCAGCAGGGCCGAAGGCCCCGACTCGACCCAGCTCAGCCGGCCCTGGTAGCGCCCCCCACCCCACAAAAAAGCACCTTCTGGCCGGGCTAGCTCCAACAGGATGCGCGCTGCCCGTTCGGCATAGGCTTGTTTGCCGTGTAGCAGCATGCTTTTGGAGCCATCCAGAAAGAATGTAAACCGGGCGGGGGCTTCGGCCTGGAAGATGCGGGTATACAACCGCCCGGTGCGGGCAAAGGCGCGCCAGTCTATAAAGCGGGGTTCGTCGCCCTGGGTGTAGCCGCGCAGCTCGTAGAACTCGAGGCCCCGTCCCGGTACGGCCTGGGTTCGCTCACCGGCGAAGGGCTGGGTGGGGCGGGTGCGGATGCGATAACGGGTCACGGCCTCGAGTAGATGAGCTTTAGCACTAGCGGGGGCTGCTCAGGCTGCTCTGGGGTAGGCGGGGGAAGGGGATTTTGAGGCGGCGCGGCTCGATCTCCACCAGGCGGGTGGCCTCGTCGTAGATGGCTACGATCTGCTCGGCGACGCGCCGGGCGGTGCGCTGGTCGGCAAACTTACGGGCTCCTTCGCTGAAACGCTGGCGCAGTGGTTCGTTCTGGAGAAGCTCGAGGGCCCGCTCGGCCATGGCCCGATAGTCGCCAGGCTGCACCAGGTAGCCGCTGCTGCCTACCTCGACCCCCTGCAGAGTGCCTTCGGCGCCCACCGCCACCACCGGCACGCCCACCGCCTGGGCCTCCCAGAGCACCAGGCCCTGGGTTTCGGTCTCACTGGCGAACAAGAACAGCTCGGCCATGCGGTAATATCCGCCGATTTTCTCGTAGGGCACCGGCCCCACAAAGGTGAGATGCTCGGATAATCCCAGCCTGTGGGCCAGCTTCTCCAGCTCATCCTGTTCGGGCCCCATACCCACCAGGGCCAGGTGGGCATCCAATTCCTTGCGAATTTCGGCCAGGGCGCGAATTACCACATCCACACTTTTTTCCTTCCCCAGGCGGCCCACATGCAACAGGCGTCGCTTGCCGCTGGGCCAGGGTGAGACCGGGTCGGGGGCCGACTCCAGAATATCGGTATCGATGCCAGTGGGAATTACTCTAATCTCGCGCTCTATGGCGTAGCTTTCGGCCAGTTGCTTGACCGGGTTGGTTGGGGCGATGACCACATCGGCCCGGTTGTAGAAAGCCTGGCAGACTTTCTGCATGATGCCCACATACTTGTCGAGGGTGGCGACACCGGGGATGTAATGGGCGTACTTTTCTAGATGGGTGTGGAAGGTAGAGACGTGGGGCAGGCGGTGGCGGTAGGCCAGCCGCGCGCCCCAGATGCCGATAAACAGGGGTGTGTGGGTGTGGAAAATCTCGAACTCGGTGGGCAGCAGGCGGCTGCTGGGCATGGCCAGCCGCTGGTTTTCAAAAAAGGGGTAGGGCACACTGGGCACCCGTACCACCCAGTCTTCACGGGGGTCGGCGTCCGGCATCTCGGGGGCCAGCACCCAGGCCTCGTGGCCCATACGGCGCAGCTCGCGCTTGAGCAGGTAAACGCTGGTAGCCACCCCGTTGGGCCCAGGCAGGTAGGTGTCGGTGAACAGGCCGATGCGGTATAGACGCACGGGTATTATGTTAGCACAGCCAGCAATTACCGCTCTTGCAGCGGTTCAGAAGAGACCTTGGGAGAAGATTTAAGCCACCGGGCTAGAAATTCCTCCCGGGGGCTGTACCCCAGCAGGGCTGCGGGTAACGAGCGCTTGGGCAGCTCTCCTCGATAAAGCCACAAAAACCATGCGCTGGCTGTGCCACTAATCAGCCGTTGCAGGAAGGTGACGGGGGCCAGGTGAAACCCAAACACCCGCAACCCCGCCGCCGCCTGGGAGATGCCCCAGACGCCTCTTATCTCCGGCCTAGACTGCACATACTCGGCCAGCAGCGTGAAGCCCTTGCGGCCTTCGCGCAGTAGCTGGACCTGGGTCATGGCGGGGGTGCGTACCGAGTCGAGGTGCACCTCGAGGCTGGGGTCGCCCTTTTGCAACCCGGGCTGGCTGGGGCCAGGAAAGGCGCAGGGGCTTACCGCTAGATAATCGAAAGGGCCCAGCCCCAGCCGCTCTACTTTGTTCTTGATAAAGTAGCGCTCGTGCCCGCCCTGGCTGGCCCGCATGAGCCCCTCGCGCCAGGTGAGCGGTTGGGCCTCGAGCTCGTCAAGCCGTACCGGCTGATAGCCGAGTTCTTTTAGCCTGGGCAGAATTTCATCCAGGATTGCCAGGGTTTGTGGAAAACGGTCATTGTCGTGCAACAAAACAATGGAACCGGGCTTGCACCATACCAGAATGCGCTGGGCCAGGGCCTGGGGGTCTTGCTTTGTCCAGTCCTTCGACTCCACGTCCCACAGGGCTATCTGTTTGCCCGCGGCCTTAGCCAGCCAGCGGGTAAAAGGGGTATGAATGCCGTGGGGCGGTCGGTAGAAGCGACCGGGTATGGCCCGAATCTGGCGGGCCTCCTGCCAGGGCCACAGCAGGAAGGCCGGGCGGTGCACCTGGCCGTGGGACTCAATTTGATGCCCTTCGGCCCGGATTTTTTCCAGGAGCTCGGGGTATTTTTCTGCTTGGTTGCCCAGTACGAAAAAGGTTGCCTTTACCCCGTGTTGTCGCAGGCGCTCGAGGATGGCCTCGGTGTGGGCGCTGGGCCCATCGTCGAAGGTGAGGGCAATTTGCGGGCTGCTTCGGCGGCCCCAGGCAATTGAACCCACGCCCATCCAGCGGTAGACCAGGTCGGCCCCCAGATAAAGGGCCAGCAGGAGCAAGAGCAGGACGACAACTTCCACAACGGCCTCACTTTAGCGGATGCAATGACACTCCAGGGGGTTATTGCCGTTCTCGGTCGGCGTAGTAGTCGGGGCCGTAGTCCTGCGGAGCCCCTCGCAGGCGGGCCCAGATATTCTTGAGGTGCACCCCGTACATCTTCCAGCGCCCTTTGCTCAGGCGGCGGCCCGAGGTGAGCACCTTGGCCTTGGGCGTGTAAACGATCTTGCCCCGCTGCTTGAGCTTGAGCATCAGCCGCAGATCCTCGCCGAAGGGTACGTCGTAACCGCCCACCTCGAGGGCTACCTGTCGGCGCACCGCGTGGTTGCCCCCGGCGGTGTTGGGCTGGCCTAGCTTAGCCATGATGCCTAAAAACAGCGGGTAGCCGTAGCGCGAGAGCAGCCGGTCGAACAGAGGGCCATCGAAAAACTCGAGCGGGCCGTAGGTTTCCACCACCTCGGGGTCACTAAAAGCCTCCTGGATGGCGGCAATCCAGCCGGGCTGTACCCTGCAGTCGGCATCGGTGGCGGCCACAACCTCCCCGCTGGCGGCCTCGAGGCCGGTCTGACGGGCGATGTGCAGACCGGGCTGGGGCTGGTAGATTACCTGCACCCCCAGGCGGCGTCCAATCTCGCCGGTTCGGTCGGTGGAGCCGTTGTCCACCAGAATAACTTCGTGCGGGGGTGGCTCCTGTTGCAGAATAGACTCCAGGCATGCCCCGATCATCTCTTCTTCATTGCGGGCTGGTACCACCACGCTGACGGTAGGTTTCATCTACTCTCCGGGATGCCAGCAACTTTTGGGGAGTTAATGCTTCTAAACTCCCTTTAGTCACGCGGCCAAAGCAGGTTTATGTTAGCACAGCCCTACCGGCAGTTTCTCTACCCTGATTGAAGGGCTTTGATCAAGAATATGGTGGCGGAGGGTTGTAGCTCCGCCACCAGGCAACTCGTCCAGGCTTTTATGCCCTGGTCTTCTCGGCCAACATGTTCTTCAGTACGGTTTGCAGAATCCCGCCGTTTTTGTAGTAGTCCACTTCCACCACGGTGTCGATGCGGGCCTTGACCTGGAAGCTCACCTGGCTGCCGTCGGAGCGGGTAGCCACCACGGTGAGTTCCTTACCGGGGGTGATGTCCTCGAGGCCCAGAATATCGAACACCTCGTAGCCGGTGAGGCCCAGGTTGGCGGCGTTCTGGCCCGGCAGGAACTGCAGGGGTAGCACCCCCATGCCCACCAGGTTGCTGCGGTGGATGCGCTCGAAGCTTTGGGCAATGACCGCCTTCACGCCCAGCAGGTAGGTGCCTTTGGCGGCCCAGTCGCGGCTGCTGCCGTTGCCGTACTCAATACCGCCGATCACAATCAGGGGCGTGCCCTCGGCCTTGTACTGCATGGCAGCATCGTAGACGAACATCTCTTCGCCGGTGCCGGGTTCGCTGCCGCGCTCAGACTTGGGCAGCTTCTTGGTGTAGGGGCCCTCTTTGCCGTCCAGCATCAGGTTGCGGATGCGGATATTGGCAAAGGTGCCGCGCATCATCACCTCGTGGTTGCCGCGGCGGGAACCGTAGCTGTTGAAGTCGGCGGGTTCGACCCCGCGCTCCATCAGGTACTTGGCGGCGGGGGAGTTCTTGGCGATGTTGCCGGCGGGCGAGATGTGGTCGGTGGTGATGGAGTCGCCCAGGAGCAGCAGCACCCGCGCGCCCTTGATGTCGCCGATCTCGCGGGCCTGGCCCAGGTTTTCGAAGAAGGGCGGGTTCTGGATGTAGGTGCTGTTGGGGTCGAACTGATAAAGCTGGCCGGTGGGGGCCGGCAGGGCCTTCCAGCGCTCGTCGCCCTCGAAGACGGTGGCATACTGGCGGCGGAACATCTCGGCATCCAGGGTCTGGTGCACGGCCTGGCGGATCTCCTCCTGGCTGGGCCAGATGTCTTTTAGGTAGATGGCCTTGCCGTTGGGGTCGTAGCCGATGGGCTCAGTGGTGAAGTCGATATCGATGCGGCCTGCGATAGCGTAGGCCACCACCAGCATGGGGCTGGCGAGGTAATTGGCCTTTACATCGGGGTTGATCCGGCCCTCGAAGTTGCGGTTGCCCGAGAGCACCGCGGCCACCACCAGGTCGCCCTCCTTCACGGCCCTGGAAATGTCTTCGGGCAGCGGCCCGGAGTTGCCGATGCAGGTGGTGCAGCCGTAGCCCACGGTATGGAAGCGCAGGGCCTCGAGGAAGGGGGTGAGGCCGGCGGCGTCCAGGTACTCGGTTACCACCTTGGAGCCAGGAGCCAGGCTGCTTTTAACCCAGGGCTGGGTGTCGAGGCCGGCCTCCACAGCTTTTTTAGCCAGCAGGCCCGCACCCAGCATCACGCTGGGGTTGGAGGTGTTGGTGCAGCTGGTGATGGCGGCAATCACCACCGAGCCGTGCCGGAGGTCGAACTCCTCGAGGCCCCGCTTGACCGTTACTTTGGCGTCCAGCTTGTCGGGGCTGAGGCCAAAGCCGCGCTCCTTGGGGTCTTTGGTGAGGTGCTCGAGGAAGCTCTTCTTCACCTCGCCCAGGTTGACCCGATCCTGGGGGCGCTTGGGGCCGGCCAGGGCGGGCACCACGGTGGAGAGGTCGAGCTCGAGGTGCTCGCTATACACCGGCGCGGCGTCGTCGGTGCGCCACAGGCCGGTGGCTTTGGCGTACTTCTCCACCAGGTCAACCTGTTCGTCGGAACGCCCGGTGAGGCGCAGGTAGGCCAGGGTCTCCTCGTCGATGGGGAAGTAGCCCATGGTGGCGCCGTACTCGGGCGACATATTGGCGATGGTGGCGCGGTCGGCCAGCGGCAGTTTGGACACCCCAGGGCCGTAGAACTCCACGAACTTACCCACCGCACCGTGCTTGCGGATCATCTCGGTCACGCGCAGCACCAGGTCGGTGGCGGTGGCCCCCTCGGGCAGCTCGCCGGTCAGTTTGAAGCCGATGACCTTGGGGGCCAGCATGTAGTAGGGCTGGCCTAGCATCACCGCTTCGGCCTCGATGCCGCCCACCCCCCAGCCCAGCACGCCCAGGCCGTTGATCATGGTGGTGTGGGAGTCGGTGCCCACCAGGCTGTCGGGGAAGGCATAGAGTCGACCATCTTCGCCTTTTTGCGTCATCACCACCGAGGCCAGGTACTCGAGGTTCACCTGGTGCACGATGCCGGTGCCGGGGGGCACCGCGCGGAAGTTTTTGAGGGCGTTCTGGCCCCACTTGATCAGGCGGTAGCGCTCCTCGTTGCGCTTGTACTCCAGCTCCACGTTCTGGGCAAAGGCATAGGCGGTGCCGAA